>CALLUG010000009.1 GCA_938011315.1 uncultured Flavobacteriaceae bacterium
GTAAATATAAAAGTGTTTAAAAGTTCTAAAATTGCTTAAGTGAAACAGTACTGTAATAGTAATCACTTCGCTTTTTGACATAATAGGTGGACGTTTGGAAATGTTACCCAGCAGAGCTTTATCTACAATTAGGTCATATTCTTTACAAAATTCATCGATAACACAAAATAAGTTCGTAATTTTAGAGTAACAATACATAGGCAGTTTTTTAGATTAATAAATTGAATTTCAATGCCTTAATTTACTAAAAATCTGCCTTTTTCCCAATAGAAATCTGTCTAATTATTAATCGAACTCAGGTTAATAGATGTCAACGAAGTTTTAAATTTTATTAGTGTAGATGAAACTAATGAGTTTTTGATAGGAACGAGTTATACTGAAGAAAAAGTAGTAAAGTATAGTTTAAAAGATATTTTGAACTAATAAATTATCAAAAGAAATAGCCTATTCGTTTAGAAGTAGCATCCCCGAGTTAATTAAATGAGCAATATTAGGTTGTTGAGACTTTAAGTGCTCTAAATAGACTACTATGGCGCTGCTTAGGGAGTCAAAATTTCCAGCTTTAGACAGTTCTAACAATTCTAAATGTAATAACCAATCATTAGGATGCTGTGCTTTAATTTGTTCTGATATTGCTGTAATTTCAGATTCATTATAACATTTATTTTCTCTAGCAATTCTTGTTTTTAAGTACAAAGCCTCAAGCTTATTAGTCGCAGGATTTTTTTCGGTACTTACTGGTTTGGGAGCTGGTAGGTGGTATAAATCATCGAAAGATCTAAAATCGGCACTCCCCGCATAAGCCGATACAATTTCAGAGCCCACAGCAAGATCAAAAGTGCCATATTCTGGCTTGAACAAAATATCATCTTTGTAACTTACGGTACAATCTTCAAACTGAATTAAAATAAGTTTGCCGTTAAGATTTCTAATGCCTGTAATATTTAAGCCTTCAACTGTAATGCCGCTTTCATATTCAAAAGCAATGCGCTTGTTATCGTAAAAGTTATAAGCCTTTAAGTCGCGAGGTCCCATGTCTTCAATAGCTAAGTTGATTCCTTTTAGTTTTCCAATAGGCGAACTAAATCCATGTTGATGCGCTGTTGTGCCATGACCAATTAACTCTTTTTCTCTATTGGCTAAAGCCGTAGGGCCTTCGGTTTTAAAAAAAACAACTTTATTGTCTTCGTCGGTAATCATTTGTGTAAATACCCCCGAAATTTGTAGCCCAGTACTAAGCTCTATTGTTCCTATTTTTTTAGAGTCAATAAGCTTTTGTAAGCCTCTAAAACCACCTTTTCGTAATGCCATTGTACTGGTAAATTCTTCTAGTACTTCCATAAGGTAAGAAAAATCTGGGGTAACATACAATTGCGGCTGTGGCTTGGTAATGTCAAACCCTTGTGTGGCTGCTTTAATAGAGTAGGGTATCTTTTTTACTTTGTTAGACATGCACCAACGACTCTCGCCTATAGACGATAGTAAGCCAGCACCGTAAATTTTTGGTTTGTCTAGACTACCAATTAGTCCGTACTCTACAGTCCACCAGTGTAAATTTCGGATTTGTGCCATCTCAGAGGGTGCTACGTTTTTGTTTTGTAATTCGTTTACTAAGGCGTTCGCAGCATCAATTTCGGTTTGAGGTGTATTGGGTGTTTCTTTCAAGATAGATAATGCCCTAACAGCATTGTACATATCATTATCATGAGCCGATAGTATGGCTTTGGCTCCAATGGCTCCAAAACGTCGTAAATACTCGGCATAATCTGGATTTGCAATAATAGGAGCATGCCCAGCAGCTTCATGAATAATATCTGGAGCAGGCGTGTACTCTATATGTTCTAACTGTCTAATATCACTAGCAATAACCAAAACTTTATAAGCCTGAAACTCCATAAAAGCATTTGGTGGAATAAAACCATCTACTGCTACAGCGGCCCAACCAATTGCTTTTAAAATACGGTTCATACCGTACATACTAGGAATACGATTAATAGAAATCCCTGTTTTTTCTAAACCATCACGATACGATTCGTGAGCAACTTGCGACAAGTACGAAATGCTTTTCCGAATTACAAACCGCCAAACAGCTTGGTTTATTGCAGTATAATTGTCGTACTGCTGAGGTTTTATAAATTGCTTTAAATGTGGTGGTAATCGATCTATTAACGGATTGGATGCAATAGTTTTCATAAAAAAATAGTCCTAAAGGCAAAGCTACTAAATTAAAGTAGAGAATTATAACATTTATGTATCTTCGTGTAGTATTATGAAAGTAGAAACGCGTAAAGAAGAAATTATTAAAACCGCCGCCGTTTTGTTTAACGAAAAAGGCTACAGTGCTGTAACCATGCGAGACATAGCGACAGCCATGGGGATTAAGGCCGCTAGCTTGTACAATCATATTAGTTCTAAGCAAGACATTTTGAACAGTATTATTATTGCTTTGGCAGAGCAATTTACAAAAGGGATGCAAGATATTTTAAAATCGAATACAACAACAAGCATTCAAAAATTAAAGCAAATTATTACATTGCACGTCACTATTGCTGTTAACAACACAAACGGTATGGCATCTCTAAATAAAGATTGGATGCACTTAGAAGAACAATTGGAATACTATCTAAAATTAAGAAATGATTACGAATATAATTTTAGAAAAATTATAACGCAAGGCATCGCCAATAACGAAATTGTAAACTCAAACCCAGATATTATCCTTTTTTCAGTCCTCTCAACCCTACGGTCACTTTATGTATGGGTTTCTAAAAAACAAGAAGATACAGATCAGCTCGCTCATAAATTAACAAGGATACTTATAGGAGGAATTAACAAATAGTTAGCAAATAATATTGTATCTTTGTATCACAAACTAACAGGTGTTAGTTTGTGGAAACATCAAAAATGGCAGATTTTTTTTCAATACCAATTAAAGATATTTACAAAGACACCAGCGATTGTTCGGTAGTGTGCTTTGATATTCCAGAGGCACATAAACAAAAGTTTAGCTTTAAACAAGGGCAATATTTAACCCTGCGAAAACACATTAATGGCGAGGATGTACGTCGTTCCTACTCCCTTTGCTCTAGTCCAATAGACAGACAGTGGAAGGTAGCAGTAAAGCAAATTCAAGGCGGAGTATTTTCGACATACGTCAATACCAAATTAAAAAAAGGAGATACCTTAGAACTCATGCCTCCAGCAGGAAACTTTTTTGTAGAAGTAGACGCAAACACAACAAAACATCATATTGCCTTTGCCGCAGGAAGTGGTATTACTCCCATATTGTCTATTATAAAAACACACTTATATGCTGAACCAAAGAGTACTTTTAAGTTGTTTTATTTAAATAGAACTGTAAAATCCATCATTTTTAAAGAAGCCATAGAAGCCTTAAAGAATATATTCCCTGAGCGTTTTCAAGTGTTTTATTTTTTAACTAAAGAGCAGCGAGATATTCCATTTTTAAACGGTCGTTTTAATCAAGATAAATTAGAGCTACTTACCAATACATTTATTGATGTTGCCAATACAAATCATTGTTTTATTTGCGGACCGCAAGATATGATTTTCTTAATTAGAGATCACTTACAAGCAAAGGGTCTTGCTAAAGAGAATATACATTACGAGTTGTTTTTTTTAGGAACAGAAATTCCCAGTGCGCAAATTGCCCAAATTTTAGACCGCAAAGTAGAGGGCACCGAAGTTACCATTATAGATAGTGGAAAAGAATTTCATTTTGTTATGGAAGATCAGCACGATAATATTCTAGACGGCGCATTAGCCGCAGGAGCAGATTTGCCTTTTGCTTGCAAAGGCGGCGTTTGTAGCACCTGCAAGTGCGAAGTAAAAAAAGGAGAAGTTACCATGAAAGTTAACTACGCCCTAGACGAAAATGAAGTCGCTAGAAACCTAGTATTAAGCTGTCAAGCAGTACCAATATCAAAAAAAGTAGTTGTAGACTTTGATGTATAACCCTTGAGTTTTTAATGTAAACACATACAAGTTATGAGTGAAGAACAAATAAAAAATTTAGAACAACAATTTGAAGCCCGTATAGCTCGCGACGAAAAAATTGAGCCTAAAGATTGGATGCCAGAAAAATACCGTAAAACACATATTAGGCAAATATCGCAGCACGCACACTCTGAAATTGTTGGAATGCTCCCAGAAGGAAACTGGATTACAAGAGCGCCCTCGCTAAGACGAAAAGTAGCTCTATTGGCAAAAGTACAAGACGAAGCAGGCCATGGATTATACTTATATAGTGCCTGCGAAACTCTAGGGGTATCCCGAAACGAACTTTATGAACAATTACATACAGGTAAAGCAAAATACTCTAGTATTTTTAATTATCCCACTATAACTTGGGCCGACATGGGAGCCATTGGCTGGCTTGTAGATGGTGCAGCGATTATTAACCAAGTCCCTTTATGTAGTACCTCCTATGGTCCTTATGCAAGAGCAATGATTCGTGTGTGTAAAGAAGAAAGTTTTCATCAAAGACAAGGTTTTGAAATCATGATGAAACTAGCAAACGGAACACCCGAACAAAAAGAACTAGCGCAAGATGCTCTAAACCGCTGGTGGTGGCCATCCTTAATGATGCTGGGACCTACAGACGCAGAATCAGTGCATACAGAACAGTCTATGAAATGGAAACTAAAACGAAAATCTAACGACGATTTACGTCAGCAATTTATAGATCAAACTGTACCCCAAGCAGACTTAATTGGACTAACTATTCCGGATCCGAATTTAAAATGGAATGAAGAAAGAGGTAGCTACGATTTTGGAGAAATTAATTGGGATGAGTTCTGGCAAGTTGTAAAAGGACATGGCCCCTGTAATAAAGAACGAATTGATGCAAGAGTTAATGCTTGGAACAATGGCGAGTGGGTAAGAGACGCCGCAGTTGCTTACGCAGATAAAAAAGCTACTAAAAAACAACGACAAGCCGTTTAAAAAAGATAATATATGAAAAAAAACTGGCCACTTTGGGAAGTCTTTGTTAGAAGTAAAAATGGATTAGAACATCGCCACTTTGGAAGCCTTCACGCAGCAGACGAAGATATGGCATTAGAAAATGCAAGAGACGTTTACACCAGAAGAAATGAAGGCGTAAGCATTTGGGTCGTGAAATCAAAACATATTACAGCCTCAAACCCAGAACACCATGGGGAATTGTTTGAACCCGCACAAGACAAGGTCTATCGCCACCCAACATTTTACGACTTACCAGACGAGGTAAAACATATGTAATAAATTTTAGGAAGAAACTAAAACACATTTAAAATCAAAAAAGCATATTGCCTAAAAGACTAAAATGAAAGAAAATTTATATAACTACATTCTTGGAATAGCAGACAACAGTTTAATCCTTGGCCAACGAATGGGCGAGTTAACGGGGCATGGTCCAAGTTTAGAAATCGATATTGCTTGTACCAATATTTCTTTAGACTTATTTGGGCAAGTACGAAGTTACTATCAGTACGCAGCAAAAATAGCGGGCGATGGTAGAACCGAAGACGATATTGCAATGCTTAGAAAAGAACGAGATTACCTCAACGTATTATTAGTAGAACAACCCAATACAGATTTTGCCTACACCATAGCGCGTCAGTATTTGTTTGATGTTTATCATGCAATGTTTTTAACAGCATTACAGTCAAGTCATGATATAACACTATCTGCTATAGCCACAAAATCTATAAAAGAAGTGAGTTATCACCAGCGCTTTTCTTCAGATTGGATAAAGCGTTTGGGAGACGGAACTAATGAAAGTAAGCTCAAAATACAAAATGCAGTTAATACACTTTGGACTTATACCGATGAGTTGTTTCATCAAACAGAAGCTGATAAAGCAATGGTTACAGAACATATAGGCGTAGATGTAACGCAGCTAAAAAAAGCATATTACCAAAAAGTGACTAGCCTACTTACCGAAGCAGCACTAGAAGTTCCAAAATTAAAATGGTTTCAAAAAGGAGGTAAAAGCGGCATCCATACAGAGCATTTAGGATACTTACTAAGTGATTTACAATACATGCAACGCACATATCCAAACATGGAGTGGTAACTATGCAAAGTAACCTACAGCATATAGACCCCATATTATACCCTATATTAGAACAGGTTTCAGACCCAGAAATCCCTGTACTATCTATTATGGATATGGGGGTGGTGCGTTCTGCAACGATTAGTGATAAAAAAGAAGTAAAACTCCAAATTACACCTACTTACAGTGGCTGTCCAGCAATGGATGTTATAGGCGACGATATAAAAACAATACTAAACAAAGCAGGGTATAATGCTCATATAGAGTTAGTACTTGCACCCGCATGGACTACCGATTGGATTACACCAAAAGGACGAAAAGCTCTCGAAACCTATGGTATTGCTGCACCACTAGAAGCCAATGCAGACAAAGAAGTCTTGCTAAATGGAAAGCGTATGGTAAAATGTACCAATTGCAAATCTCAAAATACACGACTAGTAAGCCAGTTTGGGTCGACAGCCTGTAAAGCACAGTTTCAGTGTAACGACTGCCTAGAACCTTTTGATTATTTTAAATGTTTGAAATGAAATTGCATAAGCTTATGTTTTGTATAATTTTTAAAAAATACCAAAAGTAAATGACAGTAAAAGAAGCTATTTTAAAAGTATTAGAGGATAATGTTGGTTCCTTTACATATTTAGAAATACTAAAAATGATTGATACTAAAAATTACTATAATTGGGAAAACTCAAAAACACCATCAGCAACAGTATCTGCTCAATTAGGAAGTTTTATTAGACATAACGACTAACACCAAAAATATTTTTATTAAGAATAAAACAACCTCATGAACACAAACTCAATTCTTTTAAAACTTGAACATCAAGTAGCCTATATAACGCTCAATAGACCCAAGGCGTTTAATAGTTTTAACACAGAGATGGCACTTTCACTTCAAGAAACTCTAGATCATTGTGAACATAACAACTTGGTAAGGGCAATAGTGCTAACAGGTAGCGGAAAAGCATTTTGCGCAGGTCAAGACTTAAAAGAAGTGACAGACCCAAACACTAACCCTGGATTTAAAACAATATTAGAAGCTCATTATAATCCAATAATTAAAAAATTACGCACCATAAAAAAGCCCATTATAGCTGCTGTAAATGGAGTTGCCGCAGGTGCAGGAGCCAATATAGCATTAGCTTGCGATATAGTGGTAGCACACGATCGTGTAAATTTTATTCAAGCCTTTAGCTTAATAGGCTTAGTTCCAGACAGCGGAGGTACCTTTTTTTTGCCACGCTTAGTAGGATTTCAAAAAGCCTTAGCCTTAGCAATGTTAGGCGATACAATTGCAGCAACAGAAGCAGAACGCTTAGGAATGATTTATAAATGCATGTCCTTAGAGAATTTTGAAAATGAGGTTCAACAACTAGCATTAAAACTAGCCAATATGCCAACAAAAGCCCTCGGGATGATTAAAACATTGTTCAATCAATCAGTTACAAATACTCTTAATCAACAACTAGACCTAGAAGCTGAGTTGCAAATAGAAGCAGCACAAACCAACGACTATGCAGAAGGAGTCGCTGCATTTATAGAAAAACGCAAACCAAACTTTAAAGGAAATTAATAGCTTAGCACTACAACGCATGAGTAACAATAAAATAACAAGCCCAATACAATCTCTAAAAAACCTTAACGTAGGCATTATAGGTAGCGGAACTATGGGTAGTGGCATTGCACAAGTAGCAGCAACATCTGGCTGCTCGGTAAAACTATACGACGCAAATAAAGAGGCACTACGTAAAGCAGAAACCACTCTCGATAAAATACTATCACGCCTAGTGCAAAAAGGCCGTATTGATGCTCCCGAAAAATTAAGGATACAAAACAACATAACCTACGTAACGCAACTTAAAGCCTTATCAACTTCGAACTTGGTTATTGAAGCTATTATTGAAAACTTAGAAATTAAAAAAAAGGTGTTTTCAGAATTGGAAACTTATGTACCTAACCACTGTATTATTGCTTCAAACACCTCTAGCCTGTCTATAGCCTCCATAGCCTCGGCATTAAAAAATCCGGAGCGCTGTATCGGAATTCATTTTTTTAACCCAGCACCCTTAATGCGATTAGTTGAGGTAATTCCTGCAATACAAACCAAACCCCAAGTACTCCAAGATACTACAGAAATAATAACCAACTGGAACAAAACAGTTGCAGTAGCTAAAGATACCCCTGGCTTTATTGTAAACCGAGTTGCACGACCTTTTTATGGAGAAGCCTTACGGATTTATGAAGAAGGACTAGCCGATTTTGCAACGATAGACCATAGCTTAAAATCCCTAGGGGGATTTCGTATGGGACCATTTGAACTTATGGACTTTATAGGAAATGATGTTAATTATACCGTTACAGAAACAGTATTTACAGCGTTTTATTTTGATCCAAGATACAAGCCTTCGTTTACACAAAAACGTTTTTCTGAAGCAGGATATTTAGGGCGAAAATCGGGTATAGGCTATTACAAATATGATGCTAATGGAAAAAAAATAGAAGATCATACAATAAGCCCACCGATAGTTAGCGATACTTTAAAAACGCAAATTTTCAATAGAGTTTTAATAATGCTCATTAATGAAGCCGCAGACGCTTTGTTTTTAAACATAGCCTCTGCAAAAGACATAGATAATGCTATGGTCAAAGGTGTTAACTACCCTAAGGGACTCCTAGCTTGGGCAGATCAAAAAGGCATAACTTACTGTGTTACTGAGCTAGATAAATTGTACAACGAGTATCACGAAGACCGCTACAGGTGTAGCCCATTACTTCGTAAAATGGCTAAAGAGCATAAAACTTTTTTTTAGATGAAGGGCGAGCAAATTCCATACAAAATGCTATCGCAAGACCCCTATAGTACATGGTTAGGGATTAAAATTATAGACTGCGAAATTGGACGTTGTAAAGTAGGCTTAACCATAACAAAAAACATGCTAAATAGTATGAACAAAGCCCATGGAGGCATAAGTTATGCCTTAGCCGATACAGCCTTTGGATTTGCAGCCAATACCCATGGTAAATATGCCGTTTCTATAGAGACGAGTATTAATCACATTAAAGCGTTAGATGAAGGCGATTACTTAGTGGCAGAATCTGTTATAGAACAAGTAAATAATAAATTAGGCTTTAATATTATAGAAGTTAGACGCGGAGAAGAATTAGTAGCTCTTTTTAAAGGTGTCGTGTATCGTACCCAAAAAGATTGGAAAGAATAACCAAGTGAATAACTAAACCGTATAAAGATTAAATAAAACAGTAAAAAAAGGGAATATGGAAGCATACATTATAGATGGCATAAGAACCCCAATAGGAAATTATAAAGGCACACTATCTACAATTCGTACAGACGACTTAGGTGCTATTGTGATAGAAGAATTAGTAAAGCGCAACCCAAATATTCCAAAAGAAGCTTACGATGATGTTATTATGGGCTGTGCTAACCAAGCAGGAGAAGACAATCGCAATGTAGCAAGAATGTGTGCATTGCTTGCAGGATTGCCTTTTACAGTCCCCGGCGAAACCGTAAACCGATTATGTAGTTCGGGCTTATCAGCAATAATCCATGCCAATAGAGCTATAAAAGCAGGCGATGGAGAACTATTTATTTCTGGAGGTGTAGAGAACATGACTCGTGGACCTTATGTTATGGCAAAACCATCTACAGCTTTTGGGAGCGATGCTAAAATGTACGACTCTACTTTTGGCTGGCGTTTTATAAACCCAAAAATGCAACAACGATACGGCACTGATGGTATGGGGAATACAGCCGAAAATCTTGTAGAAAAATACAACATATCCAGACAAGATCAAGATAAATTTGCCTATTGGAGTCAAATGAAAGCAGCAAAAGCTCAAAAAAATGGGAGATTAGCAAAAGAAATAATTAACGTTCAAATTCCACAACGTAAAAAAGAGGCAATTCAATTTTCTAACGATGAGTTTATAAAGCCAAACACATCGCTAGAGGTTTTAGCAAAACTAAGAGCAGCTTTTAAAAAAGAGAATGGAAGCGTAACCGCAGGAAACTCCTCAGGACTAAACGATGGAGCAGCAGCTACAATTATAGCTTCACAAACCGCAGTAAATACATACAAATTACAGCCACTAGCACGAATAGTAAGCTCCGCAGTAGTTGGTGTAGAACCTCGAATAATGGGTATAGGCCCTGTATATGCCTCTAATAAAGCCTTGCAAAAAGCAGGATTAACCATGAACGATATGGATGTTATAGAGCTTAACGAAGCCTTTGCCGCTCAGGCTTTGGCTTGTACCAGGGCTTGGGGTCTAGCAGACAATGATCCAAGGCTAAACCCTAATGGAGGTGCAATTGCTATTGGCCACCCACTAGGAGTAACTGGAACAAGAATTGCTTACTCGGCAGCTTTAGAACTGAAAGCGCAAAATAAAAAATATGCCCTAATAACTATGTGTGTAGGTGTAGGTCAAGGTTATGCAGCAATTATAGAAAACGTAACTCTCTAAAAAATAAAAATCATCAATGACAAATTGGAAAACTATAAAATAGAATTTCAAAAATAAAAAAAGAGTAATCAAACATTTTAGATAATATATGATTAGTAAGATTGAGCACTACGTCCAAGGACAATGGACACAAGGCAAGGAAGAAGGCTTGCCAATACAAGATGCAGTTACAGGCAAAACATTTACAAGTGTTGCCACAGAAGGCTTAGATATTCCGGAAATATTAAATTATGGAAGAACAAAAGGGGGCGAAATACTCCGTAAAATGACATTTCAAGAACGAGGTAATATGCTTAAAAGTTTAGCATTATACCTTAACAAGCGTAAAAATGATTTTTACGAATTAAGCTACAAAACAGGAGCTACAAAAATAGATAGTTGGATTGATATTGAAGGTGGATTTGGAAATTTGTTTGCCAACGCATCCTTAAGAAAATTATTTCCCAACCAAACTTATCATGTCGAAGGAGATCCTATCGATTTATCGCGTGGAGGTCGTTTTATGGCACATCATATTATGGTGCCAAAACGAGGAGTTGCCGTACACATTAACGCATTTAACTTCCCTGTTTGGGGAATGCTAGAAAAATGCGCAGTAAATTGGATGGCGGGCGTTCCAGCAGTCGTATTACCCGCACCTTCATCCTCATATTTAGCAGAAGCAGTTGCAAAGCAAATAATAACCTCAGGTATTTTGCCAGAGGGTGCTTTACAAATTATAAACGGAACAATCCCTAACATCCTAGATACCCTAAACTCGCAAGATGTTGTAACGTTTACGGGATCAGCAAAAACAGGACGTTTGCTAAAAGCACATCCAAGGCTTATTAACGAAGCAGTCCCTTTTACAATGGAAGCTGATTCGCTAAACGCCTCAATTTTAGGAGAAGATGCAACCCCTGGAACACCAGAGTTCGACCTGTTTATTAAAGAAGTGAGAAAAGAAATGACTGTTAAGGCAGGTCAAAAGTGCACAGCCATACGTCGAATTATTGTTCCAGAAAACTTAATTGAAGCAGTACAAACCTCATTAAGCAAAGCTCTAGACAAAATTACAATTGGAGATCCTAGACTTAAAGAAGTCCGTATGGGAGCATTAATTAGTAAACAACAAGTTGAAGCCATTAAGAACTCAGTAGCAGACTTAACAAAAGAAGCACACATTGTTTATGGTAACTTAGACCAAGTAAAAACCATTGGAGCAGATGCCAAAAAAGGCGCTTTTGTAAGTCCTGTACTATTGAGAACAGATAAACCCTTTGAGAACACAATCGTTCACGAACGTGAAGCATTTGGTCCTGTAAGTACCCTTATGCCCTACGAAAATTTAGACCAAGCAATTACATTAGCACAAATGGGCAAGGGCTCTTTAGTATCGTCTATTGCCACTAATAACGACGATATTGCAAAGGCGTATGTCGTCAATGCGGCAAGCCACCACGGGCGTATTTTAGTAATTAATCGTGATATGGCTAAAGAAAGTACAGGACATGGTTCACCATTACCAAGCTTAGTCCACGGAGGACCAGGACGTGCTGGTGGCGGCGAAGAAATGGGAGGAATGCGAGGTATAAAGCATTACTTACAGCGCACTGCCATACAAGGATCGCCAACCACACTAACAGAAATTACAGGCATCTATCAAGCCAAGGCAGCTTATAAAGAGGCAGAAATGCACCCATTTAAGTACCACTGGGAAGATATCAAGCCAGGGATGTCTATCAAAACGCACAAACGCACACTTACCGATACAGACATTATTAATTTTGCAAATGTTACTTGGGACCATTTCTATGCTCATACGGATATAACCTCTTTAGATGGAAGTATTTTTGAAAAACGAACAGCCCACGGGTATTTTATTATCTCTGCAGCAGCGGGATTGTTTGTATATCCTAACAAAGGCCCTGTATCTGCAAACTACGGATTAGAAGAGTGCCGGTTTTTGCGACCCTTGTACCATAATGATACTATTTATGTTCGATTGACTTGTAAACAAAAAATAGATAGGGATGTTGCTTCGGCAGAACACCCTAGCGGAATTGTAAAATGGTTTGTAGAAATATTTGATGCTGAAAATGAACTGGTAGCAGTCGCAACGATTTTAACTATGGTACAGAAAAAGCAAAATGTTTTTGTTGAAATGACACAAGAAAAAATAGAGGACTGCTTAAATAAATTGAAAGAAAATGCTACCCCCAAATGGGGTGTAATGACCGCGCAACATATGATAGAGCATCTAGAGTTCACCTATAAAATTGCTTCTGGAGAATATCAAGATTTTGAAATTGCAACCCCACAAAAAATTTTAGATAAAGTGCATCACAGTCTTTATAATTATGAAAAGTTCCCTAAAAACTCTAATTTTCCCTTATTAGAAAAAAATCAATTAGACCCTTTAAAACATCTAGATTTAAAAACAGCGATTGACAACTTTAAAGCACAAAGAGAAAAATACCTACAGTACTATAAAGCAAATCCTAACGCCACATTAAAAAATCTTGTTTTTGGAAACTTAAACAAATATGAATCATATTTGTTAGAACGAAAGCATTTAAACCATCACTTTGAACAATTTAATTTATTGTAAAAAACATTTCCAGTATAGATATAATCAAGAATAGTATTTGTATATTGAAATTAAAAAATAAAGTAAAAAATCGTTTTATAAAACGCATAGCTATAATGACAGACCCATACGTAAGCATAAATATAGAAAACGAAGTAGGATACATCGAGTTTTTTCACCCTGCACACAATTCGTTACCAGGCAATATACTAACAACATTAGCACAAACAATAACACAGGCAGGGTTAAATAAAGCCATAAAAGTGATTGTGCTTAAAAGCGGAAAAGACAGAACCTTTTGCGCTGGAGCAAGCTTTAAAGAATTAATTAATATTGACGATAAAGCCACAGGAAAAATCTTTTTTTCTGGCTTTGCTAAAGTCATTAATGCGATGCGCAAATGCCCAAAATTTATTATCGGACGCATACAAGGTAAAACTGTTGGAGGAGGAGTAGGTTTAGCAGCATCCACAGATTATTGTATGGCATCAAAATTTGCAGCCATTAAGTTAAGTGAGTTAAATATAGGAATAGGTCCCTTTGTGGTTGGGCCAGCAATAGAGCGTAAAATAGGATTAAGCGCTATGTCGCAAATAGCAATAGACGCCAATACCTTTTATTCTGCCGAATGGGCAAAACAAAAAGGACTGTTTACACAGGTTTATGAAAGTAATGAAGCATTAGACTCGGCCGTAAAAACAACAGCAGAGCATTTGTGTACTTATAATCCAGAAGCAATGCGGGAGATGAAAAAAGTATTTTGGCAAGGCACAGACCATTGGGACGATTTATTGGCAAAACGTGCTGCTATTAGTGGTGAGTTAGTGCTTTCAGAATTTACAAAACAAAAATTAAAAGGATTTAAGTAGTCGTCTTTTATAACGATAAACGATGTGCGAACAATATTATGATTTATAGTTTTAAAAAATACATTCCAGTGGTTCACAAATCCAGTTTTGTACATCCCTTAGCGGCAGTAACGGGTAATGTTATTATTGGTAAAGACTGTTATGTGGGGCCTGGTGCTGCCATTCGTGGCGATTGGGGACAAATTATCCTAGAAGACGGTGTTAATGTGCAAGAAAATTGTACTGTACATATGTTTCCTGGAAAATCAATATGCTTAAAATCGAGTGCGCATATTGGGCATGGTGCCATTATTCATGGTGCTAATTTAGGGCGTAATTGCCTTATTGGGATGAATGCCGTAATAATGGATGATGCCTTAATTGGCGATGAGTGTATTATCGGCGCAATGACTTTTGTAAAAGCAGAAACTAAAATACCAAAGCGAAGTCTAGTTGTTGGTAATCCTGCCAAAATCATAAAACAAGTAAGTGACGAAATGATTGCTTGGAAAACAAAAGGAACACAACTTTACCAACAATTACCAAAAGACTGTCACGAGAGCCTAAAAGAAGTAAAGCCCTTACGAGACATCCCTGAACAAATGACACTACAAGACGATATGTATCATACACTTCGTGAATTTATGAAAAAATAATGATAAACCCTTAGTGAAAATAATGCCAAAAGTAGAATTAAAAATGCCTAAAATGGGCGAGAGTATCACAGAAGGAACAATTATTAATTGGTTAATTAATGAGGGAGATGCTTTTGAAGAAGGCGATATTATTTTAGAAGTTGCTACAGACAAGGTCGACAACGAAGTACCTGCAACAGCAAACGGCACTTTAATAAAAACAATACATCAAGCAAAAGATGTTGTTGCAGTTGGAGAGGTTATTGCTATTTTAGAACTTTCTGAAAGCACAAGCCCTAAACCAAAACAAGACCGTAAAAAAGAAGTTACACCTAGTGTGCCTAAACTAAACCCTAAACCACCAAAATTAGCCATAAAAGAAGTGCCTGGACCTTTTAAGGTCTCCAATACAAATACATTTTTTTCCCCCTTAATTCTTTCAATAGCAAAACAACAACACATAAGTTTTGAGGAACTAGCTCGAATTCCAGCAACAGGCAATGAAGGACGGTTACGCAAAAGTGATGTATTTCAATATATAAATGAAGGACGCCCTTTCAAATTTGCCCAGCCAGTAGTACAAGCCGATCCTACAGCATATCGCATTCCGCAGTTGCATCTAAACAAAGGAAAAGGAAAAATAATAAAAATGGATCGTATGCGCCAAATGATAGCAGATCATATGGTGTATTCAAAGCATACCTCACCACATGTTACCGCCTATGTAGAAGCAGATTTAACGAATATGGTAAACTGGCGAAATGCGAATAAAAAGCCATTTTTGGATAAGTATGGAGAGCGATTAACCTTTACACCTCTGTTTATTGAAGCAGTGGCAAAAGCTATAACAGATTTTCCTAATATAAATGCCTCGGTCGATGCTCATAATATTATTGTAAAACAAGAAATTAATATAGGCATGGCAACGGCATTACCTAACGGAAATTTAATTGTTCCTGTGGTAAAAAATGCAGCGACTAAAAACCTACAAACATTAGCCGAAAATGTAAACGAACTTGCTCAAAAATCGAGAGAAAATAAATTAGTTGCAGACGATATAGGGGGGAGCACTTTTACAATTTCTAATGTAGGAACGTTTGGAAGCCTTATGGGTACACCAATAATTAATCAACCAGAAGTTGCTATTTTGGCTTTAGGTATTATAAAAAAGAGACCAGAAGTTATTGAAACCGAGCAAGGCGACGAAATTGCAATACGCAGTATGATGTATCTGTCCTTATCGTTTGACCACAGAGTTGTAGATGGCTTTTTAGGAGGGAGTTTTGTACGTCGTGTTGCAGATTATTTTGAGCAATTTGATGTTAATAGAAAGATATAAATAATAAAAAGAGTAAAACCAAATTATAACTAAACACGCAATGCCTTAATATGCATAATAATATGAGTTACACGATTACAACCACAACCGTTACAAAATCAAAAATAGAAGCTTTAGATTTTAATAATATTCCATTAGGCAAGACTTTTACAGATCATATGTTTGTTTGTGATTACGATAATGGGCAGTGGGTATCACCGCGAATAGAACCCTTAGAATTAATACCAACACATCCAGCAGCAATGGCCTTGCATTATGGACAAGCTATTTTTGAAGGTATGAAAGCTACAATACATACCGATGGTAGACCAATGCTTTTTCGCCCAGAAAAAAATGCTGCACGTTTAAATTTAAGTGCAGACCGTATGGGAATGCCACACATTCCTGAAGCCTTGTTTGTAGAAGCCTTAAAGCAATTGGTCGCTTTAGAAAAAAATTGGATTCCTCCGCAAGAAGGGAGTGCTTTGTATTTAAGACCTTTTATGTACGCCGATGAGCCATTTATTGGTATGCGGGCAGCAACGCATTATAAATTTATGATTATAGCCTCGCCATCAAATCCTTTGTATAGCAAACGGATAAAACTGTATGCAGAAACTAAATATATAAGAGCAGCCAATGGCGGAACTGGAGAAGCAAAAGCTGCAGGAAATTATGCCGCAGCTATCCGTCCAACAGAGCTTGCTAAAGCAAAAGGTTACGACCAAGTATTATGGTTAGATGCAAATAACTTTAATTATATTCAAGAAGTTGGAACAATGAATATTTTTTTCAAAATTAATGGAGAAATTATTACACCAAACTTAGATGGTTCCATTTTACATGGCATTACAAGATTAAGCGTTATTGAGCTATTGCGAAGCAAAAACTATAAAGTGATAGAACGTCCAATTGCTATTGAGGATATTATAGAAGCTGCTCGTAACGGGAGTTTGGAAGAGGCTTTTGGAACAGGAACTGCAGTTGGTATTGCGATGATTGAAGAAATTGGATATAAAAATACTGTAATTCATGTGTCCAAAGAAAGCCCTACAGGCAAAATGGTGTTAGACACTTTAGACGGAGTACGTTCTGGTAAAATGGAAGATAAACTAAAATGGATGACTCACATCAAAGCTTAAGTTAACGATATTTAGTTACTATGAATAAGGATATTTTAGAAAAGGCATTTTTAAATCTTTGTACAGCAAAAGCATTGGCTAGTTTGTATGAAGCAAATTTTAAGCAAGTGTCCAAGTATGTTCACGCCACATCTCGGGGGCATGAAGCCATACAAACAGCTTTAGGCTTACAGTTATTGCCACAAGATTATGCCTTTCCTTACTATAGAGATGACGCAATGTTACTCGCTTTTGGAATGCAACCTTACGATTTGATGTTGCAATTACTGGCAAAGAAAGCCGATCCGTTTTCTGGCGGACGAACCTATTATTCGCACCCAAGCCTAAAGCTTGCAGATAAACCTAAAATACCACATCAATCCTCAGCAACAGGGATGCAAGCTATTCCAGCAACAGGTGTTGCTATGGGTATGCAGTATATAGAAAAACAGGGTTTATACAACGTAAATACAGCTAAAAAAAGCGATCAAGACCATGCGCTACCTGTAGCAGTTTGTTCTTTAGGTGATGCTTCGGTTACCGAAGGCGAAATAGCCGAAGCTTTTCAAATGGCGGCACTCAAACAATTACCTATACTGTACTTAGTGCAAGATAATGGCTGGGATATTTCTGCAAATGCAGCAGAAACAAGAGCGCAAAACGCTTACCAGTATGCACAGGGCTTTCATGGTTTAGAAGCGATTTCTATAGATGGTGCAAATTTTATAGAAAGCTACGAAGCTTTAGAAAAAGTAATACAAACTATTCGCAAAGAGCGACGTCCTTTTTTGGTGCACGCAAAGGTTCCATTATTAAATCATCATACATCTGGGGTACGTATGGAGTGGTATCGTGACGACCTAGAAGAAGCACAATCTAGAGACCCTTATCCTGTACTAAAACAGCAATTACTAGACGCAGGATTTTTGGAAGAAAAAATTATAGCCCTTGAGGCTTTAGCAAAAAGCAACGTACAATCAGATTTTCAAAAAGCATTACAGGCAGAAGATCCTAAGCCTGAAGATTTATTTACTAACGATTTTGCGCCAACGCCTATTACCAAAGAAGTTGGCGAACGTGCGCCTAAGCGCGATGAAAAAGTTGTTATGGTCGACTGTGCACTATTTGCAGTAGAGGAGTTAATGCAAAAGCATAAGGAATGTTTGTTGTATGGACAAGATGTAGGTGGACGGCTAGGTGGGGTGTTTCGGGAAGCAGCAACCTTAGCCCAAAAATTTGGAGACGACCGTGTGTTTAATACCCCAATTCAAGAAGCATTTATAGTGGGCTCTACCGTAGGAATGTCTGCCGTTGGTTTAAAACCTATTGTAGAAGTTCAGTTTGCCGATTATATTTGGCCAGGGCTTAATCAGTTATTTACAGAGGTAAGTCGCAGTTGCTATTTAAGTAACGGAAAGTGGCCAGTGTCTATGATTCTTCGTGTACCTATTGGAGCTTATGGTAGTGGAGGTCCTTATCACTCGTCGTCTGTAGAGAGTGTGCTTACTAATATAAGGGGGATTAAAATTGCGTATCCAAGCAATGGTGCCGACCTAAAAGGACTTATAAAAGCGGCATATTATGACCCTAATCCTGTTGTTATTTTAGAACACAAAGGCTTGTACTGGTCTAAAGTTCCGGGAACTAAAGGCGCAACATCTATAGAACCTGCTGAAGACTACATATTGCCTTTTGGTAAAGCCAATATATTGCAAGAAATATGGAAACAAGATGATAAAGAAACCTTAACCGTTGTGAGTTATGGCATGGGAGTACATTGGGCAATGAATGCTACTAAAGAGATACGCGACCAGATTGAAATTATTGATTTACGAACCCTATTTCCTTTGGATGAAGATGCTGTAATGACATCAGTAAAAAAAACAGGGAAGTGTTTGGTTATTACGGAAGAGCCTAGCGATAATAGTTTTGCAAGAGCTTTGTCTAGCAAAATTCAAGAAATATGCTTTAAATCTTTAGATGCACCCGTAATGGTTATTGGTAGTCAAAATATGCCAGCTATTCCTCTAAATGCTACCTTAGAGCAAACCATGATTCCATCTACAGAAAAAGTGAAGGCTAAAATTGACGAGTTGTTAAACTATTAACAATGAAATTAGCACAATATACTAAATATGGATTTCATCACTTAAAAAATTTTTTTAGTGAAAATGAGCTTCTAAGTATTGAACCTATTATCCTAAAATTTCATAATTCTTGGTTAGACAAAAATCAAGAAACTTATATAAATGGAGCTATAAACAGTCATAGCCTTACAGCTTCAGGAAAATTAACTAAACAAGAAAAAGGGATACTGTTCAATTTTATATGCTCAGATAAAGTGATAAACCTTATAGAGTTTGACGCACCAAGATTTTTGAATACGCAACTTTTTTTTGATCCAAAAAATTCAAATCAAAACAATTACTGGCATAGAGATATTCAATATGTAGGCATAAGTGAAGAAGCTCAGAAAGAAGTTATTAAAACCCAAAATGTAGTTCATCTTAGAATCCCTTTAAAAAAAGATCCCGGAATTGAGTTGATTCCAAAAACACACAGGCAATGGGATTCCGTAGCGCAATATGAGGTTAGAAACTCACTTAATAATAAAACACCAAGTGATGCACTTAAGGAAGGACAGTTAATTGCTTTGGAGCGATCTGATGTATTAGTTTTTTCTGCAAATATGATTCATAGGGGAACTTACGGGAATAATAGATTATCGTTAGACATTATATATTGCGATAATGACCCAAAATTGTTGAAATTTAGAGACAAAGCCAATTTACCTTCAACATTAGACGGCTTTAAGAATGCTAAAATATTTACTTGAATTTTACTAAAGCTTTTTAAATTAGGTTTAACGGTAAAATTTAAACTATTTAGCTCTATTTGTTAATATTGAAAAAGCATTATTTAAGAAGTTTATTGTAAATGCCCTGCCAGCGTAATTTACGAACAAAAGCCCCTTGTGCCTTACTAATCATAAAATCTTCTGATGTAAAAAAAGCGTGTAAGTAGCCTATAATGTAATGACGAAATAATCGTACACTTTTCTTTTTGTAAGCTAGTTTTAGGGCAGATAAAAAGGCTAACCAAAATCTAAACCTCAACTTGTATAAAGCTTGTCCTTGCAGGTATTTTGAGCTTGTATTGTAGTTCGTTCCTGTCGGTTTTAAGTGTTTCACTTTTAGGTTTTCATCGGTTTTAAGACTCCAGCCGTAATATTGTGCTAAGAGTTCGTCTGCAGTGTCCCAACCCATAGTTTTTTTTAGCTGTCCTATTTCTATAAAACATGCTTTTCGATAAGCCTTTAGTGCACCTCTAATATGGTTTTTGTTAGTCAAATTTTCGATAATCCAATCGCTTCCTTTTTTTATATAACAAAAACCTGCACACATGCCTAGCCTGTTATTTTTTGTAAAGTGTGAAGTTAAAGTATGTAAGTAGTTTTTAGGAAAAATAAGGTCGGCATCAAACTTACAAATAATATCATAGTTGTTGTCAAGGGTTTCAAAACCCTTATAAAACGCATTAATAACTTTTGCGCCAGGGATATGATTGTTAGTTGAGGTGGTGTTAACCAAACTTATCCAAGAGTGTTGTTTGGAAAAACGATTAACAACAGCTTCAGTATGGTCCGTAGAGTTATCGTTAACAACAACAACTTTTTTAGGACGTAAAGTTTGTTGTGCTAAAGATTTTAGTGTGAGTTCTATAAACTTTGCTTCGTTATGAGCGGGAATAACAATATAAATAGTCATAACTTAGAGTTTAATCTTATACAAGCATTTTGTATTTTTAATTAAGGTATGAGTTGATTTATTTCTCATTTTTCTCGGCATATACAATATAGTATCTTGGTGTAAACCACCTTAATATAGGGCGAATACCTATAGTTTTACTTGGGTTTGTCCATTTTTGTCTAGCAATTATTTTCCATCCTGTTTTTTCTAGCAGCCAGTCAAATTGCCAGTCTTCAAATTCGTGATAATGTCTGTCCCATATGTCAGTTTTACTTTTGTACGCGGACGAAAACCAAAGTCTAAGCGGAACACTTGCAACTAATTGTTTTGCTTTAATAGCTTTTAAAACAGTAAAGGGTGATAATAAATGCTCAAAAATTTCGAAAGCTGTAACCACCTCTGCGTCAGATTGGAGTATGGTAGAGTTGTCTAAATCTAAATCTTCACCTTTAGTATTACTTACAGTATATCCTTTTTTTTGTAAAATATCTGTGAATGGATTTTTAACTCCTAAATCTAGTATTTTTGAGGATTTAGAAATATACTTAGCTAAAAACTGGTAACTATAGTTGTATCTTTTATGCGGAAAGCTGTTTTGGTACATAAATAAACGTGATGTAACTGGTTATTATTAATATTACACAAGTTAAATTTAATGTTTGTAAACAATAGTGTTAATATTCATGCCTGCACCTACACTTGCAAAGATAATAATATCACCTTTATGGATATGCTGGTCTTTTAATTTTCCGTCTAGTATTAAATTGTATAGTGTTGGTACTGTGGCAACACTGGAGTTGCCTAAGGTGTTAATAGTCATAGGCATTATGCCTTTAGGAACTTCTAAGTTATATAATTTAAAAAAGCGTTGAGTAATGGCTTCATCCATTTTTTCGTTGGCTTGATGGATAAGTATTTTTTTTACATCTTTTATGTTAACACCGCTTTTGTCTAAGCACGTTTTCATAGCCATTGGGACGTTGGTTAAGGCGAATTCGTAAATTTTACGTCCATACATTTTTATATACTTACGCTTATCTGTAACGTTTTGATTGTTGGTTTTTCCAAAGTATATAAAATTGGCTTCATCTAGTGTATAACTTGCTGTTTGATGTGCTATAATGCCACCATCTTCTGTACTTGATTCTAAAACTGTTGCTCCAGCGCCGTCACTATATATCATCGAGTCTCTATCGTGTTTGTCTATTACGCGCGATAAGGTTTCTGAACCTATTATAAGACATTTTTTTGCAATCCCTGAGGCTATAAAAGCGTTAGCATGTATCAAACCTTCAATCCATCCAGGGCAGCCAAACAATAAATCGTAGGCAACACAGTTAGGATTTTTTATTTTTAGAAGATGTTTTACTCTAGCAGCGATACTTGGCACAGTATCACTTTGTTGAGTGTTATGTTTTACATCGCCATAGTTGTGAGCAACAATAATATAATCTAGCGTTTCAGGGTTGATGTTAGCATTTTTTATGGCATTTGATGCGGCATAAAACGCAATATTAGAAGTTACTAAATCGGGTTTGACATAGCGCCTTTCATTTATTCCTGTAATTGCTTTGAATTTTTCTATAATAACTTCATTAGAGTTCTTAATTGAAGATCCATCAGTATTTAAAAAATCATGCTGAAAAAAACTTTCATTTTTTTCAATAACATTAGGAATATAAGATCCTGTTCCTGTAATTTTAATAGACATTAATTTATTTTTTTAGATACTGCTAATGCAAGCATAGTATGGTGATTTTATATAATTTTTTGTAAACTAGGCTTCTATGTAATCTTCAATAGGAGCACAAGAACAGATTAAGTTTCTATCTCCATAGGCATCATCTACACGTCTTACACTTGGCCAAAATTTGTTGTCATAAATATAGCTTAACGGAAATGCTGCTGCCTCTCTAGTATATGGAAAATCCCATTGGTTTGCTGTAAGCATTGCCATAGTATGTGGTGCGTTTTTGAGCAGGTTATTAGGATTTTCTTTTTCAGTGTTATCTATTTCTTTTCTAATAGAAATCATAGCATCACAAAACCGATCTAACTCTGGTTTTCCTTCGCTCTCGGTTGGTTCAATCATTAAAGTTCCTGCTACAGGAAACGATACTGTTGGTGCATGAAATCCGTAATCCATTAGTCGTTTTGCGATGTCGGTAACTTCAATACCATTGGCTTTAAAGGGGCGGCAATCTATAATCATTTCATGTGCTGCGCGACCGCTTTCTCCAGAATAAAGAACGTTGTAGTGTCCAGATAGGCGTTCTTTTATATAATTTGTGTTTAAGATAGCAATTTTGGTAGCGTCTGTTAAACCATCGTTTCCTAGCATACAAATATATCCATAGGAAATTAAACAAGCTAAGGCAGATCCAAAGGGAGCACCAGATATGGCTGTAATGGCTTGATCTCCACCAACAGGAATGATTGGGTTTCCTGGTAAAAATGGGGCTAATTGTTTTGCAACACAAATAGGTCCTACTCCAGGACCGCCGCCGCCATGTGGTATTGCAAAGGTTTTGTGAAGATTAAGGTGACATACATCTGCTCCAATATTTCCGGGATTTGTTAATCCTACTTGCGCATTCATATTAGCACCGTCCATATAAACTTGCCCTCCGTTATCATGGATAATTTGTGTAATTTCTTTAATTGCAGATTCAAACACACCGTGTGTAGACGGGTATGTAATCATTAAGGCTGCTAGGTTATCTTTGTGTAACAGTGCCTTTTCTCGTAAATCATCGACATCTATATTGCCTTGATCTGTAGATTTTGTAACTACAACTTTCATCCCTGCCATTACGGCACTAGCAGGATTTGTTCCGTGTGCAGATGAGGGAATTAAGCAGATGTTTCGGTGTTTTTGATTACGAGATTCGTGATAAGCTTTGATAACCATTAAACCAGCAAATTCACCTTGAGCACCAGAATTAGGTTGGAGTGATGTTGCCGCAAACCCTGTGATTTTTGTGAGTTGTTCTGCCAATTTTTGCATTACAAACTGGTAACCATCCGCTTGACTAATAGGAGCAAAAGGATGAATGTTGCCCCAGTTATTCCAGCTTAATGGTAGCATTTCTGAAGCGGCATTAAGTTTCATAGTACATGAGCCTAGTGCAATCATTGAATGGTTTAATGCTAAATCTTTTCGTTCTAAAGATTTAATATAACGCATTAAGTCGGTTTCGGAGTGATGGGTATTAAAAACATCACTGTTTAAAAATGAACTTGTTCTTGCTACAACAGGGTTAATAGCATCATTATTATCAATTTTAGAGATTATAATCGGCTCTTTTGAAATCGCTTTTGCAACTATAGATACAATACGATTAATATCATTTAAACTTGTGGTTTCATTAATGGCTATAGAAACTGTTTCTGCATCTGGATAATAAAAATTAACGCCATTTTCTTCTGCGATGTGTTTTACTTTTAGAGCATCGGTTTTAATTTGTATAGTATCAAAATAGGAATCGTTAGTTTGATATAGCCCTAATTGTTCTAATGCGTTTGCTAGCGTTGTAGTTGTATGGTGTACCTTATTAGCAATATATTGTAATCCTTTAGGGCCGTGATATACAGCATACATCCCTGCCATAACAGCCAAAAGCACTTGAGCTGTGCAAATGTTTGAGGTGGCTTTATCTCGCTTAATATGTTGTTCTCGAGTTTGTAGTGCCATTCGTAATGCACGGTTGCCATTAGTATCTTTGGTTACTCCAATAATACGCCCAGGAATATTACGTTTGTGTTCTTTTTTTGTAGCAAAATATGCAGCGTGAGGGCCTCCATAGCCCATTGGTATTCCAAAGCGTTGTGTTGTTCCAACAACAACATCTGCTCCAAATTTGCCGGGGGCTTCAAGTTTTACCAAACTTAAGATATCTGCAGCAACGGCAACTTTAATTTGTGCTTGTTTTGCTTTTAGGATAAAGCTCGAAATATCATTTACTTGTCCAGATGTTCCGGGGTACTGTAATAATGCACCATAAAATTCTGAAGAAAAATTAAAGGTTTCTGCATCTCCTGTAACAAGTGTTATGTTTAGAGGTGTTGCTCGTGTTTGCAACAAAGATAGTGTTTGTGGCAGTACTTGGTCTGATACAAAAAAATGCGTTACATTATCTTTTTTTTGTTGTCGTTCTCTTGCTGCAAATAACAAAGTCATTGCTTCTGCGGCAGCTGTACTTTCGTCTAAAAGCGAAGCATTAGCGAGTTCCATACCAGTAAGATCAACAATCATGGTTTGGAAATTTAAAAGCGCTTCCAAGCGGCCTTGAGCTATTTCTGCTTGATAAGGTGTATAAGCGGTGTACCACCCTGGGTTTTCTAAGATATTTCTTTGAATAACGGCGGGCAAATTAGAAGGATGATATCCTAAACCTATATACGATTTGAATACTTTATTCTTTAAGGATAATTCATGAATATGATTTAAATACTCTTGTTCACTCATAGCATCGTCTAGCTCTAAACGTTTAGACAATCTAATTTGTTTAGGGATTGTTTGATCAATAAGCTGCTCTAAGTTGTCTGCTCCTATAGTTTGAAGCATACTGTCGTGGTCATCTTTACGTGGCCCAATATGACGTAATGCGAAAGAATCTGTATTCATCCTTTTATTATATTGAATTTGGTTTGCAAAATTACGTAAATATTGGCGTATTTATGAAATGGATACTTAAAGTTTTTAACCAAACAAACGGCTTGTTAACAGATTGTTTACTTTTGCAATATGCAATTAGCAAGTCGTTTTATTAACTTTTATATAAATAGTAGTGTACATGTTGCTCTAGCGGTTTGTAGCTTGGTTTGTATTACATTTATTGAATGTAATATAAACATAAATTATCCTTTTTTGATTTTTGTTTTTTTTGCTACAATTACAGGGTATAGTTTTGTGAAGTATTTTGAATTGGTAAAACGAAATTATACAGATTTAACAAACGAGCTTAAAAGCATACTACTATTTTCTGCATTGAGTTTTATTGTTTTAATTTCCTTTTCGCTTTTCTTGACATATAGAGCTTTAATAAGTTTTGTTGCAATGGCAATGATTACTATTTTTTATACGACACCTTTTTTATCTAAACCATTTTTTTTTAGTAATATCAAGACTTTAAGGACTATTAAAGGGATTAAAATTTATGTTATTGCATTTGTTTGGACTGTAGTTACGGTAATTATTCCATTGATAAATGAGAAGTATGCAATGGTTCAAGATGTTATCTTAATTGTTTTGCAACGTTACTTGTTTGTTTTGGTAATTACACTGCCTTTTGAAATTAGGGATATGAATTTTGATGATATTAGCTTGTCTACAATCCCTCAAAAACTAGGACTGAGATTAACTAAATGCTTGGGTATTATACTACTGATAATAATAGTATTGATGAATTTTTTTAAAACACTAACGTTTCCCTGCCAGAGGTATTCCTTAGCGTTAATAATAACAGTTGTAAGTGCTTTACTAGTATATAGTAAAAAAGTACAATCCAAATATTATAGTAGTTTTTTCGTAGAAAGTGTTCCTATACTATGGTTAATTTTGATTTTGCTTTGCGATTTCTTTAGCTAATCGCTCTTTTAAGCTTTGCTTACTATTAGCAGGCATAGATTGTACCTCAGGTTTATTTGTTAACTTTGTTAATCTAGTATTTTTTTTAGTATACGACCTACAAGCTTTACAATATATTAAATGAAAAGATAATTTTATCTTTTCCCAAAGAGAAGCTTCGTTATACTGATTTTTATCACAAATGTGATTTGCGTTACTGCATTCTAGTCGTAGTTTTTTATCCATATTAAAACCAATTTTTTTCCATACAAGCCGCAATTGCTGTTCTTGCTCTGTGTATGATAACCCATAGATTAGACGGAGTAATATTTAAGTCATTACAAATTGCTTCTGTATCATAACCTTCTAAAGTTTTCATTTTGAAAACTTGTGCTTGCTTTGACGATAGTTTATTTATACAGCTATGTATAGCTAACCCTAGCTCTTTGTTCTCGATACTACCTTCTGCGGTTTTAGTGTAAGAGTCTGCTACACGCTGCTCTAGCCAGTCACCATTATTATTTTCATCATTATTAAAATTTACTCTAACTTCTGCTTGTCCTTTTTTAGAGTTCAGTTTTCGATAATGATCTATAATTTTTCTTTTTAAAATAGAGATTAACCAAGTACGCTCGCTCGCTTCTCCTTTAAAATTTTTCATGGATTTTAATCCTGCAAAAAAAGTTTCTTGAACTAAATCTTGTGCAGTTTCTGAATCTTTTACCCTTGTAATAGTATAGTTAAATAGATAGTTTGAATATAGGTCAATCCATTTGTTGGGGTCTACAGTATGTTGCATTATACAAATTTGAGGTTTTAGTTAACAAAAATAGCATAAAAACATTATAATTTTATAATTATTTTATAAAATTATAGTGATAACACCTAGTGATTAATGTATTTAATCTAAATATATTGAGGTTTGACTAAAATTAGTGTTGTGCTATCGGTTTATTTTATGCCTATATGAATTAAATGTGCTATATCATCATTCCTAATGCATTATATAATTTGGCAATTGCTTTATAATGTTTAGTGATTAATTTGTTTTGCTTTAATTCTGTATCTATAAGTTTTTGCTCTCTGGAGTTAATTAAAAACAGTGAACTTTCTCCAAGAAAAAACTTACGTTCTTCCCCGACGACTAAACTTTTGTAATCTGTAATAATAGTATTAATCATTTGATTTTGGTGTGATAAGGAGCTTATTTCGGCGTTTATTTCTATTATTTTATTTTTTATGTTAAGCGTTGTTGCGGCACGTTCATAATTAGTGTTTTTTAGTTTTTGTTTGGCTAATTTTAGATCGCCGCGTTCCTTTCTTGTAAAAATTGAATAGCTTATTTTTAGACCAGCTTTATACTCTTGAGTGTTGTAGTTATTTATGTTGTTAAAATCTGCTCCAGAGCTAATAAAATTATATTCTAAATCAATTTTTGGTAATAGTTTATTTCGTTTTAAAGATTTGTCTACGGTTAAACTAGAAATTTTAGCGTCTATGCTTTGCAACTTAGGGTGGTTTTGTACTAAAGATTCCAAGTTTGTAGACTCTGTAATTTGCAGAATGTTTTTTAAGATAGCTATATTTAGTTGTAGGGGTTTAACCTTGTCTTGTACCTCAATAGGAACAGTATTTAACCATAAATAATTGCTAATATTTAGTATTGTTTTTTTTGTTTGTAGTTTGGCGTTTTCTAGATTTAATGCTCTATTTTGCATTATTATTCTTGCTTCGATAATATCTATTTCAGGCTTTTCGCCTAATGCTACACTCCGGGTTACAGATTCGAGACGTGTTTGTGCATTTTGTAAAAAGCTAGCGTAAATACGCTCATCATTACTTGCCTTTAACCACTCAAGATAAGCCTTACTGGCTTCAAATATTAAATTGTTAATTAGTAAATCTCTATCTGCTTTGGTTTGTTCTTTAAAAAACTTTGCTTTTTTAAGTGTTGCCATACGGTCGTTAATTAAAAACCCTTTTGCTAAAGATAAAGTCACACCAACGCTATACAATCCTTCATCGGGAACATCTAGTCTTGGATTTAAAAATTCTCCTGAGTTTTGTTCAAAATTTGCTTTAAACTCTATGCCATACCAAGTGGGTATCTTAAACGTTGTACTTAATTCGTCATAGTATTCAATGCCTTTAAATTGTTTTCCGCTATAATCTAATTCAATTTTTGGATCAAACCCCCCTCTTGCTTTTAGCAAATTAGCCTCACCTGTTGTTAGGGTTAATTCTGCTTGTTTTACTAGGGGATGATGCCGTTTTACATAGCCTAAAAATTCCTCAAAGGACAAAGTTTGTTCCTTTGGTATTATTGCATTTTGCGATGATAAGAAAAAAGGTAGTATGAACGTACCTATCACAATAATATATTTAAAAATTAAAGTCATCATTTTTTAGTTTTAGAATGTTGTTCTGAGGAGTAATAATTAGGGGGAAAACCATTTAGTTGCCTCCAGACTTCGTACCATATTGGTACATTGTTTAGTAGCGAAATCGTGTAGGCTCCAGAGCCTACACGAACGTTTTTAGGCCATTGGGCTTCGCTGTGGTTTGGAGCAACAAGGATTCTGAATTTTCCATTTTCGCTTATAAACGTTTCTATTGCAACAATTTTCCCTGCATAAGTTCCAAAAGATGCGTTTGGCCATCCACTAAAAAATATTGCAGGCCACCCATCAAATTGTATACGTACATTTTCTCCTAAGTGAATTAAGGGTAGGTCAATAGGATTTACGTAGGTTTCGACGGCTAAGTCGTAATTCGCTGGCATAATACCAACTAATTTTTCGCCCTCTTTAAAGGTTTCGCCTATACCACCTTTTATAGCTTTATTAATATATCCATTTTGTGGAGCAGTAATATAGTAAAGTGAATTTCTAATTTCGTAATTGGCAGATTTGTTATTTAGTTTTGAAACTTGAACTTCGGCTTCAAATTTGTTAGACTCTGCAGTAAAAGAATCGCTTCTAGACTTCTCAATTTTTTCGGCATACTCTGCCGAAATTCTATTAATTTCTAAATTGGCATTAAGCATCCTGTTTTTACTTGCTAATAACTTGTTTTCTTGCGATATGAGCTTGGCTTGATTGTCCTGAAATTTTAATCGTTTTTGTTCTACATCTTTTAGAGCTTGTAGGCCTTCATTTTGAAGTGTTTGGGCTCTGTCTAGTTGTTGCTTAGCAATGCTTAAATTTACTTTTGCTGCTACAAAATCGATACTGTCACTTTGTATTTTTAATTGTGATTGCTTGAGCTTATTTTTGGCTTGAGAGAGTTTTAAGTCACGTTCATTTTGCAGTGCTATAATTTGATTTTTTAGGCTAGTAATTTTGTTGTTATAAGAAATTACAGAACGACTTTTGGCATCTCTTTGCTCTTTGGTACGTTTTATTAGCTGTGGGTCTTGATATTCTGTTTTAATTTCTGAAACAAATAAAATAGTATCCCCCTTACTAACGTAGTCTCCTTCTTTTACAAACCATTTTTCTATGCGTCCAGGAATTTGCGACTGTATGGTTTGAGGTCTTTGGTCTGGGGTTAAAGTAGTAACATACCCGTTGCCACTTACGTTTTGTGTCCAAGGTAAAAACAAAATGATTACGCCTATAATAGAGAACACAATAAGAAACCGATTAAACATTTTATAGTGTGTGGTTTTAAATGCTTTGTTGTAGGCTCTATAGTCTATTAAGGTTACTTTTTTATTAAGATTGTTGTTAGAAATATTAAGCATCGATAATTGTATTTAAGGTTCCATTTACTAATTGTAGTTTTTTTGAGCAGTATGTGTCCCATAAGCTAGTACGTGTAGAGACCACAAGTGTCCAAGGTTGATTGCTATCGGTTAGGTAATTAATAATACGTTTGGCCTCACTTGTTTCAAAATGCTCTAAAGGGTTTTTTAGCAGCAATAGTTTGGGTTCATTAATAATAGCTCTTGCTAGTACAATGCGCTTAGCTATAGTGTAAGAAATTTGTTGTCCTTCCGGATATAACATGGTGTCTAATCCTTTTGTTTGTTCTTTCACAAAATTTACTAAGCCTATGTGTTTTAGCACATCGTTAATACGATTTGTAGAAATATTAGGGTCTCCAAGTGTTATATTTTCTTTAATACTTCCTTCAAAAGGGTGTTGTTCTGGTAAGACTTGTCCAACATTGCCTCGATATGCATTTAAGGATATGCCTTTAATCGTATTGTCGTTTATATATAGAGTACCACTTGTAGGCGTAATTAAACCAGATAATAGTTTTAATAGTGTTGTTTTGCCTGATCCAGAATTACCATTTAATAAAATGCGATCCTTTTGATTTATGTTTAGATTAATAGTGTTTAATATGTGTTTACCATTGGGTGCTGTATAGCTAACATTATCCATCTCTATGGTTAAGCTCTGCTTGTTTTCAAAAGGGTTAATTCCATTTTGTATTTCAAGTTCTTTATCTACGACTTGACCAATTTTTTCGAGAGATGTTAAAACATCGTAAAAGGTTTCTAGCCCTTTAATTAACTTCTCAACAGAGGTAATGATTAGTAAGATAATTATTTCTGCAGCAACAAATTGACCAATATTCATTTGTTGATTTAGAACCAAAAGACCACCAATGACTAAGAGGCCTCCGGTAACTAATATTTTAAACCCAATCATTTGGATAAATTGTAGTAAAAGTATTTTAAAATGGCTTTCTCTTGCATCTAGATAACCGGAAGTATATTTGTCATTGCCTTGCATTGCCAAATGTGTTTTTCCAGAAAGTTTAAAACTTATAAGCGATCTTGCTATTTCTTGTATCCAATGAGCAACTTTGTATTTGTTTTTAGACTCTAGTAAGCTTGTTTCTAACCCTTTTTTTGCTGTAAAGTTAAATACAATATAGATGAGAAAAATTAATAGCAATCCATATAAAATAAAGAACGGGTGGTAAAAAGAAAGTAGCATTACTCCAAAAATTATTTGTAGTGCAGCGGCAGGAAAATCTATTAAGATTTTTGATAATCCTTTTTGAACGGTCAAGGTATCAAAAAACCGATTGGCTAACTCTGGAGGATAATAATCACTAAGTTCTTCCATTTTTATTTTTGGAAATCGATAGGCAAATTCAAAAGAAGATCGTGTAAATATTTTTTGTTGAATGTTTTCTAGAATACGTATTTGCATAAGCTGTAAGGCTCCTTGAAACCCTACTCCTAGGGTTACTAAAGCAACTAATACTATCCAAGACGACGAAATTTGTGCTCCTTGAATTAAATTAATTATAGCTTGAATACCTAAAGGTAAAGACAGTGCTACTAAACCAGCAAATATTGCGTAGTAAAAAATGTGTTTTAGGGCTCTTTTTTCTAGCTGTAAGAGCCCTACAAAACGTTGCCAAGGTGACATTGTGTATTGTTTCATTAGTGTTAAAATTAGGGTGTAAAATTCTAGGGTTTTAATTTTTTAAAACCAATTGTAATAATAAGGTACATGTGTTAACTCACACAAAAGTAGATGATTGTGCTTGCTTAAGCGATGCTTTCTGGTGGTGGGATTACAATGTCTAAATGTAGAGAACTTACAAAACGTATATTGTAATTGCAACAACTTGTTTTGTAGCTAGTTTGCAAAAATGTAGCGCTTATGGTAGGTAAGGTTTTAAGTTCTTTTTCTGAAATTTCTGTATTTTCTTGTTGCTCTTCACTATCAGTACTTTCTTCAATATCTAAATCTACAAAATCTATACTCGACTTGTTAATAGAATCTAATGTTTTCGCTGTAGGGTTAACAAGCAAAATACTAAGCATTAGCAAGCCCATAAGTAGTTTTATAACCATTTTAATATGTATTTTCAAACTGCTCATTGTTGTATAGCTCTAAATACTAAATCTTTATAAAATATAGAAATGTTATTTTTTCCCTCTTCTATATCAGTAAGAGCAGGTAGGTATTCTGAAAAATAACGTTGATGGTGTGCACCTTCAATAACTGTAGAGATTAGCATGTGTGGAAACTTGTAGTTTGGGTTTAGCTCCAATATAAGGTCGCTAACTCTTTGCACCACACGTTTGTACACGGTGTAATAGCCTTTATCATTTTCGTTAGTTACATCTTTTGTGTGATAGGATTTTGAGGCTTCAGTAATAATTATTTTGTGCAACAACACTTCATTTACAAAAGAAAATGCTGTATCTTCAGTTACTTTTTGGGTTAGTAAATCTATAGCTGAAGTAAGCTTTGTTGTGGAGCAACTTACATTTGTAATTGCAAATAGTAATCGATAGTCTACCCAGCTCCAATACCAATTTATTAAATACATTAGTAAGGTGTGCTTGTTGCTAAAATAACGATATATTGAGCTTTCGTTAGATTTAATTTTTACACCAAGTTTTTTGAACGTGAATGCTTCAAAACCTAGCGCATTAATCATTTCTATACTTGTGCATACTATTTTTTTTCCTAATTCTGACGACTCAGGGTTTTTTGTATAGAGTTCACTGCTAATTACGATATGTATTTGTAGGTCTTTCATTGTAATACTCTGCAAATATAATAGTAATACTATTAACATGTAGTAGTTTTAGTGTTATTTAACATATAAATAACACTAAAAAATGTTATCCAAAATACTCTTCCATAAAAATAGCAACACCATCCTCTTTATTACTTGCTGTAGTTTGTTTGGCAACGGCCAAAACTTCTTCCTTGGCATTAGCAACGGCAACGCCAATGCCTACGGCGTTTAGCATGTCAATATCATTATAATTATCGCCAAAAGCCAAAATATTATTAAAGTCTAGTTTGTTGTAATGCTGCTTTAAAAGAAATGCTATTGCTGTTTTTTTAGAAATATCTTTATGAGAAATTTCTAAGTAAGTAGGCTTAGAGCGATAGCCAATAACGTTGTTAGGAAATTCTGTTTTTAAGAACTTACTTAGGCTATCAATATGCTTTTCGTCGCCCATACACATAATTTTATGTGCTCCTTTTTGTTCTTTTGTCCATTTGCTTATTGTTTGGTTAATAGGCGCTACATGTGGATTTACTTTAGTATTATTTTGTTCCCGTTTGGCCCAATAGTCTAGTTCTGGCACAAACCACTCATCGTTATGGTATAGGCTAACGTGAGTTTTAGTGTTTTCGCAAAATTCAGAAATTTGTTTTGTTATATTGATATTAATTTCTGTACTATGCAAAACGTTTCCATTATTAATAACTAAGCCTCCATTATAGGCAATCATTGGTAAATGCGTAATGCCTAATTCTTTTTGCAAATGCAACATAGCTTTTGGCATTCGAGAAGATATTAGTATAAATGGGATGTTTGCATTTTGTTTTATTGCAGTAATTGTACGGGGTGATAATTGTCGTTCTTTATTTAGTAACGTACCGTCTATGTCGGAGCATATGAGTTTTATAGCCATAAATTAATTATCGTTAAGTAATCCTGATCGTTTTAATAAAGCTTCAGGCTTTGGTTCTTGACCCCTGAATCGTTTGTATAGCGCCATCGGATTTTCTGTACCACCTTTAGACAAGATATAATCTTTAAATTTAGTAGCTACAGACCTATTAAAAATACCTTCGGTTTTAAAATACTCAAAAGCATCAGCATCTAGCACTTCTGCCCACTTGTAGCTGTAATAGCCAGACGAATATCCTCCTTGGAAAATATGTGAAAAAGACGTACTTATACAATTTGTATTAATATCGGGATATAGTGCAGCATTTTCTAGTGCGCTAAGTTCGTGTGTCTTTACGTTTGTAATTTTTGAAGGATCTTTGCTGTGCCAACTCATATCTAAAAGCCCTAAACTAACTTGACGCAATGTTTGCATACCTTGCTGGAAGCTTGCCGAATCTTTAATTTTTTTGACAAGATCCATAGGGATAATGGCGTCTGTTTTATAATGTTTTGCAAATAAGGCTAAGGCGTCTTCTTGATAGCACCAGTTTTCGAGTATTTGGCTTGGTAGTTCTACAAAATCCCAATGCACGTTTGTACCAGATAGGCTAGGGTAGTGTGTGTTTGCTAGAATACCGTGTAGTGCATGCCCAAATTCGTGAAACAGTGTGGTAACTTCGTTAAAGGTAAGTAGCGAAGGCTTACTCTTTGTAGGTTTTGTAAAGTTACATACTATTGATATGTGTGGACGCTCGTTTGTATTGTTTTTTATGTATTGTGGCTTGTAAGAGGTCATCCACGCACCATTTCGTTTTCCTGGTCTAGGAAAAAAATCGGCATAAAAAAGGGCTACAAATTTACCATTACTATCAGTTACTTCATAAGTAAGCACATCGTCGTGATATGTATCGATGGTGTTAATTATTCTAAACTCTAAGTCAAACAATTTTTTTGCCACTTTAAAAGCTCCATCAATAACATTGTCTAGTTTAAAATAAGGTTTTAGTTTTTCATCATCGAGGCTAAATAGTTGCTGTTTTAATTTTTCAGAATAATAGGCGGCATCCCATTTTTGTAAAGTGTCAATACCATCAAGACTTTTTGCAAAATTTTCGAGTTTTTGGTATTCGTGTCTTGCTGCTGGTGTTGCTTTTTCTAGTAAGTTATTTAAAAAATCAATAACGTTTTCTGGTGTTTCCGCCATTCGCTCTTCCAAAACGAAGTGCGAATGTGTTTTGTAGCCTAGTAAGTTAGCTCTTTGGTGGCGTAGCTTAGCAATACTTAGCACATTAGCTTCATTGTTTAGGGTATTTTTTTTGAAGCCTTTACTACCAAAGGCAAGACTCATTTTTTTGCGTAAATCTCTATTACTAGCATAGGTTACAAATGGGATATAACTAGGGTAATCTAAGGTAAATAACCAACCTTGTTTATGCTTAGATTCGGCAAGTTGTTTGGCGGCTTCTTTTGCGCCATCGGGTAGCCCTAGAAGGTCACTCTCGTTAGTAATGAGCATTTCAAACTGATTTGTTTCTGCTAACACATTTTCTCCAAAGGTAAGTTGTAATAGGCTTATTTGCTTATCGATATCTCTGAGCTTCGTTTTGTCTTGTTCGTTTAAATTAGCACCATTTCTAGAAAATCCTTTATAGCGTTTATCTAGTAACGTAGTTTGTTCTGGGCTTAGGTTTAGATTATGTTTGGAGTTGTAAACAGCTTTGACACGTTTAAATAATGCGATGTTTAATGTAATATCATTACCAAATTCCGATAAAAGTGGGGATACTTCTTGAGCTATTTTTTGAATTTCAGCATTAGTTTCGGCAGAGTTTAAATTAAAAAAAAGACTTGATATTCTACCTAATTGCGCTCCCGAAAAGTCTAAGGCTTCAATCGTATTTTCAAAAGTAGGGCTGTCCGTATTGTTTATAATTGTATCTATTTCCGCTTTAGCATTTTCTATAGCTTTTTTGAATGCAGGTAAAAATGCGTTGGTTTTTATTTTAGAAAACGGTGCGCTGTTGTAGGGCGTGGTAAAAGGCGTGTTTAAAATAGTCATAAGTCCAAATGTATTAGTGTTCAAATAAGTGCAATTTAATTTTGAATTGATTTTGAAGCGTTTAGCACTTTTGTTTTCAAATCGTCTTTATAGTTTATTATTTGCTCTAGTACTGCTTGGTTGGTTGCTCCTATAATTTGAGCTGCTAATATACCTGCATTTTTAGCTCCATTTAGGGCTACTGTAGCAACGGGAACCCCTCCGGGCATTTGTAAAATAGAGAGTATAGAGTCCCAACCATCTATAGAATTGCTAGACTTTACGGGTACCCCAATAACGGGCAGTGGTGATAGTGATGCAATCATACCAGGCAAATGCGCAGCGCCTCCTGCACCTGCAATAATAACATTAAAACCTCTTTTATGTGCGTTAGTGCCGTAATCGAATAGTTTTTCTGGTGTGCGGTGCGCAGATACAATATCGACTTCGGTAGTGATATTAAACTGGGTTAAAATATCGATGGCATCTTGCATTACAGGAAGGTCGCTAGTGCTTCCCATAATAATTGCTACTTTACTCATAATTTTAGTTTTATACAATTCATTTAAAAAAAATATTACTCGCTTATAACTTTAATGGTGTTCTTAACCTGTTCGGCAATTTGCCTTGCTTTGCTTATATCTTGGTTAACAATGGTGACGTGTCCCATTTTTCGGAATGGTCGAGTTTGCTTTTTACCATATATATGTGGGGAAACGCCTTCCATACTCAAAATGTGTTCTATATTTTTATAGCTAACATTTCCTGAATAGCCTTCTGCACCAACTAAGTTGACCATAATTCCAGCAATTTTACTTTCAGTTTTTCCTAGAGGTAAATTTAAAATCGCTCTAATGTGCTGTTCAAACTGTGAAGTGTAACTACTCTCAATAGTATGATGCCCAGAGTTGTGAGGTCTTGGAGCAACTTCATTTACTAAAATAGCGTCTGTTTTAGTTTGAAACATTTCGACAGCTAAAAGCCCAACATGGTTAAATGCCTTAGAGACACTTAGGGCAATGCTTTCTGCTTTTTTTGCAACAGCATCGCTTATCCTTGCGGGGCAAACAACATATTCTACTTGGTTTGCTTCAGGATGAAATTCCATTTCTACAACAGGATATGTTTTTACGTCTCCATTAGCGTTTCTAGATACAATAACTGCAAGTTCATTTTTAAAAGGGATTAGCTCTTCTGTAATACACTCTACATTAGGGAGTTGTTTTAGGTCTTGATTGGATTTAACAATTTTCACTCCTGTACCATCATAACCAAACTTGGCTGCTTTCCAAACAAAGGGAAAATTTAAAGTGCCTTTTTGTATGGCATCCTGTATGTCTTCTGTTAGTTTATAACAGAAAAAAGCTGCTGTAGGCAATTCGTTTTCTTGATAAAACCGTTTTTGTCTGGCTTTATTTTGTATTGTATGCAATGTGCTTGCCGACGGATATACAATAGTCCCTTCTTGCTCTAGTTTTTTGAGAGCGTTTACATTTACATTTTCTATTTCAATGGTTAAAAGATTTACTGTTTTTCCAAAATTATACACCGTATCAAAGTCCATTAGATCACCCTTAGTAAATGTGTTGCAAGCAATTTTGCAAGGCGCATCATTATTAGGATCCAAAACAGAAGTATGGATATCGAGTTTGCGTGTTTCGGTAAGTAGCATTTTACCTAACTGCCCTCCACCTAATATCCCTAATTTAAAATTAGAAGAAAAATAATTCATTTTAAATGCTCTAAATTTATCATTAATAAGACAAAAATACACTTAAATATTGAATGGTATCACAAAATCCTAAATCAAAAAAATCAGAATAGCTGTTCAATTGGTTATCTTTGTGCCTTTATAAAAAGCGTAAGGGATTGAACTCTATTAATTAGTGTACTGTAAGTGATTTCCTTAAATTTAGTAGTAATAATATAGCGATCATAAATGACAAATTTAGTTTTATTTGGCCCTCCAGGTGCAGGCAAAGGAACACAGGCCGAATTTTTGAAAAAAAAATACAATTTAGTACACATCTCTACAGGCGATGTGTTTAGACACAATATAAAGAACCAAACACCACTAGGAACTTTAGCCAAATCCTATATAGATAAAGGAGATTTAGTTCCAGATGAGCTTACCATAAAACTGCTAAATGCTGAGGTTGACAAAACCCCCACAGCAAAAGGATTTATTTTTGATGGTTTTCCGCGTACTCATGCTCAGGCCGATGCTTTGGCAGGTTTAATGCAATCTAAGAATTCAGAAATCACAGCAATGATAGCCTTAGAGGTTGAAGATGAAATTTTAATAAACCGATTGTTGGAAAGAGGAAAAACTAGCGGACGTACCGATGATGCAGACACTTCAATAATAAAAAACAGAATAACAGAATACTACAATAAAACTGCTATTTTAAAGGACTATTACACTGCGCAAAACAAATATTACGGAGTTAATGGTGTGGGGAGTATTGAAGAAATTACCATACGCCTAAGCAGTGTTATTGAAGGTTTGTAAGGGAGGTTATACGGAGTGAAATTTCCTAAAATTAAAGGATAACAAATTATGACAGAGGGCAATTTTGTAGATTATGTAAAGGCCTATGTCGCCTCTGGAAAAGGCGGTCGAGGCTCTGTACATTTACATCGCGAAAAATATATTACAAAAGGAGGTCCCGATGGCGGCGATGGCGGTAGAGGTGGTCATGTTATCATTAAAGGGAACACCAATCATTGGACACTTTACCATCTTAAATTTAAAAAACATTTTAGGGCAGGACATGGAGGCGATGGGAGTAAGAGCAGAAGTTCCGGCGCCGATGGCGAAGATGTTTATGTGCAAGTGCCTCTGGGAACCGTTATTAGAGACTCCGAAACTAACGAGATTATTTCTGAAATCACAGAAAATGGACAAGAGTTTATTATTTGTCAAGGTGGAAAAGGAGGCTTAGGGAACTGGCATTTTAAAAGTTCGACCAACCAAACGCCACGCTATGCACAGCCAGGCTTACCAATGCAAGAACGTTATATTACCCTAGAGCTTAAAGTACTTGCAGATGTTGGTTTAGTGGGATTCCCTAATGCAGGAAAATCTACATTACTATCTGTAATTACCTCTGCAAAACCTAAAATTGCCGATTATGAGTTTACAACCTTAAAGCCTAACCTTGGTATTGTAGCATATCGTGATTTCCAAACATTTGTAATGGCAGACATTCCTGGAATTATAGAAGGTGCTGCAGAGGGCAAGGGCTTAGGACATTATTTCTTACGTCATATTGAACGAAACTCAACTTTATTGTTCATGATTCCTGCAGATGCAGATGATATAAAAAAGCAATTTGACATTTTGTTAGACGAACTCCGTCGTTATAATCCAGAAATGCTAGATAAAGATAAGTTAATTGCTATTACAAAAAGCGATATGCTAGATCAGGAATTAGAAACAGAGCTAAAAACAGAATTGGATAATGTCCTTCCTGTAGACTATGTTTTTATTTCTTCTATAACGCAAAAAGGAATTATAATGCTTAAAGACAAGCTCTGGAGAATGCTTAATAATTAATTGTGTTAAGCCAAATATTACACTAATTGGTATGACACATAGCATAGAGATCAAAAAAAAACTGCTTTTGTGAGCAGTCTTTTTTTTAGCCATTACTGACAATAGTTATTCTTCTTCATCATTAGTTTTTTCGTCGTCTTTTAAAAGCTCTAATAAATTATTTTTTTGTAGTAAATTATACCAACGGATTATTTTTTTTATATCACTTGGGTACACACGATCTTCATCATAATCTGGCAAGATATCAAGAAAATAACGTTCTAATTTGTCTTTACTCTCTTTATGGCTTATAGAGGTACTGTTACCGTTTTCTTTGGTTTTAATGTGTTGTAATACTTTTTTTAAAGGAACTTCTTCATTAAGAGTATAAATAGCAATTTCACTTAAAACACTTATATTACTTCTTAGATTTGCTGAAATACGCTTTCCGTCTAATAAGCTTTCGGCAATAAAACCACCTTTAGTTTGCGTTATTAATTTATATAATCCTGGTTTTTCAGAAATCGCTATAATTTTATCTAAGCTCATTGTTTTTATTTTTGAAGTCGCAAATATATTGTTTTCGCTTTGTTTTCAAAATATTATCGTTTCTTTTTTAAAACAGGAAACCTCATTTTATAATCGATATTTATATTTCCTTTAGCAATATTTAGGAGTTTACCTTTAATAAGTTGTTTCTTAAAAGTAGAAAGTTTATCTGTAAACAAAATGCCTTCAATATGATCGTATTCATGCTGTATAACTCGTGCTAATAGACCACTAAAAGATTTGGTATGCGTATTAAATGCTTCGTCTTGATACTGAATAGTAATATGTGATTTTCTAAAAACGTCTTCTCGTACATTAGGAATGCTCAAACAACCTTCATTAAAAGCCCATTCTTCACCTACTTCCTCTATAATTTTGGCGTTAATAAAGGTTTGTTTAAAGGATTTTAATGTTGCTTGTTCATCTTCAGACAGAGTGTCGTCCTCAGCAAAGGGAGAGGCATCCACCAAAAACACACGAATAGGTAGTCCTATTTGTGGCGCTGCCAAGCCTACACCTTGGGCATTGTACATGGTTTCATACATATTACTAATTAATTCCTTAAAGTTAGGATATTCGGCATCAATAGGTTTAGCCACTTTTTTGAGTACTGGACTCCCGTAAGCTGTAATTGGTAAAATCATTTCAAAAATTTAAGGTACAAAAATACAATACTTTGTATGTATGCTGTCCAAAATTAAAAAAAACTATTTGTGGTATAAATAGCTCTGCAGTATAATAACAGCACTAATCTCATCGACTAAAGCTTTGTTTTTGCGTTGTTGCTTTTTTAAACCGCTGTCTATCATGGTTTGAAATGCCAGTTTAGAGGTAAAACGCTCATCGACTCGCTGTACAGGTATTTTGGGAAACTTGAGGTTCAGTTTTTTTAAAAAAGGTTGTATTAAGGCTTCACTTTTAGAGGGCTTATTGTTCATTTGTTTTGGCTCTCCTACCAAAAATAAAGAAACAGTTTCTGTTGCTATATAGCGCTCTAGGTAGGTTAAAAGCTCTGTGGTTGCTACCGTAGTTAACCCAGATGCAATAATTTGCATTGGATCTGTAATTGCCAAGCCAGTACGTTTTAGACCATAGTCTATTGCTAAAATTCGAGCCATTGTAATTTTTTACAAAAATAGAATAATGAAATTTAAGGATTAAAAATAGAGCCTTATATTTGTGAGAAATTTAGACATCATGAACGATTTACAGCACATTATACAAGATGCTTGGGAGGATAGGACTTTATTGTCCCAAACTAAAGTTATAAATAGCATTCGTAAAGTAATTTCTTTGTTAGATACAGGTCAGTTACGAGTTGCAGAACCTAGTGCTAGTGGATGGCAGGTAAATGAATGGGTAAAAAAAGCGGTGGTTTTGTATTTTCCTATTCAGAAAATGAAAACCTTAGAGGCAGGGATTTTTGAGTATCATGATAAAATTCCCTTAAAAGAAGGCTATGCGAGTAAAGAAATTCGTGTTGTACCCAATGCTGTAGCACGACATGGTGCTTATATTGCTAAGGGTACTATTTTAATGCCTAGTTATGTTAATATTGGTGCTTATGTAGATGAAGGTACTATGGTCGATACGTGGGCAACCGTTGGTAGTTGTGCACAGATAGGAAAAAATGTACACCTTTCTGGTGGCGTTGGTATTGGTGGTGTTTTAGAACCCTTACAAGCAGCTCCAGTAATTATTGAAGATGCTGCATTTATAGGCTCCAGATGTATTGTTGTAGAGGGGGTGCGTGTAGAAAAAGAGGCCGTACTAGGCGCAAATGTTGTACTAACAATGAGTACCAAAATAATAGACGTTACTGGCGATAAGCCAGTAGAAACAAAAGGCGTTATCCCAGCGCGCTCAGTAGTTATTCCTGGAAGCTATACAAAACAATTTCCTGCAGGCAACTACAACGTGCCTTGTGCCTTGATTATAGGACAACGAAAAGAGAGTACCGATAAAAAAACATCGCTTAATGATGCTTTAAGAACTTATAATGTAGCGGTATAGTTTAGTTTAAAACAACCCAAATATATAGTTAGCATAAATGGTATGCTATTAAACCTTGTCTTTGTTTTAAGCGTACGTAATAAACGTAATGCTATAGTTTAAAATGCAGGTTAAATTTTAAAATCGTGAATCTAACCACTCCTTATGTTTATCCATAGCGTATAACTTCTTTTTTAAAAAAATTTTATTTATTTTTCTTTTTGTAAAAAAAGAAAACCACTCAACCAAAGGAACAAAATCTCTATGTCCTACGCCATCGACAATAATTAAGCGTACAGATTTGTTATTCAATACTTTGCAGCAAATATTTTTCCCCATTAAATCCCTAACTATTACTTTATGTTTTATTAGTTGTGCTTTTAGTTTTTTTAATTCAGTACTAAATACATCGTTAGAAAAAGGAGAGCAATCCATTTTTAAGTAATCATATAATGTTAAAGAAACATTATGCGTTGTTTCATCTCTTACCAAATCGTATGAAGAGGCTATCCCTAAGTTTGTTTCTGTTTCACCGTGATATTTTGCAATAAAAGAAAGGTCTGCTTTTTTTTGAATTTTTTTGTAGTAGTTAATTTCTCTATTAACACGAGGATCTTGGTGATGCTTATCTATTTTTATTTTTAAACATATGTCATTGTTGTTGGGATGAACGTAACATTTTTGAAATGTTCCCTTTCCTATATAATGCTTGTCTTCAATTTGAATCATATATCCTTATCATTAAATAACTGTATAAAGGTACAGTTAATTATTAGGTGTTTTGGGTTTAGTGTATAATATAACTACGGTAGTTTTAAGGAAATTTACTAAGTTGCTTTATAAAATATATCATTGTTTTTCAGGCTATTAGAATGCCATTTTTTAAACGAACGGTTTACTTTTACTTTTGAAAAACATTTTAAAAAATCTGCTACAGGAATAAAATCTCTATGGCCTATACCATCTATAATAATAATTTCAATAGTACCATTTTTATAGAGTTTACAACATAAATTTCTAGCTCTGAGGTCTCGAGTAAAAACCTTATGCGTTATCATCTGATGTTTTAATTTCAATACTGCAGATTCAATAACTTGATTAGTTAAGGTTGGAGTGCTTTGTTTAAGATAATATTCCAATGTTTTAGACACATTTCCGGTAGTTTCATCTCTTATTAAGTCAAACATCTGACCTTGCCCAAGATTTGTTTTAACTTCTCCTCTAAAGTTAGCATAAAAAGAGGCTTTAATAAGGCGCTTCTTTTTAGCTATTTTTTTAAGATATAAAATCTCTTTACTAGCATAAGCATTATCAATTTCGGGTTTAAGTATTTTAATACATAAATTGGGTCGTGTTGGGTGTTCATAACAGGTTCTAATATCTCCTTGCCCAATATACTTATTACAATCAATCTCTATCATTTTACAAAAGTATATAACTTAGCATTATAAGTAAAAACTATTTTTTACCACTAAAACAGTTTTTTTTACAAAGCTAATAGCCATACCTTTGAAGTTTTAAGATACCTTACAAAATGAAAATAGTAATACTAGCCGCAGGTATTGGCTCTAGATTAGGGAATCCTTTTCCAAAGCCATTAACACCACTCAAAAATAACAAAAGTATTATGAAGATGCAGATTGATAACATCGCATTACACTACAGTATAGACGATATTAATGTTGTAGTGGGGTTTAAAAAGGACTTAATTATGGAGCGTTTTCCGGAATTAACTTATGTGTACAATCCTTTTTTTGATCGTACTAATACCTCCAAGAGTTTGTTGCGAGCGTTAAAAAAACATAACAATACTTCAGTATTATGGTTTAATGGTGATGTGGTTTTTGATCAGCGTATCCTAAGCATATTACAACCTCATATAGAAGCTAACACCTCCTTTGTAGCAGTTAATACCCATAAGGTTGCCGAAGAAGAAGTAAAATATACCTTAAAGAACAATTATATAAACGAACTGTCCAAAACCGTTAGCAATGGTCTTGGTGAGGCTGTAGGGATAAACTTTATTGCTTCTGGCGATATTGCACAACTTATTAATAGGCTGGAACAATGCGAGGCTAACGATTATTTTGAGCGAGGCTTAGAGTTAGCCATAGCAAAAGATAATATTAAGGTCAAAGCTATAGATATTTCTCAGTACAACTGTATGGAAATTGATTTTGCCGAAGATTTGGAGAACGCCAATAACATGCTGTAATAAACTTAAAAATGAAATGTATTTTATTTTGCCAAAACACCTATGCCTTTGGTATTTTAGAGCCTATCAAAACCGTTTTGCAACGTAAAGAATACAAGTATATATGGTTTGTTGCAGATAAAATTAAGGCTAGCTTTCCGTACCAAGACGAAGAACACACGTCTGTAATTAAAGACTTACAAGCGTTTGAGAGTGATGCGATTTTTGTACCAGGCAACGAAGTTCCTTATTACCTACGAGGCTTAAAAATACAAATATTTCATGGACTTGCAGGGGAAAAGAAAGGACACTTTAGAATTCGTAATTATTTTGATTTATACCTAACACAAGGCCCTTATTTTACAAAAAAATTTAATAAACTAAAGCAAAAACATAAGGATTTTGATGTAATAGAAACAGGCTGGCCTAAGCTCGATGCTTATGCAAAAACGAATCTACAATTTATAGACACAAAAGCGAGCTTATTTAAAACACACCAAGTCGAAAAAATTTTGCTTTACGCCCCAACATTCTCACCCAAGTTGACTTCTGCTCCCTTTTTGTTGGATGAAATTAAAGCTTTGGCAAACAATAAGGCTTATCTTATTGTAATAAAATTTCATCCCTTAATGGCACAAGAGTGGATAGATGCGTATAAAGATTTGGCAAACAACATCAGTAATATTATTTTTAAAGACGATAAAAATATTATCCCTTTTTTGCTAATCTCAGATGTGCTTATAAGCGATACCTCATCTGTAGTTTATGAGTTTTTGTTGCTGGACAAACCTGTAATTACTTTTGCCAATAGTTCTAAAAATATCCTTTGGGAAAATACTACAGAATATAAAAATTTAGAAGCTTTAGTAAAAAACACGATTAATTTTGATCCATTTGCAAATTCTAGAACTTATATTTGCGAACAATTTCATCCATATACCGATGGGAAATCATCTGAGCGTATGGTTGATGCCGCCAAATTATACATTAAAACCCATGGCGTTCCACAAAAGCGAAGACTTTCATTCTTAAGACGAATGAAAATTCATTCTATTTTTGGAACACCAAGTAAACTATAAATGCAAAAATTAACTGCAATAATACCTACTGGCAATGAAGCTCATAATATTGAAGCTGTAATAGCATCTGTTAGTTTTGCCGACGAAATACTAATAGCAGATAGTTTTAGCAACGATGGTACCTATGAAAAAGCTCTTAGCTTAGGAGCAAAGGTCATTAGGCGAAAATTTAATTACTCTGCCGATCATAAAAACTGGGCCATACCTCAAGCAAAGCACGAATGGATTTTACTACTAGATGCCGACGAAAGAGTAACTCCAAAATTAAAAACCGAAATCATTGATTTTTTAAAATCAAATACCCATAAGCATGTGGCTTACTGGATTAGTAGGGAAAATAATTTTATGGGTAAACCAGTAAACTATAGTGGTTGGAAAAACGATAGTGTTATTAGGCTGTTTAGACGAGACGACTGTAGATACAAAGATATTCTAGTGCACGAAGAAATTATTGTTAATACCCAAGGGAGTATTGGAAAGCTAAAACATAAATTGTATCACAACACTTATATTAGTTTTGACAAATACATAGAAAAGAAAAATAAGTATGCCTCTTGGCAAGCAAAAGATTTTGATAAAAAAACAGGACGTCTAACCCCTTATCATTTTATAATAAAACCTTTTTGGCGATTTTTTAAGCACTATATCCTACAAGGAGGATTTAGAGATGGTGTTGTAGGACTCACCATTAGCTACATACAGGCATACAGTGTTTTTACTAGATATGTAAAATTATGGTTGCTAAGAAGAGGTAGAGAGTAAGTAAGTATTAGGTAATCTTAAACCGTTTTTTTAAGCGTTTTTTTCGTTCAAATTTGTAATGAAATGCTTTAATAGCAGAGTACATGTCGTTAAATACAAGCTCATTAGAGAGTCCAGTGCATTTTGAATACTCATCACTCATAATTTCTATAATAGCTTTGTTTTTGGTTAGTCTAGAAAAATTATGAAGTCGCATTTGCATATTCATTGTTTCAAAACGCATTCGGTTTAAATCTACCAAATAAAAAGAATAACCGTTATGTGTTTTTTTTATTAAGGTATTTCCTGGCGAATGATCTAAAAAGTGAATGCCTTTTTCGTGCAAACTATGCGTAAATCGTACAAAAGCTCTAACAATGTTTTCGTGATCGGGATAGTTTAGATTTGTAGTGAGCTCTCTGTAAGTTAAATCGTATTGCAATTGCTTACTAACATAAAAACTTTCTTTAAACAAAAACAGCTTTTTAGATTTATAATAGGCTATAGGTTCAGGAGTACCTACGTTTAGGGCAATTAGTCTATTGGCATACTCAAACGAGCGAAGCGCTTTACTTTTCCTAAAAAAAGAATACACAACTTGATTAATAATATTAGGAACTTTAAACGATTTTATATTAATACAGTCATTAGTACTAAGTGTAAATAACTTAATCGTATTTCTAGCAGCTTTTAGTTGTTTTCCCGATTTATTAAAATCGGAAATAAAAGTAGTAATCTCTTTTTGATAAGCTTTATATTTATGATGAAAAACCTGTTTCATAACACAATATTACAATTAGTTTTTACAATAGTCTAGATTTTAAATATGCTAAATTTACTTTATCGCATCTAATGCTTTGTCTATAGCTTTTTGTAAAAATCCACCAGTTCTTACTTGTTCTTGTGCTTTTAAAACGTTTTTCTTCATAGCATTATAGTCTTCTATACTTAATTTTTCTAAAATGCGATCCAAATCTTTTAAATTAGAAACACTTAGACCTAAATTGTTTTCTAAAATAAAAGGCGCTATAGCGGCTTCACTCCAAACAATTATGGGCAAACCACATAGAAGATATAAAGAGGTTTTATGAGGATTATTGTATCGCAAATATTCACCATATTGTCCACTACAGGTATTAGAGGTTATACCGTCCCAAACTAAACCAAAATCGCCTTTTAGTGCGTAAGCTATTTGATCTGAAGGAAATAAGCCTTGATAATTAAGAATAGAATCCTGTTGATTTACCTTTCGTTTATCTTCTTCAAAACCACCACCGTATAAATTAAGTGTATAATTATCGTGGTCTAATGAGTCTATCTCATAAATATACGAGTTCTTAGTGCCTCCAAATCCTCCAGCGTAAGCAATTTCAAAAGTAGAACCCTTAAAATGATTATCGTTTTGAGTAGGACGTTGGTCTGCGATATAATCAAACAAGTTTAAACTAACAATAGATGAGCTTGTATTTTGAGTTTCGAACCAATTTTTCATTGCGGGGTTATGTGCAATAATAACTTCTGTATTTATAATCGATAATTCAGCATTTTTTTTACTGGTACGTCCTCTTAAACTTCTTACATCGTGTATTATTGTAATGACTTTGCATCGCTTTAATTTTGCAACAATAAGAATATAGTTTCTAAATTTTTTATTTGGGTATTGCGTGCAAAGTGTTGCCTTAAAAGGCAGTTTTAGTAATGCTATAGTAATACCAAAAAAATTTTTGATAGCTCCAAATGCTGTATTTGGTATAGAAGATTGCTTAAAACCGAGGTTTTTAAACCCATAGCGTTCTAGGACAATCTCACAATCGGTCTTCGCTTTCCCAGAAGCATTAAATAAAGATTTATAATTTCTAGAAATATAATAGTTCATTAAACTATAAGTTTTTTTATAGATGATTAAAACCTAAATTTACATCATCAAATTGATAAGTTATAACAATATGCTAAAATACGATTATTTAATTGTAGGAGCAGGATTATTTGGTTCTGTATTTGCCCATGAGGCAACAAAAAAAGGAAAACGATGTTTGGTTATAGACAAAAGACCCCACAAAGGGGGTAATGTGTATTGCGAAGATGTTAGCGGAATTAATGTGCACAAATACGGAGCACATATTTTTCATACCAACGACAAAGCAATTTGGGAATATGTTAATCAGTTTACAGAATTTAATAACTACATTAATTCGCCCATATCAAACTCAAAAGGAAAGTTGTATAATTTGCCGTTTAACATGAATACCTTTTATCAACTTTGGGGAGTTAAAACCCCACAAGAGGCAAAAACAATTATTAACAAACAAATTCAAGATTATGGAACAAAACAACCCAAAAACTTAGAAGAACAAGCTCTCTCACTCATAGGAAAAGATATTTACGAAACATTAATAAAAGACTACACCGAAAAACAATGGGGGATAAAAGCTTCCAAACTCCCTGCCTTTATCATAAAACGCTTACCAGTAAGGTACACTTTTGATAATAATTATTTTAACGACACCTACCAAGGAATTCCTATAGGAGGATATAACACCATAATTGAAGGCTTACTAAAAGGCGTTGAAGTAAAAACTAATGTAGATTTTTTTGAAAACCAAGATGAGTATATCCAATGCGCTAATAAAATAGTTTATACAGGTAAAATTGATGAATACTATAACTACCAACACGGCAAATTAGAATATAGGTCATTACGTTTTGAGACCGAAACTCTACAAGATATTTCAAATTTTCAAGGTAATGCAGTTGTAAATTATAACGACAAACAGGTGCCGTACACAAGAATTATAGAACACAAACATTTTCAATTTGGAACTCAAAAAGATACTGTAATAACAAGAGAATATCCCGAAGCGTGGTCGGATAAAAAAGAGGCATATTACCCTATTAATAACGAATTAAATCAAAAACGATATCAAAAATATAATGCCTTAGCAAAAAGCGAAAAGCATATTATTTTTGGAGGAAGACTAGCCGAATATAAATATTATGATATGCACCAAATTATAGCTTCTGCCCTAAAAAAAATAACAATAGAGTTTGCCAATTAATCATATTTGCTAATGAAAACCGAACTCCAAAACACGCTTAATGCCTTAAAAAAAGGTAATATTATACTCTATCCTACAGATACTGTTTGGGGTATTGGTTGCGATGCCACTAACGCCAATGCAGTTCAAAAAATATATAAACTAAAACAACGAGACGATAGCAAATCAATGATTTGCCTTGTTAACAATCTAGCTATGCTAGAGGCTCACGTAACAGATGTTCCCAAACTAGCCTATACACTATTAGGTCAAACAAAAAAGCCAACCACTATAATTTACAATAAGCCCAAAGGCGTTGCAAAAAATATTATAGCAGCCAACAACACACTAGCCATTAGGCTTGTTAAGCATCAATTTTGTGAACAGCTCATACAACAGTTTGGAAAACCAATAGTATCTACCTCTGCAAATATTAGTGGCGAAAGCACCCCAAAATCCTTTAAAGAAATAAGTAATAACATTTTAATGGGTGTAGACTATATTGTAAATTTGCACCGTGAAAACACCGGTACTAAGGCGTCTGCTATTATCAAAATAAATGCAGATCAAAGTATGGATATAATTCGTGAATGAATTACAAAGAAGCACTACAAAATACTATTTTTGATATCATATCCCAATCGGCAAAACAGCTTCATATAGAAACTTATGTTATTGGTGGTTTTGTGAGAGATGCTATACTAAATCGAGAAACAATAGCAAAAGATATCGATATCCTTGCTATAGGCAGCGGTATTGCCTTAGCAAAACAAGTTTCCAAAAACTTAGCGAATACCCCCAAAGTACAGGTTTTTAAAACCTACGGCACAGCGATGCTACGGTACAATGATATTGACATCGAGTTTGTAGGCGCTCGTAAAGAATCGTACACCAAAGATAGCAGAAACCCAGTCGTAGAAAGCGGCACATTACTAGATGACCAAAATCGACGCGATTTTACAATCAATGCCTTAGCTTTAAGCTTAGCGGAATCTACTTTTGGAAATTTATTAGACCCCTTTGGCGGCATTAAGCATCTAACAATTAAGCTTATAAAAACTCCTTTAGACCCAAACATAACCTTTAGCGATGACCCTTTACGTATGATGCGTGCCATACGCTTTGCTTCTCAGCTTAATTTTACTATTGAGCCACAAGCTCTACAGGCTATTACAAAACAAAATCAGCGTATTGCAATTATTACCAACGAACGCATTGTTACTGAATTGCATAAAATTTTAGAAAGCAAAGTTCCTTCCGTAGGGTTTTTATTATTAGAAAAAACAGGATTGTTAGAGCTTATTCTTCCAGAATTAACCGCACTTAAAGGTATAGATGAGATTGACGGGCAACGCCATAAAGATAACTTTTATCACACCTTAGAAGTTGTAGATAATATTGCAAAACATACAAACAACCTATGGTTGCGTTGGGCAGCACTCCTGCACGACATAGGAAAGGCACCAACAAAAGCATTTCACAAATCGATAGGTTGGACCTTTCATGCTCATGAATTTGAAGGCTCAAAAATGGTATACCACTTGTTTAAAAGGCTAAAAATGCCACTAAATGATAAGATGAAGTATGTCCAAAAACTTGTATTTATGAGTTCGCGACCAATAGCATTGGTAAACGATAGTGTTACAGACGCTGCAGTGAGACGACTCGTGTTTGATGCTAGCAATTATGTAGAAGATTTAATGACTCTCTGTGAAGCAGATATAACTACAAAAAATCCAAAAAAGTTTGCTAGATATCAACATAACTTTAAGCTAGTAAGACAAAAAATTATTGAAGTAGAAGAGCGAGACCGTTTGCGTAATTTCCAACCGCCAATATCTGGAGAGGATATTATGAAAGCCTTTAATCTAAAGCCTTCTAGGTATATAGGTGTTATAAAAGAAAAAATTAAAGATGCCATTTTAGAAGGCGAAATCCCCAACCAATACGATGCAGCATTTACATTAATGCTTAGTACAGGCAAACAACTTGGACTAAACCCTAATGCGAACTTAATTGAAAATGAAAAAAGATAACAACAAAGTAATATATTGGTTGCTAACAGGCTGTACTCTTATTTTTATTATGGTCATTGTTGGCGGCATTACTAGACTAACACATTCTGGGCTATCTATGTCTAATTATAAATTAATTTCAGGAGTTATTCCGCCTACTAATGAAGCAGAGTGGCTTGCAGCCTGGAATCTTTACAAACAATACCCCGAATACCAAAAAATAAGAGCTCAAACAAACTTTACGCTACAAGATTTTAAGGCTATTTACTTTTGGGAGTGGATACATCGTGTTATAGGAAGGCTTATAGGCTTAGTCTTCTTAATTCCATTTTTATATTTTATACTAACAAAACAATTATCGAGTGCTACCCTAAAGAAAGCGACTATTTTGTTAATATTAGGTAGTATGCAGGGGTTTTTAGGATGGTATATGGTTAAGAGTGGCCTTATAGACAACCCCGATGTAAGCCACTACAGGTTAGCAGCACACCTAACTACAGCGTTTATAACTTTTGCATACACCTTTTGGGTCGCTCTAGATCTTATATATCCAAACAAAAAAACGATTAATACCAAATTTAGAGCCTTAGTTCGTTTAGCCTTAGTAATACTACTACTACAAATTATATACGGTGCTTTTGTGGCAGGCTTGGATGCAGGATTTATACACAACCATTGGCCCTTAATGAACGATGGCAAATTTATGCACGAAACTGTATATATAGAACAAAATCCAGTGTACAAAAATTTTATAGAAGGAAAGAGTGGTGTGCAGTTTGTACACAGAATCTTAGCATATGTTGTTGTATTTATGATAGGTATGCTATGGTACACGTCTAAAAAGATGAGCTTAACGCTACAACAAACCCAAGGTATTCGTTTTTTGGTTGTTATGGTTGCCCTGCAATTCGTCCTAGGCGTACTCACTATTGTATTGGGCGTTCCTGTTTGGTTGGGTATTGCTCACCAAGTTGGCGCATTTTTGTTATTGAGTTTTATGACATTTACATTGCACCGTTTTAGTAAATAATATAAAAAAAAATATCTTTACATTAATTTATACGGCTTATGATATACCGATTTAGAGTTATACTAGACAACGATACTAAAGACGACATTTTTAGAGACATTGAAATTAGACAAACCGATACACTAGAAGATTTGCACAATAGCATTACCCAATCCTTTGGTTTTGATGGTAGCGAAATGGCTTCTTTTTATCGCAGTGATGACCAATGGAATCAGGGTGAGGAAATTTCTTTGTTTGATATGAGCGAGGGGCTAAACGAGGTGAAACTAATGAATGAAACTAGGATAGACGATATAGCAGATGCCGAAAACACAAAATTAATATATGTTTACGATTTTTTTAATATGTGGACCTTTTTTGTAGAGTTAGGAGAAATCGTTGAGGTTTCCGAGAGTACAGACTACCCAAACTTGTTGTATGTCCATGGGCAAATCCCTACAGAAGCTCCCCAAAAAAACTTTGAAGCAGAACATACAGGTGGCGACTATGATACCGAAGAAGATTTTAATGACGACCTAGATCCAAGCAATTACGACGACTTAGATTTTGATACAAACTGGAATTAGTAGCCTAAGGATGTATAATAAAATAGTAAAATACTAATTTAGCATTTGTTGTAGCTTTTTTGTGGCTAGTATTTTTATCCAAACCAATAGCGTTTTCTAATTAATACCCTAGAATAATAAGATGAAAAACAAAATAGCGAATATACCATAGCTAAAGTCTATCTCGCAACAAACCCTAAATTTAATTTGTGACACTCTTGGTATTAAAACAAGCAAAGGAAAAACACAAGGAACTATCCCAGTATGATTAGATCTATAAAATATTAGAGATAAATTGCGTTTATAGTATTGCTTTCTAATTACGACGCTTTTTGAAATTTTAGTTGTAAAATGTTGTGATTTTAGGTTCTTTTTTTAGTATTCTATTTAAGATAATATATAATAGAACTCTTAAAAAATAGTGTCACTAAGTCGTATTAAATCTTTTACTTCATTACAAAATAATTTATTGTATGATGAGTAATAAGTGGTATTATTGTTATCTATAGTAATAGAAGTGATTTAACAAAGGTTTTTGTTTAAAAATTGTATCTTAGCTTTAATTTTTAAAGACACAAAAAATAATAATTATGACATCAGCGATGTTTTTAAAAGTAATATTAGGATTGTTTATTGGGGTTTATGTAAGTTTTTTTATAGCCTCACTAAAGTTAAAATTAAAAAACAAATGGAATAAAGCAGACATCATTTCAAATATAAGAAATAGCTACTATTACATTATAAGTCCAACAGGGATTTGTATTGTTGCTGTTGTTTTTTATGTTATATGCTATTGTAATTTAATTAAAAATTACCTAGGCGACACTTACTGGTGATGATAAGGTTCGTTTTTTAAAATACTAAATCCTCTATACAATTGCTCAACAAAAAATAGACGTACCATTTGGTGCGAAAACGTCATTTTAGACAAGCTAAGTTTCCCTTTAGCCTGTTTGTAAAGTGCTTCCGAAAAGCCGTAAGGTCCGCCAATAACAAACACTAGTTGCTTTATACCAGAGTTCATGTGTTTTTGCAGATAAGTCGAAAACTCTATAGAGTTGAGTTGTTTTCCCTTTTCGTCTAGAAGAATCAAAGTATCTGTAGGTTTGAGTTTAGTCAAAATTAGTTGTGCTTCTTTTTCCTTTTGTTGTCCTTTGCTTAAGTGTTTTGTGTGTTTTACATCTGGAATAATTTCCATCAAAAATTTTATATAAAATCCTAAACGTTTTTGATAAGTTGCGATAAGCTGTTGTAGTTGCACATTATCCGTTTTACCAATAGCAATTAGTTTTATAATCATAAGCCAAAGTTAGGATATTTTATAATTTGTAATTTATTTTTTTAAAAATATTAAATCGCAATACTTATTTTAGCCATAAAGAAAATAAAAATGATAAGCGATACACAGTTTAATACCGAAATTAGTTTAATAATTACCAATGCAATACGAGAAGATGTGGGCGATGGCGATCATAGTTCATTGGCATGCATTCCTAAAACCGCAAAAGGAAAAGCAAAACTGTTGGTTAAAGATGAGGGGATTATTGCAGGTGTAGCCTTTGCAAAACAGGTGTTTGCCTATGTCGATAAAACCTTAGTGGTAACGCCACAAATAGAAGATGGTGCAAAGGTTACTCACGGTGATATTGTGTTTTATGTTGAAGGTGCATCGCAGTCTATCCTAAAAGCAGAACGTTTAGTCTTAAACGCTATGCAGCGCATGAGCGCAATTGCAACTAAAACACATTTTTTTGTAAACTTGCTTAAAGGCACTAATACCAAAATATTAGATACCCGAAAAACGACCCCAGGAATTCGTGCTCTCGAAAAATGGGCAGTAACTATAGGAGGGGGAGAAAACCATAGGTTTGCTTTGTACGATATGATTATGCTAAAGGACAACCATATTGATTTTGCTGGAGGAATTACAAAAGCAATACACAAAACAAAGGCCTATCTTAAAGCACAAAAGCGAGATTTAAAAATTATAGTAGAAGCCCGAAACCTAGAAGAAATAGAAGAGATTTTAACAACAGATGGTGTGTACCGTATACTAATAGATAATTTTAATTATGAGGACACTCGCAAGGCAGTTAGTATGATAGGCGATAGATGTCTAACAGAATCTTCTGGAGGGATTAACGAAAGCACAATAAGGCAGTATGCGGACTGTGGTGTAAATTATATTTCTAGCGGTGCCTTAACGCACTCTGTTTATAATATGGATTTAAGTTTAAAAGCAGTATAGCATGACCAAACAGGTTGAAGATACAATAAAAAAAATTCCAGGAACGGGATTCCTAATACGTCATTGCAAAACCTTAAAACTACCAGGGCTTAAAAGCTTATCTGTTTACGATCTTGTAGAGATGTACACTTTAGGGATTATTAAAGGCGCATTGAGTGCTAGAGCAGGAGCAATAGCTTATAGTTTTTTTATGGCAATGTTTCCTTTTTTACTTTTTATAATTGTCCTTATTCCGCATATCCCTATTGCTAGTTTCAAAACAGATTTTTTAAGTTTTTTAGCCTCCTTTTTACCACCAACCACAACAGAGGTATTTTCTAATGTGATTTTTAATACCACAAATAACGCGGGCATAATATCGTCGGTGTTTTTAATATCAATGTTGCTTATGGCCAATGGCGTAAATGCTATATTTTCTGGTTTTGAAAACTCCTACCATATCCAACTAACGCGCAATATGTTTAGGCAATACTTGTATGCTTTTTTTGTGTCTATCCTTCTAGCGCTACTGCTTATTGTAACAGTTGCTAGCTTAGGATATTTTGAAATATATATTATTAAAAGCATTTTTGCCGTATATGGTTTTTTTGTCGTTATGGTCTATATTGCTGTTGCTATATTGTATTACTTTGGCACTAGAGAGGGGAGGCATTCAAAGTTTTTTTCAATAGGAGCTTTATTTACCACTGTACTAATTATAATAACCTCTTATTTGTTTGAAATTTATATAGAAAACTTTGCGCAGTACAACAAATTGTATGGTTCTATTGGTGCTTTATTAATTTTGCTAGTGTATTTACGCCTAAATGCTAATATTGTTTTATTGGGCTTTGAGCTAAACATAGCTTTACAACGCCTAAAGTTAACTCGTTAATGACACCAGACAATTATTTTATTGATGTTATACTGCCATTACCTTTAGAGCATTTATTTACCTATAGTATAACTAAGGCAGAGGCTGATTTTTTAAGTAAGGGAGTCCGTGTTGCCGTTCCTTTTGGAAAAAATAAAATTTATACAGCTCTAGTTTATGAGATACATCAAGACAAACCCAAGATTTATGAAGCAAAACCAATTCATCAAATTCTAGATCAAGAGCCTATTATTACGCCTTGGCAATTAAAATTGTGGCTATGGATGTCGGAATATTATATGTGCACACTTGGCGAACTACTACGAGCAGCCTTACCAAGCGCATTTTTGTTAGAAAGCGAAACTATAGTTTCTAAAACAGACAAAGATATTAGTGATATAACACTTAAGGACGATGAGTTTTTGGTCTATGAAGCATTAGAACATCAACCGACACTTAGGGTTAGTGATGTTAGTTTAATATTAGACAAAAAAAATGTTCTTCCTGTTCTAAAACGATTATTAGACAAGCAGATTATTAAGGTTAATGAACAGATGTACGAAAAGTACAAACCAAAGTTAGTGCGTTACATTCGTTTACATGCCTCACATCAATCTGATATAGCGATACAAGAATTGCTAAAAACCCTAAGCAGAGCACCCAAACAGCATCAGTTATTAATGACTTATTTTATGTTGAGCTCCAGTCGTAAAACGCCAATTAAAGTTTCGGAATTAAAACAAAAAAGCACTGCGTCTTCTGCACAAATAAAAGCACTTATTGATAAACAAATTTTTGAAGATTACTACGAGCAATCTAATAGAGTGGTTTACGATGCACAAGAAAAACTAAGTGCAAAACCCCTTAATCAATACCAAAATAGTGCTTTACAGAACATCATAAAATCATTTGAAACACAGGATACAACACTGTTACACGGCGTTACAGCTTCTGGGAAAACAGAAATTTATGCGCAGTTAATAGAGCAAGCCTTAAAAAAAGGAAAACAAGTATTATATCTTGTTCCAGAAATAGGATTAACAACCCAATTAGTACAACGTTTACAGCTCTATTTTGGAGAGCAAATTTTTGTGTATCATTCCAAGTATTCTTTAAACGAACGCGTCGAAACTTGGCAAGCAATTTTAAATTGTAACCCACATAAGGGGCAGTTAATATTAGGAGCGCGATCGTCCGTATTACTACCCTTTAGCCATTTGGGCTTAGTTATTGTCGACGAAGAACATGAGCAGTCGTACAAGCAATTTAATCCCTCACCGCGATATCATGCAAGAGATACAGCAATTGTTTTGGCAAGTTTTTTTAAATCAAAAACAATATTAGGTTCAGCAACGCCAAGTGTAGAAAGTTATTTTAATGCTACGAGTAATAAAAAATATGGATTTGTAACGTTAAGCAAACGCTACAACGAAGTGCTAATGCCAGATATTGCTCTTGTAGATTTAAAAGATAAATATAAGCGAAAGCTTATGAAAGGGCATTTTAGCGATACCCTAATCACAGAAATGACCGAGGCTTTAGATGGAGGGTATCAAGTTATTTTGTTTCAAAATAGACGAGGCTACTCGCCAATAGTAGAGTGTGCTACTTGTGGCCATTCGCCACAGTGCTCTAATTGTGATGTAAGTTTAACTTACCATCAATACAGCAAACAACTACGTTGCCACTATTGTGGTTACAAAATAGCCCTGCCAAAAACTTGCTTGTCTTGTGGTAGTGTTGCTCTAGATAGTAAAGGCTTAGGAACTGAGCAAATAGAACAAGAGGTCAAAACATTATTTCCAAATTGTAAGGCTGCTCGGATGGATTTGGATACCACACGAGGAAAATATGCGTATGAAAGCATTATAACAGCTTTTGAAAATCAAGAAACTCAAATCCTAATAGGGACTCAAATGCTCACAAAAGGTTTAGACTTTAGAAATGTAAAACTTGTAGGGATTATGAATGCCGATACAATGCTCAATTTTCCAGATTTTAGAGCCCATGAGCGTAGCTTTCAGTTAATGCAACAAGTGTCGGGCAGGGCAGGGCGTACCCAAGAGCGCGGCAAAGTCATTATACAGGCTTTTAATCCTCAGCATAACATTTTGAAGCAAGTTGCAGCTAACGATTATGCAAGTATGTTTAAGGAGCAAATGGAAGAACGCCACAACTATAACTATCCACCAGTTTATAAGTTGATTAAGCTAACCTTAAAGCATCGTGATTACCATAAGGTTAATGAGGGGGGCGATTGGTTAGCAAAAAGATTAAGACAATTGTTTGGGACCTATGTTTTGGGTCCAGAGTTTCCTCCCATTGCTAGAATAAAGAATCAATACCATAAGCATATACTAATTAAAATTCCGCAAGGGCAATCGCTACCAAAAACTAAAGCAGCTATTTTTAAGGCTAAAACGAGTTTTTTAAGCATCAAAACCTTTAGACCAATACGCTTACTTATTAATGTTGATAGTTATTAGGGTGTTACCTTATTAATGTAGATTTTTTAGCAAAAAAAACACAACTATGAACAGTATTTTGATGTTCACAGTTGTGTTTTAAAACGACTATATTTAGTATTGAATTTGTAATATTAAGCTACAAAAAGAGGTAGATTTTGCATCATTTTGTTTACGCTTTTTTTAATATGCTTTAATTTGTCATCGTCTTCGTAGTTTGTAATGACATCGTCAATTAAATTAACGATAGCCTCCATATCATTTTCTTTTAAACCTCTTGTTGTTATGGCAGGTGTACCAATTCGTATTCCTGAGGTTACAAAAGGCGATTTATCATCAAAAGGCACCATGTTTTTATTAACCGTAATATCTGCAAGTCCTAAAGCCTCTTCGGCTGCTTTACCTGTTATATTTTTATTTCGTAAATCGATAAGCATCATGTGGTTATCTGTGCCTCCAGAGATAATGTGATAATCTTTACTTACAAAAGCTTTTGCCATAGCTGCGGCATTTTTCTTTACTTGTAACATATAGGTTAAAAAAGCATCAGTAAGTGCTTCCCCAAAGGCAATGGCTTTGGCAGCAATAATGTGTTCTAGTGGCCCACCTTGATTTCCAGGAAATACAGCAGAGTTTAGCAAGGAAGACATTTTTTTGAGAGAACCGTTTTTTAATTTTAGTCCAAAGGGATTGTCAAAATCTTGCCCCATCATAATTAAGCCTCCACGTGGACCCCTCAATGTTTTGTGGGTTGTCGTTGTTACAATATGACAGTGTGGTAAAGGATCGTTTAAAATACCTTTGGCGATTAAGCCTGACGGATGCGAAATATCTGCTAGTAGTAGTGCTCCTACACTGTCTGCAATAGCCCTAAAGCGTTTAAAATCCATGTCTCTGGAGTAAGCAGACGCCCCTGCTATAATGAGTTTAGGTTGTTCTTTTTTTGCAACTGCTTGTAAGTTATTATAATCTATTAAGCCCGTAGCTTTGTCTACACTATAAAAAGACGGACGGTATAATTTTCCTGAAAAATTGACTGGCGATCCATGTGTTAGGTGACCACCATGCGATAAATCGAAGCCTAAAATTTTGTCTCCTGGCTGTAAACAAGCTGCAAAAACAGCAGTATTGGCTTGACTGCCAGAATGTGGTTGCACATTGACGTAGGCAGCTCCAAACAATGCTTTTGCTCTATCAATAGCTAATTGTTCTACTTCATCTACAACCTCACAGCCTCCATAATAACGCTTTCCGGGGTAGCCTTCGGCATACTTGTTAGTTAAAACAGAGCCTGCCGCTTCCATAACTTGATTACTTGCAAAATTTTCGGAAGCTATAAGTTCAAGTCCGTCTAATTGACGTTTGTGTTCTGCCTCAATTAACTCAAAAATTTGTTCGTCACGTTTCATATTAATTACAATATTAATTTATATCAAAAATAATAAATTGATTTAGTAAAGTAGCCTAAAAAACATATATTTGATATCGAATAAAATTAAAATATTATATATGTCTTTATCTGCTAATAATCCCGATAGAATATCGTGGTTACATGTCGACAAAAATTCAGATTTTCCAATTCAAAATATTCCTTTTGGCGTGTTTTTAACTAGAGACGATATTGTTACAATAGGGACACGCATTGGAGATACTGCTATAGATTTGGGTGCTTTACATCAGCTTGGATATTTTGAAGGCATCCCCTTAACAGACGATATTTTTCTTCAAGACACCTTAAATGATTTTATTGCCGATGGAAGAAAAACTTGGCGTTTGGTAAGAGATAGAATTGCTGAAATTTTTGATTCAGAGAATGAAAGTTTAAAAAACGACAAAAAAAATAAAGAACGTGTTTTATTTAGATTAGACGAAATTGAGATGCAATTGCCTGTGCAAGTAGGCGATTATACCGATTTTTACTCCAGTATAGAACATGCGACTAATGTAGGAACTATGTTTAGGGATCCAGATAATGCTCTTTTGCCAAATTGGTTACATATCCCCGTAGGGTATCATGGCAGAAGCTCGTCTATTATCCCCTCGGGAATTCCTGTACATAGACCTCAAGGACAAACCTTGCCCGCTGGTGCTACTGAGCCTGTTTTTGGACCTTCTAAGTTAGTAGATTTTGAGTTAGAAATGGCATTTATTACTACTGATGCCAATGACTTAGGAGAGTCTATACCTGTGGAAGAGGCCGAGCAATATATTTTTGGGTTGGTTCTTTTTAATGATTGGAGTGCTAGAGATATACAAAAATGGGAATATGTCCCTTTAGGTCCTTTTTTGGCAAAAAGCTTTGCGTCTTCAATATCACCATGGATTGTAACTCTTGATGCCTTAGAGCCTTACCGTACTGAAAGCCCGAAGCCACTAAAAAAACAATTGCCTTATTTGCAGCAAAAGGGCAAAAAGAGTTTTGATATTAACCTAGAAGTTGCAATACAACCCAAAAAAGCAAAAGAGACTGTTGTTAGTCGTTCTAACTTTAAGTATATGTATTGGAGCATGTCTCAACAGTTAGCACACCATACGGTTAATGGTTGCCCAATTAACTCTGGCGATATGATGGGAAGTGGTACCATTTCTGGAACTGCAAAAGATAGCTATGGTTCTATGTTAGAAATTACTTGGCGCGGCGAACAACCCGTAACAATGTCTGACGGTACAGAGCGTAAATTTATTAATGATTACGATACGGTTATTATGAGGGGGCATTGCGAAAAAAATGGAACTAGAATTGGCTTTGGTAAAGTAGAAACACAGTTACTACCTGTGTTTGAAACTAAAAAGAAGAGATGATTTTTTATTTTTTAAAAACAGATTGTCATATGGGTCTGTTTTTTTAGCAGTATAAAGCAGTAAAAAACAAATCCCTCTCATTCCATAAAGTTTGATAGTATTCAAGGATGAGTTTTGTTTATTAAGTATAAATAAAACTCATTTTTTTTATTGAAGTATTTGTGAAAATAGTATTTACTTTAAATATTGTTTAAAGCCTCTACAAGTAAGGTTTTTTTATTTCGACTTAATGGAATTTCAAAACTGTCAATTTCAACGTTTTTACTATTAAATTTATCAATTTTATCTAAATTAACAATATAAGATTTGTGAATCCTTAAAAACGTATCTTCAGGAAGTTTGGTTTCAAAAGATTTCATGGTAGACAACACCACTAAACTACTCTCTTTTGTTACTATTTTTATGTAGTCGCCAAGTGCTTCAACCCATTTAATATCTTTAATATATACTTTTCGTTTTTTTAAATTGCTTTTAACAAAAATATGGTCACCTTCTGCTTCGTTAAAGTCTAATTTCAATTTGTACTGTTCTAGTGCTTTTTCAACAGCAATATTAAAACGTTCTTTAACGATAGGTTTTTGTAAGTAATCTATAGCGTCGTAATTAAATGCTTTGAAGGCATATTCTGTTTTGCCGGTAACAAAGATAATTTGAGGCTTGTTGTTTAAGACATCTAATAGTTCAAAGCCATTTAGAACAGGCATTTCAATATCTAAGAAAATTAAATCAACTTTATGTGTGTTGAGACCATTTTTTGTTTCTAGAGCGCTATTATACTCAGCAACTAGGTTAAGGGAAGAATGGCTATTTACAAGCTTAACGATTGATAGTCTTTGTATAGACGAGTCATCTACAACAACACAGTTTAAAGTCATAATATTAGTACATATTTAAATTAGATAGATACAATAGTACTAATAATATAGATAAAAACCAAATAATCGGGATAAAGTGTTTATTTGTGTTTTTTAATTATGTGATATACAAGTCGGTCGTTACGTTTTTTATAATCAATTTTTTTTGTTTTGGTAATTAGTTTTATATGCTACAAGATGACAACACAAAGTTGATATAATTAGAACTTAGCATATTTTATATTCATTATATAAATGTATTTAATACGAATATATAACGATTAAAATAAATTAAGCACCTGTATATTAGTTAAATATAATTTTATTGATTAACTACCAATCTAAACCCTTCGCCATGAATATTTAAGATTTCTACTTTTTCGTCTAGTTTCAAATATTTACGAAGTTTGGCAATATACACGTCCATACTCCTAGATGTGAAATAGTTGTCATCTCTCCAAATTTTGGTTAATGCTAATTCTCTTGGCATCAAGTCGTTTTCGTGTAATGCCAATAGGCGTAATAATTCGTTCTCTTTTGGCGATAATTTTACAGGGTCTCTTTTATCGAACTTTAAAAACCTAAGCTTAGAATTTAATTGAAATCCACCAATGGTGAATTCAAATTGTTTACTGTCGGCAATACTATCGGTGGCTTTTCTTTGAATAATTGCTTTAATTTTCATTAGCAACACTTCACTGTCAAAAGGCTTATTAAGATAATCGTCTGCGCCTACTTTGTAGCCTTTTAAGACATCTTCTTTCATTGCCTTAGCGGTTAAGAATATAATAGGGATATCGACATTTTTTTCTCTAATTTCTTTGGCTAATGTAAACCCATCTTTGTAAGGCATCATAACGTCTAGAATACACAAATCGTAGTCGTCTTTTTTAAATTTTTCAAAACCTTCCATTCCGTTTTTAGCGTGAACAACATCATAGTTATTCATAGACAAGTAGTCTTTTAAGACGGTTCCAAAATTAGGATCATCTTCTACTAATAATATTTTTTTGCTTATTGTTTCTTCCATAGTTTACGATATTAATGGTAATTTTATAATAAAGGTACTACCTATTCCTTTCTCACTCTCTACACTAACATGACCATTGTGGTCGTTTACAATTTGCTTTACATAGGCAAGGCCTAATCCATGCCCTTTTACGTTATGCACGTTACCCGTATGCTCTCTATAAAACTTTTCGAACACTTTTTTCTGAACAGACTTAGACATCCCATTACCTTGATCGGCAATTTTTATGATTATATTATTTCCAACATTTTCTGTATAAACATCAATTTTGGGTTCGTTGTCTGAATATTTTATAGCATTATCAAGAATGTTTATAATTACATTTGTAAAATGCGATTCGTTTGCTAAAATCCATGGGTTTTTGGCGTTTAAATGCAAATTGATATATCCTTTTCTATCTTCCACTATTAACTCAATATGTGTTACTGCATCTAGTATTAAGTCGTTTATTTCGACTCTATCCTTACTAATATTTAATTGATTTTTTTCTAGTTTTGATATCCTAAGCACATTTTCTACTTGGGCATGCATTCTTTTGTTTTCTTCTTTTATCATTTTGAGATAACGCTTTACCTCTAGTTCTTTTTTTATAATTTTTGGATTTTTAATAGCGTCTAAGGCTAAGTTTATTGTTGCTATTGGTGTTTTAAACTCATGAGTCATGTTATTAATAAAGTCAGTTTTTATTTGAGATATTTGGCGCTGCTTTATGAGTTGATAAATAGAACTAGAAAACCCAACAATTATAATTCCTGTAAACAGAAATGATAATAAGGTTACGCCCAATACTGATGAAATAATATATTTATTTCGTGTAGGGAAACTAACAAATAAGGTATAATTTTCTGGGTTTGTTTCTGAAAAAATTGGATAGCCTTTGGATTTATTCCCTAAAAACAAAAAATCTTCTGTTTGTACTTTTGTCGCTAAGTCTTTGCTGTAAATTGAAAATTCATAAGGGAGTTCAATGCCTTCTCTTTTAAGACCTTCATCAATTAAGTTTTTAAGTTCATTTTTAGAAACACGTTTGTGTATGGGTTCGTTTTTGGCTTGTTCCTCATAAACCTCTTTAAACGATTTGTTAAGTACTAACTCAGATATACTTAATACTTGTTGCTTAGTGCTTTCGAGTCTTTTTATTGTGGGCTCATTACCATCTAACTTTAAGTCATTAAGCACTTGGGTTGTTGTCTTCTTTTTTGCAGTTAGTTTACTAACGTTTAAGTTGCTTGTACTATCTAAACCTATGTCAATGAGCGCTGGAACTTTATAATTGTCTTCTAATACTGAGGTGTCGAATATGGTTACTACATTTTTTTCGTCATCATGCTTTATTATCGATAATTCTGCATAAACTTTTGAGTCTGGTTTTCCATTTTCACTAATTAGTTTATTGAGGTTATCAACAACTTCCTTGTACTCTCTGTCTTGAACGGTTATAATAGTGTTGCTCAAAACGTTTTTAACTTTAAACCAGAACTGATCCTCTTTGTTTTTTACAGTGCTGTTTATGTAATAGCCCTGCACAAAAATGATACCAATAAGTGACAGGCTCATTAGTGCTATTAGTAAGATAAATAGTTTTTTGCGCATCATCCAAAATTAGTATATTAAAACTTATAGAAATTCTTATTTAACCTCATCTTAACAAAAATGTTAAATTTTTAGTTTTTAAGTAATTTATTGTGAATGTGTTTTACTTGGAGTTTGGTGTCCGGTAGTGAAGTGTTGGTAATCACAAATTGCGAATGTTTTATCTTTTTTTCGTCACTCCATTGATTGTTTATAATAGACATAACATTTTTTTTGGACGAGTTATCTCTAGCAATCACACGTGCTATTCTAATATCTATTGGTGCTGTTACGGTAATAATAGTATCGTATCGTTTATAACTACCGTTTTCAAACAAGATAGCAGCTTCTTTTATAAGATAAGGCGCTTTTTGTTTTACAACCCATTTATTAAAATGTTTTGTAACCTCGGGGTGCACAATAGCGTTTACTTTTTTTAGAAACTCACTATTGTTAAAAATTTTCTCTGATAGTAATGTTTTATTTAATTGCTTGTTTATGTATGCTTTTTCTCCAAAAAGAGCAATTAGCTCTTGTTTAATTATATTAGAGGTATTCATTAATTTTTTGGCTTCGATATCGGCAATATAAATAGGGATGCCTAAACCTGAAAACAGCTTCGCTACTGTTGTTTTTCCGCTTCCTATACCTCCTGTTAGCCCTACAATCATTGTATTAAAATAAATTCTATACGTTTTACATTCATTTTTATATGTTTTACCCGACTAGGAGATTCTGTAATTTTAGGGATTAAATAGGTGGCGTTTTCTTTTAGGTCACTATAGTCGCACTCAATTTTAAAATTGTTTGGGGATATAAACTTATAGTTATTTAAACTTGCAGAAAATGTTACAGGTATTGTTTTGGGGTAAAACTTTATTTTGGTAGTTTTAGGAACATTTGTAATTAGTACAGGGATGTCTAACAGGCCTTCTGTAAATTTTTCGACCTCTCCTTTTAGGCTTACCTCTGTGCTTAATAATTTTAGATTTTTAGTTGCATTAGGATGCTTTAGTTTAACTTTAGTATTTATGTTTTTATTGACATTCTCTATAGTAATATGTTCAGTATAAACAGCATTAATAGTATCAATAAGTGCTTTTGCACCAATTAGTTTAACGGAGTCTGGCTTTATTTTTAAAGGCGCTGTCAAATTAAATCCAGATAAAAATGTAATAGTCTTGTTTGCTATAACAGGAACTTGTTTTATCGTGTTAGTTCCGTAAGAAAACATTAAAGTGTCTGGCATGATACTGGTTACTTTTATTTTGGCATCAAATTGAGAAATAACATTAGGAGTATCTTGGCGTGCCGTCCAAATGTAATGTGTTTTGTTTTTTTGAAGATTAGAAAAATCTATAGTTATAGAGGGGGTTTTAAAATAGTAAGATACTAGCTTAAATCCATAAGTATTTAGGGTAATCGTTATTGATTGGCTTGTTGAGGCAACAACTTTGTCTTCAGGAAGGTTAATAGGCTTTATTGTAAACACTATAGTTTTGGTGTAATTTGTAGATAGCTTTGTAAGTACAGAAAATACTAAAGCTAGGGTCAAAAACACCAAAAAGATATTAAGCTTCTTTTTTTTTAAGTAGTAACTTATGTGTTCTTTGTAATTAATCATTATGATTTTTTGAAAAATAAATGTGGGAATTGCTTTTCTGCGTCTAAAGATGAGATATTAAGCTTAATAGTAGATTTTAAAAATCCATAGCCGTAAGCAAAAAACTGAATGCTTATAGCTAACACAGATAGTATAGCAACTTTTAATTGTCTTGTTGTAACCAGTGCAACTAAAAAGCTTATTGCAAAATAAAAGATATACATTGCAATTGCATATTTAAAATTGAATATAAGTAGAAATAAAGAAAATATAAGTCCTAAACAGAATATTGTTGGAAACCAGTAAGTTAATTTTTGTGTTTCTGGGTACCATGTGTTTAATATAGGTCTTGTTAGTCCAAATTTATGAACTTGTTTGTAAAACTTAGCCCATGATATACGACGCTTATGAAACACATAGGCTTCTGGAATTAACATTGTTTTAAATCCTATTTTTTTTAGTCTAATTGACAAATCTGGATCTTCTCCAGGATGGATTCTTCCAAAACCTTTTGTTGTTTTAAAGGCTTCTTTTGAGATTCCCATATTAAAGCTACGTGGTTGAAATTTGTTTACGCTGAGTTTATGGCCTCTTATTCCTCCAGTAGTTATAAACGATGTCATTGAAAAATTAATTGCTTTTTGCAATTCTGTAAATGAGCTATGAGCTTTATCTGGACCACCAAAACAATCAACGTAATGTTTATTTAACTGTGTTAAAACAGCGGTTAAGTAGGTTTTTGGTAAAATACAATCGGAATCTAAAATTATAAAATACTTTCCTTTAGCCATTGTCATTCCGTAATTTCTGGAACTTCCTGGACCGGAGTTCGGCTTAAAATAATATGAAATGTTTAGCGCTTTTGAGTAAGTTGCTACACAAGTATCAGCACGTAAGGTAGATCCATCTTCTACAATAACAATTTCAAAGGTTAGCTGTCCATTTAGTTTTGTAAAGCTTTCTAAAAGTTCTTTAATTTCATCTGGTCTATTGTACACAGGTATTATAAAAGAGATATCGCTAGCTTTTAATTTCATAATTACAAATATAAGTAAACCCTTTGATTTTAGGTTTTAGCGAAAGGCTATAAGAAAAAAAAGACTGCCTTTTAAGGCAGCCTCTTTTAGAATAATATTATTGTTATGAAAAATCTATTTGTTATAAAGGATTGGCTGTAATATCTATTTTTAACTCAATATCATCGCTAATAAAACGATCTCCCAAATTATCAAAAAAGGATTTTGAGCCATAGCGAACATTCCATTTGCTACGATCTATAGTAAATGTTTCGCTAACTAGCGTAATATTATCTCCAGCATTACTAACTGTTACAGGAAAACTAATAGAGTTTGTTTTGCCTTTCATGGTAAAATCTCCAGTAAGCATTGTTTTGCCATTTTCTTTGTCAAATCCAGTAACCTCGAAAGTTGCGGTAGGGTAGGCTTCAACGTCAAAAAAGTGCTCACCTTTTAGATGACCTTCCAAGCGCTTATTGTCGTGAGCTTCTTTTATAGATGCCATTTCTATAGTAAAAGTTCCTGCGGATAATTTATTTTTTTTAGCTGAAAAATTCCCTTTCAACAATTTTATAGTTCCACCATGATATCCTGTTGGTTTAGAACCTTTCCACGCAATAGTAGATGTATTAATATCCACCGCATACTGAGAAGCGACAAAAACAGTTGGGAAAGTAGAAATGTTAGTTTTTGTGTCAATCTTTGTAGTATTGCTAGTAAAACTAACAATAGTTATAGCTACTACGATAATAGCCGCTAGACTTAAAATTTTATGTTTCATGTTTATACGTTTTATAATTATGACGTAAAAATATAAAGTTACTAACCAAATAGCGTTAAAAAAGAAATAAATTATGCAGTGACATTTTGACATTTTAATAATAATGGCAGTACTTTTGCGAATAATTACTAAGTAAAGAATTAACACCTTAAAGTAGCAATGAGTAAAAAAGCTAAAAAAAAGAATATAACTACAACTTCTGAAAATTTAGAAGCAGAAACTATAGCACAAGAAGAGCTTACAAAAAATGAAGCGCAAGACACCATAAAGCAAGAGGTCGATAAACGCTCTGAGGAAGAAAAGCTTAAAGATGAAGCACAAGCCGAAAAAGATAAATTTCTTCGTTTGTTTGCAGAATTTGAAAATTACAAAAAACGAACTACTAAAGAACGTATTGAGCTTTTTAAAACCGCAAGTCAAGACGTGATGATTGCAATGCTTCCTGTTTTGGACGATTTTGAACGTGCTTTAAACCATATTGAAGATGATAAAGAGGCCGAAGATTTGCGTAAAGGCGTATTACTAATTTATCAAAAATTAATATCAACATTAAAAACCAAAGGACTAGATGTAATAGAGGTAAAGCAAGGCGATCTTTTTGATGCAGATAACCACGAAGCGGTTACCCAAATTCCTGCACCTAGCGACGACATGAAAGGGAAAATTATAGACGTTATTGAAAAAGGATATCAACTAGGAGACAAAGTAATTCGTTTCCCTAAAGTTGTTATTGGTCAATAATAAATACCACACATAGTTAGCTATAATATATTATGAAAGAAGATTTTTATCAAGTATTAGGATTAAGCAAAGGCGCAACAGCGGCAGAAATAAAAAAGGCCTATCGGAAAATGGCATTAAAATACCATCCGGACAAAAACCCAGATGACAAAACTGCCGAAGATAAGTTTAAAAAAGCAGCTGAAGCCTACGAAATCCTTAGCGACCCAAATAAAAAACAACGTTATGATCAGTTTGGACATCAAGCCTTTGAGGGTGCCTCAGGCGGTGGTGGTTTTGGCGGCGGTGGTATGAATATGGACGACATCTTTAGCCAGTTTGGAGATATTTTTGGTAATAGCGATGGTTTTGGCGGTTTTGGTGGTGGCTCCAGACAGCGTAGAGTAAAAGGGAGCAATCTACGTATTAGGGTTACGCTAACCCTTGAAGAAATAGCCAATGGCACAGAAAAAAAGATAAAAGTAAAACGAAAAAAACAAGCTAAAGGCACAACTTACAAAACATGTTCAACCTGCAATGGTAGTGGGCAGGTAACTAGAATTACTAATACGATTTTAGGCAGAATGCAAACAGCCTCACCATGCACAACTTGTGGGGGAGCAGGACAAATGATTGACAAAAAACCTACTAATGCTGATGCACATGGCTTAATACAAACCGAAGAAACAGTGTCTATAAAAATTCCTGCAGGCGTAGTAGATGGTATGCAGTTAAAAGTCTCAGGGAAAGGAAATGAAGCTCCAGGCAATGGAGTTTCAGGAGATTTACTGGTAGCAATTCAAGAAAAGGAAGACCAAACACTACAGCGCGAAGGAGATAACTTACATTACGATTTGTACATAAGCCTTTCAGATGCAGTGTTAGGAACTTCTAAAGATATTGATGCAGTTACAGGTAAAGTTCGTATAAAAATAGAACCAGGAGTGCAATCTGGAAAAATATTGCGTTTGCGCGGCAAAGGTATTCCAAGCATAAATGGCTACGGGAAAGGAGATCTCTTAGTACACGTTAATGTGTGGACCCCTAAAACATTGAGCAAAGAACAAAAGAAGTTTTTTGAAAACATGCGACACGACGAGCATTTTAATCCAAAGCCTGAAAGCTCAGACAAATCTTTTTTTGAAAAAGTAAAAGATATGTTTTCTTAAAAAAAATAAGCTTTGTAAGTTATTAAACTTAAATATATTATAAAATTTAAATTATTTGATGACAGTGTCATAAAAAAACATTATATTTGAACATCATTGATATTATCGATGATAATTTTCTTTTTCATAGCAATTTTTTTCCCATCCTTTTTTATTTTTTTTTAAAGGATGGGTTTGTTTTTTAAACTCTCAAAATAAACTACTGTAACATTATATTATATTTACACTCTTATTATAAAAATTAGTTATGAATAACATATTAGTTGCCGAATCTGTATCGAAAAATTTTGGCGATTTTAAAGCCCTAAATAATGTATCTATTACAGTTCCAAAAGGTAGTATTTTTGGACTGCTAGGGCCTAATGGCGCAGGAAAAACAACATTAATTAGGATTATTAATCAAATTACAATGCCAGATACAGGCAAAGTTATTTTAGACAACTCGCCGCTACAACCTAAGCATATTAAAGATATAGGCTACTTGCCCGAAGAACGAGGATTGTATAAATCTATGAAAGTGGGAGAACAAGCGTTATACTTAGCGCAACTCAAAGGCTTAACTAAGGCAGAGGCTAAAAAACGATTAAAACATTGGTTTGAAAAATTTGAAATAGAAAATTGGTGGAATAAAAAAATACAAGAACTCTCCAAAGGAATGGCACAAAAAATACAGTTTATAGTAACCGTATTACACCAACCTAAATTATTGATTTTTGATGAACCCTTTTCGGGATTTGACCCCATAAATGCAAATTTAATAAAAGACGAAATCCTTCAATTAAGAGACCAAGGAGCAACCGTTATTTTTTCTACTCACCGTATGGAATCTGTAGAAGAATTGTGCGATCATATAGCTCTAATCCATAAATCGAATAAAATACTAGACGGAAAACTAAACGATATTAAAAGAACTTATAAAACAAACACTTTTGAAGTAGGTCTAGTGACTCAAAATGAAACTCAACTTATGGAAGACATTACAAATACATTTGAAACATCTGTTGCAGATTTCAAATCGTTAAACAATGATTTGAAATTAAATATAAAATTAAAAGATAATGAGACTTCTAATAATCTACTATCGTTTTTAACAAGTAGAGCCGAGGTTAATCATTTTAACGAGCTCATCCCAACGGCGAACGATATTTTTATTCAAACTGTAAAAAATAACTAATGAGCCATCTAAAACTAATTATAAAACGAGAATACATAACAAAGGTAAAAAATAAAGCTTTTGTTATTATGACATTTTTAAGCCCCATAATAATGATTGCCTTATTTTCCGTTGTAGGTTATTTATCGCAATTAAATAATAATAAAGAACGTACCATTGCTATTTTGGACGACTCAGGCCTATTATCAGAAGTTTTTAAAAATACAAAAACCACAACATACAATATATTAACAGAAACGTCTCTAGAAGACGCAAAAACCTTTGTTAAAAACAAAGAGGTTTATGGACTCCTTCATGTTATGGCTGCTGCTGATACTAGTAAATTGGATAGCGCAATTAAATTTTATTCAAAAGAAACCCCTTCCTTATCTGTAATTTCTAGTTTGGAAAATAAATTGGAAAAAAAAATAACAGATTTAAAATTACAACAAAGTGGCGTAGATATTAGTATGATTTCAGCATCTAAGACATCTATTACCATACAACAAGAAAGCTTTGAAGGTAAAAAAACGTCTAAGATAGATAATATTATAAAATTAGCCTTTGGAGGTGCAGCGGGTTATTTACTGTTTATGTTTATCATTATATATGGTAATATGATTATGAGGAGCGTTATAGAAGAAAAAACAAGCCGAATAATAGAAGTGATTATATCATCTGTAAAACCCATACAACTTATGATGGGCAAAATTATAGGTACCTCCTTGGCAGGAATAACTCAGTTTGTAATTTGGGTTGTTTTAGGTGGTGTTTTGTTGGTTGTTATATCCTCAATATTTGGCATTGATATGGCAGCAGTACAAAGTCCACAACAAGAATTACTAGAGCAAGCTATAAATAGTAACCAGCTACAAACTCAAGCACAACATATGGTAAATGGAATATATAATTTGCCTTTAACAAATCTTATTATTGCATTTTTATTGTTTTTTATAGGTGGATACTTGTTATACAGTTCTCTTTACGCTGCTATTGGCGCAGCAGTAGATAACGAAACTGATACACAGCAATTTATGTTTCCTATTTTAATGCCCCTAATATTGGCTGTTTATGTAGGTGCGTTTACTGTTATTGAGGATCCACATGGTACAATATCTACCATATTCTCGTTTATACCATTTACATCTCCTGTGGTTATGCTTATGCGTATCCCTTTTGGAGTTCCGATTTGGCAACAGTTAATATCCATAATATTACTAATTATAACATTTATGTTTACGGTTTGGTTTGCTGCAAAAATTTATCGTGTAGGTATTTTAATGTACGGAAAAAAACCAAGTTACAAAGAAATTTTTAAGTGGATAAAGTATTAACAGATGCATAGCATAAATAGTTTTCTGGATTATACCTTTAGTTTTTCTAACGATATAGAACTATCTGTAAAAAAAATAATAACTATAATAGTCCTTATTTTTGTAGTTATTTTAATTACTAATGCAGTTTTAAAATTAGTTTTAAAATTAATATCACGCAATTTACCAAAAGAAGATGGACTAAAGTTTAATACCGTATTTTCATATTTTAAATGGTTTATTTATGTCGTTATATTTCTAATTACACTTAGCTCTATAGGTGTAAATATAACAGCTGTTTTTGCAGCATCAACAGCACTTTTAATTGGAGTTGGTTTAGCCTTGCAAACCTTCTTTCAAGATATTATTTGTGGTATTTTTATTTTAATAGATCAGTCCGTTCATGTAGGCGATATTATAGAAATAGACTCTAGGGTAGGACGTGTTGAAGATATAAAATTACGTACCACAAGAGCCGTTACAATAGACAATAAGGTACTTGTAATCCCCAACCATTTATACCTAACCAATAGCTTGTACAACTGGACTCAAAACGGAGCATTAACTAGAGAGTATATTGATCTTGGCGTTGCATACGATAGTGATGTGCAATTAGTAAAACGCTTACTTATGCAAGCTGCAGAAACCAACTCAAGTGTATTAAAAACCCCTAAGCCCCAAGTATTATTTACAGATTTTGGGGATAATGCCTTAAAGTTTAGGTTAATATTCACTGTTAACGATAGCTTTCAGGCTATACAACCAAAAAGTGATATTCGCTTTGAAATTAATACTCTGTTTAAAAAACATAATATTAAAATTCCATTTCCGCAGCGAGATGTCCATTTATACAATAATTAATCAATTAATAAAATGTCAAAAATATTAGTAATAGAAGACGAATCTGCAATAAGACGCGTATTAGTTAAAATTCTTTCTGAAGAAAATGACGCCTACAAATTAGACGAAGCAGAAGACGGCTTAGCTGGTATAGAAAAAATAAAAAAAAATGACTTCGATTTAATTTTGTGCGATATTAAAATGCCAAAAATGGACGGTGTTGAAGTGCTAGAGGCTATAAAAAAAATAAAACCAGAAATTCCTGTGGTAATGATTTCTGGTCATGGCGATTTAGATACAGCCGTAAACACGATGCGCTTGGGAGCGTTTGATTATATTTCAAAACCACCAGATTTAAACCGACTACTCAATACTGTTAGGAATGCCTTAGACAGAAAACTACTGGTCGTAGAAAATAAACTCTTAAAGAAAAAAGTAAGTAAAAATTATAAAATGGTAGGAGAGAGCCCTGCCATTAACCAAATAAAAGAAATTATAGACAAAGTAGCACCTACCGATGCTCGTGTTTTAATTACAGGTCCCAATGGCACAGGCAAAGAGCTGGTTGCCCATTGGCTACACCAAAAAAGCGAACGTTCCAAAGGTGCAATGATAGAAGTTAATTGCGCAGCAATTCCTAGCGAGCTCATAGAAAGTGAACTGTTTGGTCATGTAAAAGGAGCATTTACATCTGCTAACAAAGATAGGGCAGGTAAATTTGAAGCTGCCAATGGGGGCACTATCTTTTTGGACGAAATAGGCGATATGAGTCTTTCTGCACAAGCAAAAGTACTAAGAGCCTTACAAGAAAGCAGAATACAACGTGTGGGAAGCGATAAAGATATTAAAGTAAATGTGCGTGTTGTCGCTGCAACTAACAAAAATTTGAAAACGGAAATAGACGAAGGGCGCTTTAGGGAAGACCTATACCATAGACTGGCTGTAATTTTAATAAAAGTACCTGCCTTAAATGATAGGCGAGAGGATATCCCTCTATTAATAGAATACTTTTCTAATAAAATTGCAGAAAGCCAAGGTGTGGCTAAAAAAATATTTTCTAAAAAAGCAATACAGCGCCTTCAAGAGTACAATTGGACAGGCAATATTAGAGAATTACGTAACGTTATTGAGCGATTAATCATTTTGGGCGAGCAGGAAGTAAGTGAAAACGACGTTAAACTTTTTGCTTCAAAATAACACAAATAAGCTACTATGGAAAGTTTTGACATCAACGATTTTAAGATAAACACGACAATACAGCTAAGTGATTACCCTACAAATCTTAACTTTAAAAGCGATAAAAAGCGCATTGAAGATCAATTAGAAAATGTACGCAAAAAATTAGGAAAACTACAAGACACCATTTATGCACACGGTAAATACGGAGTTTTAATATGCATACAAGGGATGGATACTGCGGGTAAAGATAGCTTGATCCGTGAAGTATTTAAAGATTTTAATACACGAGGTATTGTAGTACACAGTTTTAAAGTGCCTACGGAGTTAGAACGTAATCACGACTATTTATGGCGTCATTATATAGCATTACCATCACGAGGAAAATTTAGCGTGTTTAATAGAACACATTATGAAAATGTACTGGTAACACGAGTGCATCCAAACTACATCTTAGGAGAAAACTTACCAAGTGTAACCTCTATAGAAGATGTAAACCAATCGTTTTGGGACAAACGGTTTGAACAAATTAATAATTTTGAAAAGCATATAGCTCAAAACGGAACACTTATATTTAAATTCTTTTTAAATCTCTCAAAAACGGAACAAAAATATCGTTTGCTACGCCGATTAGATAAAAAGGAAAAACATTGGAAATTTTCTCCAGGCGATTTGAAAGAACGCAAACTTTGGGATCAATATCAGTCTTGTTATCAAGATGCAATTAATAAAACGTCAAAACCACATGCGCCTTGGTATATTATTCCAGCAGACCAAAAGCCTGTAGCACGCTATATTGTTTCTAAAATTTTGTACGATACCCTAAAAAACTATAAGGATATTAGTGAGCCAGAGCTAGACGCCGAGATTAAAGCCAATTTAGAAGCGTATAAAGAACAACTAAACAACGAACGTCCTTAATAAAAATAGTGTCAAGATTTTTTTTAAGCCTAGCCATAGATTATATTTGTATGCTTATTTCTCTAAAGCACACTTGTTTGCAGACTCAATGTTATAAAATATGAAAACGTTTAAAACTCTTAATATCAATTATTTTTTTAACGATAATAATGCTTATAGAAAATTAACTAAACCTATTTTAATATTTATTTTAGTTTCAACACAAATGGCAATAGCACAACAACAAGAGTCTAACTTACCTTATTACGAAATGCCAGCGCAGGCCACTACATTTACTGCTGGGACGGTAACCGCAAGAATGATAGACGGTCTAGGCTTTAGGTACTATTGGGCTACAGAAGGCTTAACAGCAACAGACCTAAATTATAGAGCAAATAAAGAAGGACGCTCTTCAGAAGAAACTATTGATCATATTTTAAGTTTGTCTAGCTATATTATTAACACTGCACAAAAAAAAGAAATAGTACGTACCGATTATAGCAGCTTATCTTTTGCCGAAAAACGTAAACAAACCTTAAATAATTTTAAGTTAGCCGCAGAGATTATAAAGGAACAAACTGATTTTTCTGAAAATCAGATGCTATTTAGTACAGCGTTTAAACTTCCCTTTTGGAATTTACTAAACGGTCCTATTGCAGATGCGTTAACTCACTGCGGACAATTAGCAATTTACAGACGCTCGTCTGGAAACCCTATTAATGCCAAAGCAAACGTGCTAACTGGTAAGTTGAGGGACTAATGTGTTGGTTCACTCAGGCTATTACACTTTCTTAAACTAGCTTGGTTTGTACCAATTATGATTCAAAATAAGGCATATAATTCATTTCTATTGCGTTTATATGTTATTTAAACACAATAATTATTTATAGCTCATTTTAAATAACAATTGGTATAATTATAATTAATCTATCCTAAATCATATATAATAGGCTTAAATTTAAGTGTTATCTTTTAGAGTTTTCTTGACGAAACTTATAAATTTTTCTTTGGAGGCAATGTGCTCAAAAGATTGTCTGTATTGTGGTAAAAATGCATTCAATACAACATTTTCTCTATTGAGAAAAATTATTACTGGCGTATTTAGATAATTCAATTCTTTTTTTAATTTTCCTTTATTATCGTTATATATAGTTTTTAAATATCCTAACTCATTTTTTATTCTGTCTTGATGAGAATTAATTCCAATCACATATTGATCATAATCTTTACTTTCAAGAGTTTTGATAATTTCGAAACTATTAATAATACATGTCCAACAATCGTTATCGGAAAATAATAGAACAAGCTTATTTGATTTTTTATCGATTAACTCTTCGATAATTGGATTTAAGTTATTAAGTTTTTTATCTATTATACTCAATACTTTGTTGGGCTTTTCTATGTTCTCATTTTCCGCTTTTTTGTTTCCACAAGCCGTTAAACATGAGGATAGAAAAAATACTAATAATATACGATTCATAATTTATATTTTTCCAGCCTTTCGCCAGTTTGTGCATAGGTATATAAAAAACCATTTTCAACATCCATAGTACTATACCAACTTTCTAAAAGAGAATAAATCCTGTCTGACTTTATGGTAGACGAGTTAAAATCAATAGCAAGAATTTTGTTACATTCAACATTATTATCATTTCTTGTTAT
>CALLUG010000010.1 GCA_938011315.1 uncultured Flavobacteriaceae bacterium
AATAATTGGGGTGGTTACTGTGTTAAACCCATTGAAATAGAATTTTGGCAGGGGAGGGCCAACAGGCTGCACGACAGGATTCGTTATCAATTACAAGAGGACAGTAATACTTATACAATAGATAGGTTATCGCCGTAATTGATAGATACTATTCCAATAATTAGGCAAGCTCTTTAGAATGAGTTTTCATTAGCTTACTTACGGAGTCTTTTCTTTTTCAACTTATTTCTGATTTTAGTTAATTTTAGTAAGTCTTCATTATTAATTCCGAGGGTAGAATTAAGGATGTTATAGTCATTCTGTATTAGTATTTCTTCAATATTTGATTTGTTCTCAAAATTAGCTGTGAAATGATTAAATTGATTAATCATAATTTTATTATATGGAATTGGTAATTTTTTAAATTCACTAGGTATAAGTTCTAAAACTCCTCCGCCATAATATCTCCCTTCTAATTCCGATAGGAGTAGAGTTAAAGTGTTGTAAAATGAATAAATAAAACTATTCAAGTCGTAACCATTTCTCATTCTAACTTTATATGCAGAGTCTGTTACGAATGCATCGGAATTATTCTTTAAAAGCTTTGGGTATAAATGACTTCTTTTAAAGAAAAAAGCATCTGGTTTCTTAGAAATATTTGGAATAATATACCAATTTTTTCTAATTCCACATTTATGTCTTTGAGGTAATTTTTCTAATACACCAACATCTAAATATTCCCTTAATTTCTTTGAAATTTTATCGGTATCATTTAATTGTAAAAGTTTCGTTGGGCGATTGTCCTTTTCAAGTTTTTGAATATCGTTATCATTAAAAACGACACTTCCATTTACAAAAAGACCTTTTTGGATAATTGGTTTAGTGTATTTCGATAAGTTATATTTATTTTCAGTTTCTTTATCAATTATAAAATAGTTGTTTGCTCCAGTTACAATTCCAGGCTTAGATTCAGAATAATCATTAACCGTTTTAAGTTCTTTCTTTAAATTTTCAATGAAAGTTAACTCATCAGAAGTTAAAAAATGATGTGTCCATTTTACTTTTGATTCAACTAATAAATTATTATTATTTAAAACAAAGCTATTTTGTTGTAATGATTCTTTTGATGAAATATTAGTAAAGAATTCGCCTTTTTGCTCTGCTTTTTTATAAGCAAATAGAACAATTGTATCTTGCCCTTTACATTCAAACATAAGGTCATTGAACGTAAAAATTTCAATTCTTTCAAATTCTTTTTTTAAATATTCACGAACTTCTTCTGCAAATTTAACTTGTAATAATTCTGAAGGTAAAACAAATGCTAAAACTCCATTTTTAGTTAATAATGTATTTGCTTTAACCAAAAATGTAGCCCAAATATTTTTAACTGAAGCTTCAGTTAAATTTTCGTTTGAATGTATCTCTTTGCTTAATTTAATTTGTTTTGAGGTAAGAATATTTTTTTTTACATAAGGTGGATTTCCAATAACTGCTGAATATTGTTTATTGATTGAATATTCTAAGAAATCTGTTTTTACAAATGATGCAGTTTTTTTACTCCATTTTTTAGAAGCTGTATTTAACTCAACTCTATTAATGTCTAATGCCGTTAAATTGATGTTTATGTTTTCTTCTTTAGCTAATTCAGAAATAAAAGCACCATCTCCAACACTTGGCTCTAAAATAGACATACGGGCTCTGTTTTCAAAATGAGATAAAACTCTTTTTGAAATAAAACTCGCCAAATATTGTGGCGTGTAATATGAACCTGTTTGTTTTTGGTTTGTCATAGCGTTATATACTATTATAGTGTTCTATAAGTGCTTTGTCATATTTATAATATTCAAAACTTAACTTTTCAGCTTTTGCTTTAATTTCATTATATTCATTAGAGCCTTCTTCTCTTTTGTTTAACTCAATAATAAAAATATCAATTAGTTTTCTTCTTTCGTTCAATTCCCATAAAAGTCTAAGTGCATAATTTCTTTCATCAAACTTAAATGCCGTTTCCCACATCCATTTTCCTAAGTTTGTACTCCACATAATTCCACCATCATCTGTTCGGTATAAGTGAGTGTCATAATCTTCATCACAAGGGTCTACAAAACCTTTATCATTGGCATTTGATATACTAATATCTTCTGTTGGCCATTTTGCAAGTTTTTTATTGTTACAAAATTTACAAGAATAAACTAGGTTTGAATATTCCACATCTGATATTTTACCTTCTAATAATGATTTAGGAATAAAATGGTCAACTTCATACCAAGTGTGTCTATAGCCATCATAAGAACCACAGTAACCACAATGTGAGTGAAAATCTTCACGTAAATCAGGTTTGTGTTTTGTCCAATTCCCCTCTTCAGGCGATTTTGTTGGCTCAGGACGTCTTATAGGTAGTTTGTCCCTTACTTTCATTTCTTCTTGCTTTTTTCAATTAATGATTGCAAGAATGCTTCAGCTTCTTTTCGAGTTTTAGATAAATCATCTAATTTCTCGAATGAAATTAATTTTTCTGGAATTTCTTTCTTTTTAGTTTTATCTAAATCGCTTAATTCTCTTTGTAAAGAAATTAGCGAGTCCTGCTCTGATGAACTCAATCCTTCTTCTTCTCCTTTTACCAATAATTCAGAAATTAAAGTCTTCTTTTTATCTATGTGATTACGATATTGAAGAATACTTTTTTCAAGTTCCATTGTGAATTTTTTTGCTGATTCCTCTGTTTCAAAAACATCCCCTTTGTCGTATATTTTCATCCAGTCTTCAACAAACTCTTCTGCAAAAGATTTATCACTTGTGAAAATTATATAAGGGAATCTAGGCTTATTATCATAAAAATCACTTTCAATTAAATGACCATTGAAACTAACCATATTTGTTCCATTCAAATTGAAATCAATCATTAATAAGTCAATATCATTTGCATCATAAACTTGTGTCATTAATTCATTGAAAGTCATTCCTTGTTCAAAATTAAAACCTCTTACATTAAATCCATAAGGTCTCAATCTACGAGCATAAGTGTTTACTTCGTTTGGATCTTCGTCTATGTAGCCAATAGTGTATTTTGTTTTCATAATTTATTTCTTTCTTGTCAGGAAAACGATTTTAACTTTAAAACCTTTGTCTGTTTCTAAAATATCAATGTCGCCATTATTGTCGTCAATTACACTTTTAACCAAATACATCCCTAAACCTGTTCCGATTTCATCTCCTTTTCTATTCTTTTTAGAAGTTGTGAATGCAAGGAAAATATCTTCTTTTGTTGTGAATACCTTTGGAATACCAGCACCATTGTCTGAATATATAAATTCTAGTGTTTCATTTTTAATAGAAGATTCTATTTTTATTTCTCTATTCTGAACTTTTTTAAGGCTTTCAAATGAATCTATTGAATTATTAATGAGATTTGAAAAAATTGTGCTAATATCCATTTCAAAAGCCCTAAAGCTGTAGTTTTTATCTTTTAGATTATCTACTAACTCTAATTTTATGTCTTTTGATTTTAAGACTTTCTTCCAATTTTTTTCTAATGATTTAAAATAAGTTGAAAAATTTAAAGCTCCTCTTTTCCTTTTATCTTTCTGAATCGAGGTAAGCGAATAATTTACCCAATGCTTAATCTTTTCATTATTTTCTTTGAGCAAATTAATAATATCAATACCATCTTTATACTCAATACCTTTTTTTAATTCTTTCTCGATAAGGTTTTTGTATATTACTTCTAAGGAAATAATTTCTGATGAGTTATTTCGTATTTGTTTTAATTCGTGTGCAAAAGAAGAAACTATAAGTCCTAAACTAGCAAGTGCACGAACTTGAACTATTTCTTCATTTTCCTTTTGTGCTTTTTCTTCATCTATAGCTTTAAAAGTATCTTTAAAAGCCTGTTCATAGGTTTTTTTTTCCTCTTTTTCTTGTTCTTTTTGAAATAAATCTACAGTATCTTTTTTCTTGCCATAAACTTTTTCATCGACTTCTTTTCGCTTCTCAATAATTTTAGAAGCTAGTTTTTCAGCTCTTCGTTGAATTTCGGCTTCTCTTTCAGCTTCTTTTTCTTGTTTGAAATGCTTATAGAAAGGGTTTAAAATTTTTGTTCTATCTATTTCAAATTCTCGTATAACGCCACCAATTATTACTTTGAATAAATCAAAAGAATCATTTTCTTGGAGAGAATCCCTGTCCGATTTATCAATTAATAAAGGATTTGTTTTTCTAGAAATAGTTATTATACCAGCTGTTTGTTCTGGTCTAACTCTCCAATCTCCGATTCTTTGTCCTGCACCAGCTGGACTTTGAGCTACTTTTGCTCCTAATTTTAGCCAATCATTAGTTGGGTCACCATAAGGCCTAACTCTAAATGAATCTCTATAAACTTTAACACCTCCAAATTTACTCAAAACTGAACGCCTTTCTGAAGCAATAACTGTTTTGTACGGATATCCTTCTTTAGAAGAATTTGAATATTTTAAATAATAAAAAGTTAAATCGAATGAACCGACATTTTTTAATTGATTTTTTTGTGAATCGTCTAATTTCCAATTTAAAATTTCATCAATTGGTTTAGAATAGCTAAATGTTTTGTTGAGGATAGTTTTTAAATCATATGGTTTTTTTGCGTTATTAAATATGAAAGCATAATTCTCTTTAACTTTTTTCAAGTCAAGTTCATTTCTGGTTATTTCAAAGTTTACTTTTAATTTATCCGCATTATAGTTTGCAGCTAATTTATAATCATAATCATTGAAGAAAGCAGTATTCACTTCTCCAAATTCATCAGGATTTTGAAAATGATGAAAATATACTTCAAAAGGAATTTTTAATTCTTTTGGTGGTATTAATGCTTCCAAATTTTTAAAAACATCATTTATACTATCTTCATCCCAACTATCTTTTAAATTGTTTATTTTAAGGATTGTTCCTTTATTAAAAGAAACATTTTTAATCTGCTTTTCTAATCTTGTATTTCCTTTAATAATTGATTTTATCTTCTCGGATAGATTTAGACTAATTGGTTCTATATCTGCTTCAATTTGAGAAATGATTTTATCTGAATCATCAAATTGATTCCAATCCATTTTCCAATATGTCCCTTGGTTTTTTTGTGTTTTTTTAGGCAATGTCCACATTTCTGTCTCAAACCCTAGTCTATCTAATGCAAATCTACCAATTCCTTTTGCTCCAGTTTTGGTACGTTTGTCTTCTGAGATAAAATATTTTTCTTTGTTCCCTGTTCCAATTTGCATCCAATGGTCATTTATGACTTTTTCAGTCATTCCTTCCCCATTGTCAATTATGTACAAAACACTCTTCTCTTTTATAGGAACTTTATATTCCTTTCCATTTTTATCATGTTTTGTTTCAAAAGGAATATCAAAAAAGACAAAACAATTGTTTGCATCAGCATCATAGGAGTTTTTAACCAACTCAATTATGGCACCCTCAGGATTAGAGAAATTTTCTCTACCTAATAGTTTACCCGCTCTAGCAGAAACTTTAAAAGGTATTTTAGCCATTATTCAGTTTTAAATATTTACAAACTTCTTCTAGTACAATGGATGGTTTTTTGTCAATCGCTAACGTAATTAGATATAATTCATTAACTGTAAATCGAGTAGATTCATTAAGATTTGATTCACTAAGTTTAGAGGTGCTAATCCTGTTTGTCTAGCGATTTCAGCTTTGTTTACCTATTTTTTATTTAAAAACTTATCTATTTTCAGTCATTTGTCTAGAAATGTTTGATACAAATATACAATGTTCTGCCACGAATGTTATGAAAACACTAAATTATACCAATCGTTATTTAAAATGAGCTATAACTAATTTGGAATCTATTGTATTTATGTTTCATATAGACGCGATTATACAGCTTATTTTGAGTCATAACTGGCGTTAATTTGTAAAATGACTAAGTCAGTAAAAAAATGTAATTTTGCCAAAAATAAAAAAAGACTTTGGTAAAAATAGGCGATATACAACTCCCAGACTTTCCACTGCTACTAGCTCCTATGGAAGATGTTAGCGATCCACCATTTAGAGCTCTATGTAAAGAGCAAGGCGCAGATTTGGTTTATACTGAATTTATATCGAGCGAAGGCCTAATTAGAGATGCAGCCAAAAGCACAATGAAACTAGACATTTATGAAAAAGAGCGTCCAGTAGGTATTCAAATTTTTGGTGCCAATCTCGATTCTATGCTCAAGTCTGTTGAAATTGTAGAAAAGTCTAAGCCAGATATTATTGATATTAACTTTGGTTGCCCAGTCAAAAAAGTGGTAAGCAAAGGCGCTGGTGCAGGAATTTTAAAAGATATCGACCTTATGGTGTCTTTAACCAAAGCTATGGTAAAGCATACAAAACTACCAATTACAGTAAAAACCCGTTTAGGTTGGGACCATAATTCTATTAAAATTGTTGAGGTAGCAGAACGCTTACAAGATATAGGATGCAAAGCAATCGCTATTCATGGTAGGACTAGAGCGCAGATGTATAAAGGCGATGCCGACTGGAACCCTATTGCTGAGGTAAAAAATAACCCACGAATGCACATTCCTGTGTTTGGTAATGGCGATGTTAATACGCCAAAAAGAGCGATGTTAATGCGAGATACTTATGGTCTAGATGGTGCTATGATTGGTCGTGCTACTATTGGCAATCCTTGGTTTTTTAAGCAAGTAAAACATTTTTTTAATACAGGAACGCATTTGCCCCCAGTATCTTTGCAAGAGCGTGTTGCCGCAGCACGACGACATTTAGAAATGGCTATCGCTTGGAAAGGCGAAACCCTAGGTGTTTTTGAAACCCGCAGACATTATACAAACTACTTTAAGGGCATCCCTAATTTTAAACCTTACCGTACTAAAATGGTAACTAGCGATAAGTCGGAAGACGTATTTGCAGCGTTTGATATGGTTTTAGAAAATTTTTCTGATTATCAATTTGCAACACCATAAAAAAGCTAAAATAGCTAGTCGATTAGACGCTTTGTAATTCGTGTCGATGCTATTTTTGAGGCTAAAATACCTAAAAATGAAATGGTTAAAAACACGATTATAAAATTAATAGGCAAAATACTTACAGGATAGGCAATGCTCTCGGTAAGCATAAGTAAAGATAATTTGCTTTGCAATAATACACTTATATAACCCAATAGCAACCCAATAGCACCACCAACTAAAGTCATTAAAACACCTTGAAAGAAAAATATGCGACGAATATTTTTTAAGGTTAGCCCTAAATTAAATAAGGTTTTTAGATTACTCTTTTTGTCCAAAATCATCATTACAATAGCGCCTACAATATTAAAAAGTGCAATAATTAACACTAATGTAAAAATTAAATATACTGCCAAATTTTCGGTATTCAACATTTTGTATAACGCATCGTTAAGCTGAATTCTATTTTTTATCACAACCTTATCCCCAAAAATGTTTTGCAAACTTTCTTTTACGGTATCAATAGCCTCTAGGTCGGTAAGTCTAAGCTCTAGAGCTGTAATTTGGTTGTCTGTATAGTTTAACAAATACTGTACTGTTTCTAGGTTGGCGTAAATGCTAGAGTTGTTTAAGTCTTCGTCGATACTAAAGCTTCCTACATTTGTAACGTTAAGCTCAGTATAGGCGGATTTTTGGGAACTAATTTGTCCTTTACCTGGTTTTACAGCTAAGATTTTCAAAGCCTTATCAAAGCTAAAAAAACTTAAACCCAAGTTGTAAGCTACACCAGACCCCGATACAATTTGATCTGTATTTGGAGCCATCCAACGGCCTTCTTGCAAAATATGCGCAATAGTTTGTTTTGGGTAATTTTCGTCAACTCCTTTTACGGTTACAATTTTAATTTTTTCGCCGTACTTTAAGACAAAACGTTCTTCTATAATTTGCGAGTATGAAGCAACTTGGGTTATGGTATTGAGCTCAGAACGCTCTTTTGCACTTAGTTCAAAACGTTTCCCCTTGGCACTACTAATTTTTAAGTCTGGATCTGCAACAGATATAGAGGCTACGGTTAGTTCCTTTAAACCAGAAAATCCAGAGAGCACAATAAACAGTGCCATAGCTCCAATTATAATTCCAAAAGCAGCAATACTACTTATAATATTAATAGCATTATTACTACTTTTAGATCGCAAATAGCGTTTGGCTATATATAACGAAACGTTCAATGATTAAGCTTTTTTTCTTTTTTGGAGTAAGCTAGGGTCACTAATTGGATTGTCTAAGCCTTTTAGGGAACGCTCTATATTGTCGATATACTCTAGCGAGTCGTCTATAAAAAACGCTAGCTGTGGCATTTTGCGTAATTGGTGTCTTGTGCGCTGTGCCAACTCATGTTTTATTAAAGGCGTGTTAGAGCGTATGCCTTCTAGCATTTCTTTGCCCTTACTTATAGGAAAAATACTCAAGTACACTTTGGCTATAGATAAATCTACAGTAACCTTTACCTTGGTTACCGATATAATAATATGTCGCAGTCCGCCTTGAGATGCTGCACCTTGAAGCACTTCTACCAAATCGCGTTGTAAGACTGATGCTATTTTTTTTTGACGATTGCTTTCCATAGTACAAAAATAAGATATTTAAGGTGTTAATGTCTTAAAACAAGCGCAATTTAATTAAATTTGCGCCATGATGGATAAGATAGAACATATTGGTATTGCTGTAAAGGATATTGAAAAATCCAATGCCCTATTTAAAAAACTCTTTGGGGAGGCGCATTATAAAGTAGAAACTGTTGAGAGTGAAGGTGTAAAAACCTCTTTTTTTAAAACAGGACCTAATAAAATTGAATTATTACAAGCCACAAACAAGCATAGCCCTATCGCAAAGTTTATTGAAAAAAAAGGCGAGGGAATTCACCATATTGCCTTTGCAGTAAATGATATTGTTTCGGAAATAGAACGCCTTAAAAAAGAAGGATTTACAGTGCTTAACGAAGTGCCTAAAACTGGGGCAGACAATAAACTGGTTGCTTTTTTGCATCCCAAAACAACCCATGGCGTTTTGATAGAGCTTTGCCAAGAGATAAATAAATAAATTCCTTGCAACCTTTAAAAATAAATAGTAATATTGCAGCCTATTTAGGTCTCATAGCTCAGCTGGTTAGAGCACCTGACTCATAATCAGGGGGTCCATGGTTCGAGCCCATGTGGGACCACTTTTAAAAATTAAGCACTTACATACTTTTTGTAAGTGCTTTTTTATTTTGGGTCAAACATAGGTCAAACATTTTTATATTTTTGGAATTATGAAAAGTACAGCTGAACATCCTTTCTTATTTTTTGAAGGTTATTTTGAAAACCAAATTTAAAAGGACTTACATTCAATAAATAAATACAATTTTTAGGATAGTTGATTTGATTTAAATTATTTTTTCAGAAAAGAGAAGAGTAAAATACTATTCCCGTTTCTTCTTCAACTCTCTTATTAGTGCATTTTCAGGGTTTCGTTCTTTTTTTAAAAACCTTCTGCCAAGACATCCCTTTTTTTAAGGCTATTTTTTTGAAATACAAAAATATTATTGTCGTTTACAATTAACAAGCCCGACTTTTGCTGTTTTTTCTTCTTAATTGCCATCTCTTAATCTAAATCAAAACTTAAATCATCTGTTGGAGAATAATCATCATTAAAGTTATCTTCTTCGTGTTCTTTAATGGCTTCTTGTAGTTTTCTACCAATCTTTACCAAATAAATAGTATTATCGGTTTTAACTTCAACAGCTTCTATTTGTTCGCCTTGAAGATTTCTAAATGAAATAATATCTTTATCTGCATACCCATCAGGATAAGTTTCAATTAATAGGTCTAAAATTTCACTATTTAATTTCTTATAATCTACGATTATTCGTTTCATCTGTTACATGTTTAAGAGATAAGCAAAAATAAGCGGTGCTACAATAGTGGCATCACTTTCTATGATAAATTTTGGGGTGTCTATATCTAACTTCCCCCAAGTGATTTTTTCGTTAGGAACTGCACCAGAATACGAACCATAACTTGTAGTACTATCACTTATTTGGCAGAAGTAACTCCAAAACGGTGTGTCTTCCTGTTCCATATCTTGATACAACATTGGCACGACACAAATAGGAAAATCGCCTGCAATACCGCCGCCGATTTGAAAGAAACCAATACCGTTTTTAGAATTTTTAGTGTACCAATCGGCAAGGAATGTCATATATTCAATACCCGATTTCATCGTACTGGCTTTGAGCTCGCCTTTAAGTACATAAGAAGCAAAGATGTTACCCATAGTACTATCTTCCCAACCTGGCACTACCATTGGTAAGTTTTTTTCTGCTGCGGCATACATCCACGAATTTTTAAGGTCTATTTCATAGTATTCTTGTAAAACACCTGATAGTAAAAGTTTGTACATAAATTCGTGAGGGAAAAAGCGTTCGTCGTTTTCTTCGGCTTCTTTCCAAATTCTGAAAATATGTTTTTGTAAACGCCTAAAAGCTTCTTCTTCGGGAATACAGGTGTCTGTTACTCGGTTAAGCCCCTTTAAGAGTAAATCCCATTCATCTTGTGGTGTTAAATCACGATAATTTGGCACACGTTTGTAATGGCTATGCGCTACTAAATTCATAATATCTTCCTCAAGGTTTGCACCTGTACAAGAAATGATATGAACCTTATCTTGTCGAATAATTTCAGCAAAAATTTTACCTATTTCTGCTGTACTCATTGCGCCTGCCAACGATACTAACATTTTTGAACCATTAGCTAATTGGTCTTTATATGCTTTAGCAGCATCTACTAAACTTGCAGCATTAAAGTGCAAAAAGTGGTTTTCTATAAATTGGGATATGGTATTATTCATTTCTGTGTCTCTTAGTGGTAAAATTAATACAGGCTATTTTTGTAAATGCCCATCTTAAAACTATTGAATTTACTCTCGTTGATTATTTGTTTTTTTAATGTCTATAAGTTTATAGGTTACGAACTCATAATTACCGTCGTCATCAATTTCTTTTATATAAGTAATGGTAAATTCTTCACCGATGAATGTTTCTGAATTCAAATCATACTTTTTTAAAATTTCATCTGAAATGTTTTCAAACTCAAGAGTCTCTCCAAAGTCATCTTCGTCATCAGTTATTGTTGTGAAAGAATATACGCCTTCGTAATATCCGTCATAAGTAACTTCAATAGTTGTTTTGTCTTGATTAACAGTACCTAAAAAAAGTAAGGCAATAATAAAAAGTGATTTCATTTTAGTTTATTTTTAATTTAACATAGTTGTTTTTTCGGATGTTTTGCCACTTCAAGTCCGATGCCTTTAGTAACAACTTTCATAAGCCATTACCTGTGGGTTTTTTAAATTCTTCTTTGATTTTAGTCTTAGTTATTTTTTACTTATCAGTATCTCTAAATTTTGATAGTTTGTTAAAAGGCGAATCTATATGCTCTTCAAAACCATCATTGAAGTTTTCGTTTCCATCTTCGTTATTAAATTTGTAACTCAATAGTTTATAATACAGTTTTGCAGCCAAAAAATCAGGTGCTTTGTTTGTGGGGTTTGGACAGAGTTCTACCATATCAAAACCAACTACATTTTTTTTTTGAAATACTTTTTTAAGAAATTCTACTGTTTCATTCCAAAGTAAACCATTTGGTTCGGGTGTGCCTGTGCTTGGCATTATAGATGGGTCTAACACATCTAAATCGAAAGTGATAAAGACATTATCCGTCATTTGGTCTATGGCATTATCCATCCAATATTCATCGTAAATGAGTTCGTGGGCAAAATAAACCTTATCTGTGTTCATAACTGTTTTTTCGGAAACATCCATAGAACGAATACCCACTTGTATGAGGTTTGTGTTTTGGTTGGCTTCATAAACTGCACAAGCGTGATTGCAAGTTGAACCCTCGTACTCTTTTCGTAAATCTGCGTGAGCATCTAAATGCAATACGGTTAAGTTTTTAAAACATTCATTAAACGCCCTAATTGTACCAATTGAAACAGAATGCTCGCCACCAAAAATGGTTACAAACTTATTACGATTGATGTACTTTTTTACAGTTTGATGCACGGCTTCTACCATTGCTTCTGGCGAACTATTTTCTGTAACAGGCTCGGGCATATAGATACCTTGTTTATACACTTCGCTATCGGTTTCTATATCATAGAGTTCCATATTTTCTGATGCTTCTAAAAAGGCTTCAAAACCTTTATCTGCGCCTTTTTGCCAAGTACTTGTGCCATCATAGGGTACAGATAGCAATACGATTTCTGATTTGCTTGATGTTGCGTATTCTTCGGGAATACCTGCAAATATTTTATTTGTATTCATTTTAATAATGATTTGCTTTTATTGAATTATGATTTGGTACCAATTTTTCGTTATCAACGTCATAGCCTAAAATTTCAAGAAAATCGATGTTGGTTTGTTGTGGTCTGAATAATTGAGTGGTTGTATTTCCGTTTTCATCTTTATCGATAATAATATGTTTAGGCGCAGGGATTAGACAGTGCTGTAAACCGCCGTATCCACCTAAAGTTTCTTGATACGCACCTGTATTGAAGAACCCGATATACAATCGTTTATTCTCGTTATATTTTGGTAAATAAATAGCGTTAATGTGTTGCTCGCTGTTGTAATAGTCATCGCTATCACAGGTCAATCCACCCAATAACACTCGTTCATAGGAATCGTTCCAACGGTTAATTGGTAGCATTACAAAGCGTTTATTAATTGCCCAAGAATCTGTTAATGTGGTAATGAACGATGAGTTTATCATATTCCACTTCTCACGGTCATTTTGTTGTTTTTGATATAACACTTCGTATATCATTCCACCACTTTCGCCAACAGTAAAACTTCCAAATTCAGTAAAAATATCAGGGGCATCTACATTGGCTTCGTTGCAGGCTGTTTGAATTTGGTGAACGATTTCTTCAACTAAATACTGATAATCAAAGTCAAATGCTAACGAGTTTTTAATGGGAAAACCACCGCCAATATTGAGGCTATCTAAAGTAGGACATACTTTTTTTAGGTTGATGTACACTTTTAAACATTTCAACAATTCATTCCAATAATAGGCAGTATCTCTAATACCTGTATTAATAAAGAAATGAAGCATTTTTAATTCAACTTGCGAATTGTCTTTGATTTGCTCGTTATAAAAGCGAACTATGTTTTTATAGCCAATCCCTAAACGTGAAGTATAGAACTCAAACTTTGGTTCTTCTTCCGAAGCAATACGAATGCCTACTTTAAACTTGGTGTTAATCTCGTTGGTAAGTAGTGGTAATTCTTCGTAATTATCAATAATCGGTATACAATTATGATGTCCGTTATTAATTAATCGAGCAATGTTAGTAATGTATTGCTTTCGCTTAAATCCATTACACAGTATAAAGGTACTGTCTGTGATTTTGTCTTCTTTTTTTAGGGATTCAACAATATCAACATCAAAAGCTGATGAGGTTTCTATATGGACATCATTTTTAAGGACTTCGTTTATTACAAATTTGAAATGCGAACTTTTAGTACAATAGCAATAATGGTAATTGCCTTTGTAGTCCACATTTTTCATTGCGCTTGCAAACCATTGTTTTGCTCTTTGAATGTTGTTCGAAATTTGTGGTAAGTATGTGAATTTTAAAGGCGTACCATATTGTTCTATTATTTGCATCAAATCAATTTGATGAAATAGTAGTTTGTCACTTTGTAAAGTAAATTCTTCTTGTGGAAAATCAAAGGTTTGATTAACCAAATCAATATATCGGGTATTCATTATGTTATTCAAAAAAAATTAAGAAATTATAGCATAAGGGTGTGTTATACTATATCTGAATTGCGGAATAAATAATGAAAAATCAAATCCTTATTTGCTGCCTGACAACACAAATAAATTGATGCCTTATAGAAGAAATAAAAGCGGAAGTTAGCTCTAAATTTCGGAGGCTTATACCATAAGCCATTTTTGGGTTTGACTTCCTAATACCCAAAATACCGAACGTAAAAACAGTTTTCAATGTGTTCAGCTAAAAGGCGTATATTTCACCTCTTACATAACAAAGAAAATATAAAAATGGATATGTTGTATGTTTTTTTTTAATATTTCAATAAAAAAACAGGTTATGGCTTTTTTAATTCATTTTCAAGGTATCTTCGCCATCTTTCTAGTTTGTCTGTATTTCATTTTAACGCCATCTATACAAACTACATTACCTAATTGTTTAGAGGGTTGTAACAAAATAATTTTAGATTTTACTACACCTACATCATTGAGATATGTTTTTTCAAATCATCTACGCGAATACCCATCTTTTTCCAAGATTTACTTTTGTTCCATTTTGGTTCTTTAAAACCTTTTTCAACGATACACGAATTTTTAGACTCTATAGCATTAGTATATTGACAAATTTTATTTGCGTTTAATGTTACTTTTTTGCCATCTTAGGTAATTCTGTTTGAGTCTGTGAAAATGATAATGTCGTTATCAGTAGTATGTTTAATAATAGTAGTCTTTTCATTGTTTGTTGAGTTTAATATTATTTTTTGCAGGCACATAGATATGTTTTAGGTTTAAGTTTTTGAGCTTGTTGAGGTAAAGGGCTTTGTTTTGCACCACCTCTTTTTTGCTTGTTTTTATATTACTAATAATGTATAAGTCTGTTGTCATTAGTGTGTTGTGTTTTTTAACCTCTATAGAGAGTACAACTACTCTTTTTTGGTTGTACTCAAATGTAAGGAAATGTAGTAAATATTGCTTATATTTAGCATAGATAAACAAAACGCACAACGCAATTCAAATATTAAAGTGATGAAATGTACACTACTTACATGTAGTTTATTGGTGTTACTAGGCTGCGGTACTCCTGAGTTGAGTACCACTAGGTTACTTCGTTTTAAAAAAGAAATGACCCAAGCCGATGGCAAGTATATAAGCGATGTTTATGGTTTGATAAATGATGAAAACTATCTATACCTTTCAGACTATAACCTTAACCAAGTTTTTAAAATTAACAAAACGAGCTTAGAAACAGAGCGGGTATATGCTGCTCCCGGAAAAGGCCCTGGAGAGCTTACTGGAGCTTCCAAAATAGCGCTAAGCAATGAAGCAGTGTACGTGCAAAACGACCTTAAACGCAGTATTGAAAAGTACAATAGGACTACCGCCAAGCATATAGCGAGTGTGAAACTCCCTACTGCTTTGAGTCGTGCAGATTTTGGTTTAAATTTTTTTGTAAATAACGACAAGTATTACCTCTCTGGTATTAGTAGCAAAACGACTTCAATAACGGCATTTAATACGCATAGCGAAATCCTTAAAAAAGCAGGCAATGTGTTTCCCTTTGATAATGCCACACAATTTTTTATAAGAAACGGCAGGCATTTGCTAAGCCTAGACTCGGGCAATATAATAGCCGTATCCAACAACTTACCTGTTATAGAACTGTACGATGCCTCACTAAACCTTAAAACTGTACACGACTACACAAACGATGCAACACTAATTAAAACCAATATTGACAACATTAACCTAAAACACAACATTAATAACAGTAATACTTACAGCGTTTTAGTTAGCGATGTTAGTGTTTATAATAACAAACTGTATATGCTGTTTACTAGAATTGATGCATCTGGTTTTTATCGAAATACGATTGTTGTTTTTACCATTACAGACAAGTTTATAGAATTTGATGAGATCTTATCTTTGGGAAGCGCTGCTCACAATGACGAATTTTATACCACAATTACTGTCGATGCTAATTCTATTTTTGCCTTTAACGGTACAACATCATCACTTCAGGTTTTTTCTAAAAATTAATGTTTAGAGGGCATAAAACATGAGTTAGAGTAATAAGGTAAATAGCTCGACTGTCAATATCTTAATTATCATTAGAGTTGCTCTATTTGTATTCTGTAAAAAGAAAGACTATCCTCATGGTCTGAATCCTGTTGGAAATAAATAAACGATGCACCCGTAAACATACCAGCATGGGTAATTGAGAAGTCTAACTCGATGTTTTTTAATAAATTAAAATCTTTGTCAAAAACTTGAAGGTAGTTTTTCTTAAAGTTTTGATTAGCAATATACTTTTTACTTTGTGGCGTTGCCGATTGGTAAATTCTAAACACAAAATTGCTGTTAACAAAGAGTGGTCCAAAATTGCTATTTAGTAAATAAGCATTAAGACTTTTTTGAACATGAGACTTAGATAAACATCTGGATAACTCGTTTTTAAGTGCGGAAGATCATCTGTAGGAGTATCGTGGGTCTCAGTTTTGCTTGTTGTAATATCGTACATAAATATCTGCCAAAGGCGATAAGGCATAGTATAACTTATCTTCAAACAGTAAAGTCAAAATTTTTGGATAAAAACGGCTTAGGGAACGGAATGTCCAATGTCGTTGGTTTTTTAGTATTAAATGAGTAGGAACTTAGGGGTTTAGAATCTTGGAATTCAATTTTTAAAGAATCTGTAGCCTTGAGAGTTATCGGATAGTTATGATTATCATTATTACGACACCCACTAATTGACAGCACAATCAATAATTTTAAAAAAAACAACAGTTTAATCTTTTTCATTTTTTTGAATATTAATATAAAAATTAGCATAAATGATAGAATAGAGGAATTTTAGATTCCTCTATTCTAAAACTTTTATCAAAACCAACTGTCTATTTCTTCTGCTGTTTTGATTGAATAATAAGCGAATTTTTCAGCCCAACTCAATTCTCTCCAAGATGAGCTTTTTGGAGTAGAACAACTATTGCCACTTTCATTACCACAAACGTCTAACCATTTTGGACCTTTAGACCCTTCAACAAGATAAGCTGTGCTTGCGTAACTAAAGCTTTGAGAGTACGCTGTATATACATTTGATGGCAACGTTCAGTATAAGAAACGTAGGGCAGGTGATAAGCACTTTCGTTTCTAGCCAAATATAAATATTTTGCTTTTATCTTTTCTACTATAAATGCCAAATTTTATCTTTAGCGTACTTTGTAAAAAAAACACAGAACTTTGAAGTTAGCACAAAAGTCCTATGTTTTTTTATATCTTGTTGTATTTTCGTACTTTTTTGTCAAGTTTGTAACGTTGGCAAAGACATACTCTTTTGCAATTTTGCACTTATGTGTTAGCTGTAGCGAATTGTAAATGTGTATGGCTTTTAGCGTTGGCTTATATGCATAATTTTATCAGTTTGCAGTCAATTAATTTTGCAGGATTATTGGGATTTTTTATTTGTTTATCTTCAATACTAAATCCTTTTTCAGTTATTTCTTCAAGTTTACTTTTACTTTCATTCGGAAAGCTATTGTATTTTTCTACTGGAATTATGCAAACTAATTCAAAGTCTTTGTCAGTTGGTTCGTGTAAATAATTGAATACTTTTCTTGGGTTTTCAATTTGCCACATTCCTCTAATTCTCAAGTTGGTTATTCCTAATGGGTCAACTTGATTAACTCTCCCTAATTCCTTTGTATCTGCAAAAACAACGTCAGGAATAGTTTTTATTCCATCTGAAATGGTTGTTTTTATTCTTTGATAAGTTTCGTGTTTTGCTGCATAAGAACTTCCATAAACCATCCATAAAGACTTAATGTTTGTGTCAGATGTGTGTCCAACGCAATAAATTAAATCTTTTACTGTCCATTCTTCACAATCTCTACATTCACTTGTTATCATCGGACTTGTATGTCTTAAATCAGTTTTAGGATAACTACTATTTAAAGCCAAACTACTGTTCGCACTTTGAGTTTTCTTAACCTCAATTGCATCTCCACCTTTTATCATAATATCTGGTGGATTGTTTTGAGAACCTAACCAAGAAAATTCTTTATTATAAGTTTTTAATCGACTTTGTTCGTCATCAGAATCAAAGGTGTTAGTAAAAGCATCTTTAATGTAATTTTCAAGAGCTTCTCCCATACTATTTGCTCTATTTCTACCTGAATAAAATTCTCGGATAGCAAAATTCTTATGATTAACAATATTGTAAATTGCCTCTAAAATATTTGTCATATTGCAACTACTTCTTTTGATTTTGGAATCTTTTTGACTGCTTTATTCGTTTTTTCGTTAGCTTTAATTTGTTTCATAATGCTATTTGCTAAAAACTTCGCTAAATTAACAGGAACAGCATTTCCAATCATTTTGTAACCTGCTGCGACTTTTTTATAATGGAAAATAAAGTCATTTGGAAAAGTTTGAATTCTTGCACATTCTCTTATACTTAATCTTCTGTACAAATGTTCTTTTCCTGGAACAAAAATTCTCTTATTCTTTTCTATAAATTTCATTTTTGGTGCTTGCGGATGAATAGGTGCGTGTCTTCCGCCTGCTTGAATTGTATAAGATTGTTCATCCCAACTTCTAACTCTGTTTCTTGACATAAAAATTGTAGAAAAACTTCCAATCATATATTCGTGATTTGGAACTACACAATTGTCTCCATTTGTATTATTGTATTCTAAGGCCGGCAAAACACCTTCTTTCAAATCAGATATCACATCTTCAAGTGGTATTTTCGGAAAAGTTTCAGTTGGGAATTGATATTTAAAATTCAAGTCTTTTCTAATTCCAATAAAGAAAACTCTTTTTCGGTCTTGTGGAACATTATAATCAGATGCGTTAAGCATTTGAAAAGAAAGTTCATATCCTATTCCTGCGTTTCTAAAAAGTTCTTTAATCCCTTCTAAAGCTTCTGTGTGTTTAGAAATCAACATGCCACTAACATTTTCTGCTAAAAAGAATTTAGGTTGTTTAGCTTCTAATATCCTTATAAAGTCATAAAATAACTGACCTCTCTTATCTTTAATTCCTCTTGCTGCTCCAGCTTCACTCCAACTTTGGCAAGGTGGACCTCCAATTATTCCATCGCATTCTGGAACTTTATCAGCTGGTATATTTACGATACTTCTTTTGTCAAGTATCGTATTTGGATGATTTTTTTCATAAGTTTCCCAAATTTCTTTGTCATATTCGTTTGCCCAAATAACATTAAAACCAGCTTGCTGAAAGCCTAAATCAAGTCCGCCAGCTCCTGCGAAGAAAGATACTATTTTCATATGTTATTGTGCTTGAAGTAATTTATTAAGTGTTCTGCGATATTCTGCTTTTTCCTCTGCAACTTGTAAAAGTTGTTTTGTACAATTTGTCTCGTAAATATGCTTTCCAATTTGGTCAGTCACATATTCATTCCGCAATTCTGTAAGATTTAGTTTGAAGATTTTCGCAAGTTTTGGTAAGCGTTTTTCGTCAAAATCTCGTTTTCCATTCTCGATTTTACTCAAGTTTGCAGAGTCCAAATTCAGTTTGGCTGCAAGTTGAGTTAAAGTCAATTCATTTTCGTTTCGTAAAATTCGGATGTATTCTCCAAATGTAACTTTCATGAGACTTGTCATTTTTTGACAAATCTAAATATTTTAATTGGAATATTCAATTTGTGTGTTGGGAAATTTTAGCTCTTTTAGTTTTTTAAGCGTTGGAATTGCGTGTTGGCAAAAACTGAAAATGCTAAAATATGCGGCTAACAGTATGAAACACAACACAAATGTTACCACTAAAATATTTTTTTTATTTTCATGTGTTAATTTTTTTAAAAAAACACTAAACCCTCCAAATACAACGCCATTTAAAGGTTTTTTGCAAACGTATAAAATGACCATTATATCTAGAATTTAAACTTAGACTTACGTAATAGTATTTTTTAGCGGTTACCAGCAATTAGTTTAGTATTTTTGCAGGCTTAAAAAATGATATGGACGCAAAGAATCAACAAACTTTTGATGTTTTAATAGAAATCCCAAAGGGCAGTAGAAACAAATATGAATACGATTTTAAATTACATAAAATACGTTTTGATCGTATGTTATTTTCATCTATGATGTACCCTGGAGATTATGGTTTTATCCCCGAAACCTTAGCGCTAGATGGAGACCCTCTAGATGTATTGGTTATGGGTACAGAGCCAACATTTCCTATGTGTGTTATGGAGGTAAAACCGATAGGTGTTTTTCATATGGCAGACGAAAAAGGCCCTGACGAAAAATTAATTTGTGTTCCTGTTACAGACCCTATCTGGAATAGCTACAACGATATTACAGACCTAAACCCACACCGAAAAAAGGAAATTACTCACTTTTTTCAGGTTTATAAAGATTTAGAAAAAAAGAAAGTTGATGTTGGTGGTTGGGGTAACGCCCATGAAGCCTATACTATTTTAAATAAATGTATTGAACGCTACAAAAATAGCACGCATCAAGCTAATGGCGATTTTACAATTTAATAGTACCAATTAGGACTCAAAATAAGCGATATCATTCGTTTCTATTGCGTCTATATATTACTGTAAAGAAACGTAACTAAGGCTATGTTTAGGTTTTCTATGTCATCTAAACAACTATATACCAAAGTTATTTATAACTCATTTTAAATAACAATTGGTATAACAAAACTGACACAGTAAACCCAACAATTTATATTGAGTTTTGATATTGTGCGTGTGTTTTGTATCTTGTGTATTGGTGTTTTATCTTTAAATTAAGTTATGATGACTAAAAAGAAACGTGATTTTATTATTTGTGTAGCCTTAGTTCTGCCATTTATATTACATGGTATTGGGTTAACAACATTGTTTAGTAGAGTTTTTAATGAGCAAATAACTAAGAGCCATTTTTTTGTAGGCGCCATATTTGGATTCATTGTTTGGCTATTTGAGGTTAGGTCTATAATATTACGCATTGAAAAAAAACATAAATTGCATATGTACTCGATGCTGATAATACGGTTTGTTTTATGCGGTATTGGCTTAATGTCGATTGTTAGTGAGCTTTTTAATTATAAAATGGCCGACTATCATTTTGTTGTTGGGGGATTAATAGGATTACTCATCTATCATTTAGAGATTAAAACTATCTTGCTAATTCTTACAAGTCATAATCATAATAAAATACCACAATAAATCTCTGCCTACAACCATGTGATTTTGAGTGCGCTAGTACTATAAAATAATATGACTTAATAAGCCTATATATTATTGCAGTCTTAAACTCGCGTATTGAAATAAAGCCTATGATATTACAATAAAAATAATTGTATTATCATAGGCTTATAGGTTTTACTTATTGCTTAATTATTTTTAAAATCTCCTCAGTATTATTCATGTCTACGTTAACAAAATAAAGACCCTGCGCCATAGCATCAAACGGAAGTGTAATCTTATTGTTAGACATACTTAAGCGATTACTATATACTAGCTGTCCTGTAATGTTATACACCCTAACAGGGATTAGCTTACCGCTTGAAGTATCGCTGTTATTAGGAATATGTATTGTTAACTGACTGGTTACAGGATTAGGGAATGCAAACACAGTGGTTTCGATACTATTTACATCAAACGTGAAACTGCCTTCACACAATCGTGAAGAGGTAACTTCTAATAATCCCGAACCTACTAGCTCTAGCGCTAATACATTTTCATTTGTGATTTGAATTAATTCATCATTAAAGCGTATTTCAAATGGTCCAGTACCTTCTTCTATACTGAATGTAAACAATTGTGTATTGGGGTTAGCAGATGATAGTACGCCATTAAAGTCGATATTTAAAGGGCTTGCACTATTAACATCGAGCTCAAAGCAAGTTTGAAAAACTTGCCCATCTACAGAAACACAAACGGTATAGCGTCCAGCAGGAACATCTTCAAATACTGCTGTAGAGTTAAAACTTATTGTTGTGTTTATTCCATTTCCAGATAAATTTGCGGTGTAATCAAAATCAATTGCATTTGCCGTTACAGTAACGTTACCGTTATTAAGCCCAGGGCAGGTTTCTGAGGTAACTTCTACCCTTATATTATTAGGGTCTGTAAAAGTACCTCCTGTAAATCGTCCTGTAAACACACCGCGTCCGTGAGTTGTTGCTAAAACTTCGTTTCGTGAAGCTCGTAAATCTAAATCCCGAACAGGAACATTACTCATCCCATTAAACGACTGTACCCAGTTTGGGTTAGTGGCTAAAAAATTGTTAGTTCTCCAAACACCAAATTGTGTTCCTACAATAACTTCATTTGGGTCAAATGGGTTTTGTAAAATTGTAAACACAGGGATGTCGGGTAAGTCACCTTGTTTTGGACTCCAATTTACTCCGCCATTTTCAGAATAGAAAATACTTTCAACACCGTAATTAGATATAGTTGCCATAATAATGTCCTCATTAGCTCCAAATTCTATATCGCTTATTGACCCAACAAAATCTGTAGTTTGTATAAGTCTAAACGAGGGGTTTGTATCGGCATCATCGATATTTATAATCCTACTTTGTTCTGTCCCCACCAGTAGCCTAGTTGCTGTTGAGTTGAAAGGGGAAACTTGCATTGCAGAAATAGTTCCTACAAGCAAAGCGTTTGTAAGGGTTTGTTCAATAATATTTTCGCGACCATTCTGAAAATTAGAATATCTTGCAACCTGAGTTCCGTCAGAAGTGTTTGTTGCATTGATATAAAGAATGTCTAAATTGGTGTCTATAACCGCTTCATTAATAAAGTTTCCGCCATCTCTGTTGCTGTTTCCTTGGTCTGTAATTGAGTAGTTTGCGGAGCTTATTTGGTTAAAGAAACTTGGAGGCGATGTTCTAGCGGCTCCAGTCCTAACGATGGGCAACTCAAAATAAGTATAGTTTATAAACTGTGTGGATGCTATAAAATATTGTCCTTGGTCATCAAACTGTGCAAAAGCTCCATCACCAGAGGTAATATCAAAAAAACGATTATTACCTGTTGTTGGGGTGAAATTAAAAAGGTTACCATTGTCTTGAGCTGCCGCTGCAATATTACCCGTAGCATCATTAATAGCTCCTGTATAAAATTGAGTAACATTATAGCCCCTATTTCTAGCTTCGATATTTCTATTGCCTTGCGAACTACTGTTCTCTAAATCTCTTCCATAAAAAATACCGCCATCTGTACCAAAAACAGCTTGGTTGGAGTTATTAGGATTAAACACAATAGCATGTATGTCTGCATGCATTACAGAAATATCTAAAGACGACGCAAACGATTCATTTTGCCTAGAAATTTGTTCCCAATCTACCGTCCTTGAGTCTTGATCGACATTACCCCTAAAACTATTAATCCCTCCTATGTAGAGTATATTTTCGTTATTGGGATCGACCTCTATAGGTAAATTATAAAACGCTTGTTCTCTTGCATAATCATTAGCATCTACTGTGGTATCGACATCATTAGGTTCTTCTAAGCTGCTAATGTTCGCAAAAGCATCTGAGGTAATAAACAAATCGGCCTCACCATTAACATCTGCAGCAATATAAAATAGGTTTGAATTTTCTGGAGAGGTTGCTATTTCAGTTCTTGCTGCGTTTGGGATATTATTTATAAACGTAAAATTAATCCCGTCTGAAGAGGTGTATATTTCCCCACCGTTAGACAAACCAAAAGAAGAGGTTGTTGCTAACCAAATATTGTTGTCGGCATCTATCTCTAAATCGTTGGGATTAATTCCTGGAAAAGGGGAGCTGTTGCTAGGTGAGTCAATGTTTAGTTGTGTCCAACTATCGCCATTATCGACAGAGCGATATACCCCTCTACTTTCTAAACCTAAAAAGGCAAGAGGGTCGGCATTATCACCAGGAGCAGCAACGTTAACACCTACTGCTGCCGCAAAATAAACTTCTGTACTTCCATTTACAGTTCTAGTAATAATATCGTTTACATAAAAAATTCCTCCAATACGAATCTGTTCGCCGTCTGTACTTAATGTTGAAGTTCCATCTGGACCCCCAAAAATCATTTCCCAAGTTACCCCTGCATTAGTGGATCTGTAAATTCCATTTCCTATCACATTCCCCTGAGTATAAGACTCGCCTGAGGCAATATACAATATAGCTGGATTATTAGGGTCCGATACTATTTTGGTTACCGCTATATTTTCTGGCACTCCAGAAACCAATTGCCAAGTTGTGTTTTCGTTTTCTATATTTTGGTTTACCCATAGACCTCCGCTAACGCCTCCAGCAAAAACTCTAGTGCCATTAGAGTCGTTAGGATCGTACAAAATGGCTCTAGTTCTACCTCCCACATTACTAGGGCCTCGCTCTACCCAAGCATTATTGGTAGACTCTCCTGGGACACCAAAAACACTATTAGCGTCCAAATTATTATTGTTTTTGATTAATTCATGCTGAATTTTTAGAGCGTTCTCGTAATTAGGGTAGCCTAAGTTAGGATCTAGAGTACGTTCCCATTCTTGCTCAAAAAAAGCATTTGGAGGCAAGCCCAAATGTTTCCGTTCTTTTCTACCCAAAAACTTTGTGTTTTTGTATGGGCTGTTAGCTAAGTGTTTGGCATGTTGTTCTTTAAGCTTTGATATTTTAGCATCTGTAGTATTTGTATTATAGTGTTTTAGTAAAACGACGGTCAAGACAAAAGCACACAATAAACTTAATGAGAGTAATTTCTTTTTCATAGGAAGGGGGAATTAATCTACTAAGTTAAGGGTATTATTCATAAAAACAAAAACTAATTGGTGTTTTACCCATTATAAGCGATGCTTTGTTATTGAAATTAAATAAAATTACGCTTTTTAGAATAGAATACAAATGCACTCAATAAACTAGATTGTTTAACTTTTGTTGATACGCATTTTTTTAATTAAATTTATAGCAAATATAAATTTATGAAATATCTAAAAGCAATAGTATTACTATTATTACTCAGCGCGTGCTCACCAATACTAGTAAATTATGATTATGATAATAAAATTGATTTCACAACTTATAAGACCTACAACTATTCTCCCGATAGAGATACTGGCTTAAGTGAGCTAGACGAAGATAGACTGCTAGATGCTATAGACAGTATAATGACCTTAAAAGGTTTAAAACTCTCTAATACTCCAGATTTTTTTATTAATGTTAAAAGTGGCGAGTATCAAAACAACCAGCAGAGTGCCGTGGGAGTAGGTCTAGGAGGTACAGGGCGTAATATTGGCGGAGGGCTATCTATAGGCTTACCTATAGGCGCATTAGTTAACCGACAAATTACTATCGACTTTATAGACCAAACAAAAAACAAATTGTTTTGGCAAGCGATAAGTAAAAGTTCTTATAGCCCTAAAGCGAGTCCAGAAAAACGAGATTCAAAATTTAAAGCTATTGCAAAAAAAACACTCTCTAAATATCCACCAAAACAAAAGCAGTAAAAAAAACTTGCTTTGCAACATTTTTTACTGCTTTTATTATTTAAAATGAACTATAAATAATTTGAAATATTTTATGATTAGATAAAACAGAAGATATATAGCTTATTTTGAATAGTAACTTGGATTACTGCTTAATGAAGGTACTAATTATATTAGAACCCTAGCTAAGTAAAACCTTATAGCTACTTCTGTAATTGTATAGTGCAGCACAGTTTAAAGCTAATAGTGCTAATGCTGGAGCTATGTTTGGTGGGTCTAAAACAACATGAAATAATACGGTATTGACCGAAACACTCATTAAAATTACAGACATTAAAGCTGCAAATTTGTTCGTAAGCAGCGCAATGCCCGCAGCGATTTCTACAACACCACTAAGTAACAATATTTTTGAGGTTTCTAGTGATGTAAAATGTGCTAAGGCTTCTGTAGACATCCCCTCTATAGGCGGAAGAAATTCGTAAAGCTTATTAGCTCCAAAAACTAAAACGAAAATGGCTAAGATAAATCGTAATCCTGTGAAAATTTTTGAACTCATATTTTTTAAATTAGGTTAGTCGTCAAATATAATCATAAAAATATAATATTGTAAAACGAATACTAGTTATAATTATTAATAATGATATTTACTAATTGAGTTAACCAAATTGTAAAATGCTAAAAAAAACCTAAAACCATTATGTAACAGCACTAAATAAGTAACTTGCACGTTTCAATGGAGGACAACTAATAAAGTTATTTAATATCCCTCTATAAACGATGTGTCAAAAAATTTTGTAACATAATAATTTTGTAGCAGTTTCATTATTTATGAAAAAAATTGTAGTTATCATAATCTTTCCTCTTTTAAGTTTTTCTCAAGGAAACATAGTGACTGTGGCGCAAAAATTATTAGACACAAAAGCATACTTGCAATTAGAAGTTTTAATGCTTAACCATATTGAAAATCATCCAAAAGATGAGAAGGCAATTGAGTTTTTAGGAGATGCCTATAGCTATCAAAAAAAATGGGAACCCGCATTTACAACGTATAAAAAATTGGTAGATTGGAATTATAATAATGCAAACTATCATTTTAAATACGGTGGTGCATTAGGGATGCACGCAAAAGAAATTAGCAAACTATCTGCCCTGCTAATAATTAATGATATAAAAAAAGCATTCTTAAAAGCTGCACAATTAGATTCTAAGCACATAGAAACACGTTGGGCCTTAGTACAGTTATATATGGAGTTACCCAGCGTTGTAGGGGGTAGCAAAGCAAAATCACTTAAGTATGCAAAAGAATTAGATAACCTGTCTAAAATAGATGGCTATTTGGCAAAAGGCTATATTTATGAAAATGATAATGAGTTTGATTTAGCTGAATTTAATTATAAAATGGCAATCAAAATTGGTGGCTCTTTAACCTGTTTTAATAAACCAACACATGTGCATAAAACACTACTGGATGATTCGAAAAAGGCTGCAAAACCTTCAGAACAATCACGGCGACAAGAAGAATTGAAGCACCAACGTAATACTCTGCATTATCAAATAGGGAAAATAGCAGCCAATTACAATTATGAGTTAGATAAAGGGCTGTGTTACCTAATGTGTTACGTTAAAAACTATACTGCAAAAGACGCGGTAGGACTTGAATGGGCCTACCTAAGATTGGCTCAAATTTATAAACTTAAAAATAACAAAAAACAAGCACTTAACTATATTAACAAAGCGATTACTATTCGTTCAAACTTTCCCGAAGCAGAATTAGAAAAACAACAAATTTCTAATATTTAATAATAATCTTAGGTTAAAATTTGAATAAGAATGATACTCTTTATATAGTTTATTGAAATTAGATTCATTAGCCTACAGGTTTTTAAATTCAATATGTATATTTACCCTTTGTAAATAATAAACATGAAAGTTCATTTTATAGCAATAGGAGGTAGTGCAATGCACAATTTGGCAATAGCGCTGCACAATAAAGGTGATGAGGTTACAGGTAGTGACGACACTATTTTTGAACCTTCAAAATCGCGATTAGATGCTAAAGGCTTGCTTCCTAAGGTATTTGGTTGGTATCCCCAAAAAATCACTACCAAGCTAGATGCAGTTGTATTGGGGATGCACGCAAAAAAAGATAATCCAGAACTACTAAAAGCACAAGAATTAGGGTTGAAAATATACTCTTATCCAGAATTTTTATACCAACAATCTAAACATAAAACAAGGGTGGTTATTGGGGGAAGTCACGGTAAAACAACTATTACCTCTATGATACTTCATGTAATGCACTATCATAATCGAGATTTAGATTATATGGTAGGAGCACAACTCGAAGGGTTTGACGTTATGGTAAAACTTAGTGAACATAACGATTTTATTGTTTTAGAAGGTGACGAGTATTTAAGCTCAGCGATAGATCTTCGTCCAAAATTTCACTTGTACAAACCCAATATTGCTTTGTTAAGTGGCATTGCTTGGGATCATATTAATGTGTTTCCGACGTATAATGATTATTTAGAGCAGTTTAAACTCTTTGTAAACACTATTGTTAATGGTGGTAGTATTTCTTACAATGAGGAAGATACAGATTTGAAACATCTTGTTGAAAAATCCGAAAATGCTATTCGGAAATTCCCTTATGGCACACCACAATATACTGTTGAAGATGGTGTAACCTACTTAGAAACTCCAGACGGAGCAATGCCTATAGAAATTTTTGGCGCACATAACCTTAATAATCTTGCAGGAGCCAAGTGGATTTGCCAGCATATGGGCGTGGATGAAGACGATTTTTATGAGGCTATTGCAACATTTAAAGGCGCCAGCAAACGACTAGAGAAAATTGCAGAAAATCATACTAGTGTCCTCTATAAAGACTTTGCCCACTCGCCAAGCAAAGTAAAGGCTACAACCCAAGCGGTAAAACAGCAATACAAAAACAAAAGGCTAATAGCCTGTTTAGAACTACATACTTATAGTAGTCTAGACGCAGCATTTTTAAAGGAGTATAAAGGGACTTTAGATAATGCCGATATCGCTGCTGTATTTTACTCGCCAGACGCTGTAAGTATCAAAAAATTAAAAACAATTACTCACAGCCAAATCGCGAACGCTTTCGAACGAGAGGATTTAAGTATTTATACCAACTCAAATGACTTTAAGCAATTTCTTGTGTCTCAAGATTTTAGCGATACGGCAGTGTTACTAATGAGCTCTGGAAATTATGGAGGCTTAGACTTTAGTGAACTAAAGCAACGCTTTGTCTAATACAATTTTGGTTACAGCATTTTAAGGTATAGTTATACTCCAAATTGCTTTAAGTGATGGTCTAAATGTTTGTATTGCATTTTGCCACGCTGTTCCGTTGTAAAATCACCAAAAAGCGGATGGGTAGGCCAGTTAGTAGCATTCTTTTTACTAGCAAACTCATTAATAAGTTGTGTTAAATTTTCTTTTTCTGAAGTAAATTCTTGGCTGTTAGCAACCACAAATTCTTTTGGGGTTTGTAAATTAGGCCTCCAAGGCTTGTCGTTATACATATGTGGTTTAATAAAAGATTTGAATATAAAACGCTTTAAAGCCCCAGCTTTTACTTTCATTTCAGTTTTTTCTGTAGCAATATTAAGGGGCAACTGACAGTGTTTTAGCATCTGCGCAACATTCATTTTTCCCCAATGCGCTTCGCTGTCTTCAGTTAAGCGATTTAATCGTTTTATAATATTTTGATGCCCTTCATCTGTAAATATAGAATTCATTAAATGTTATTTTTAATTGTTTCTGAAAGTTACAATAATTATATTTAACCAATGCAAAACAAACCAAATTCTTTTTCTATAAAACAATGGTCGCACGACGACCAACCAAGAGAAAAACTGCTCTATAAGGGCAAAAGCACTTTGAGCGATGCTGAATTACTTGCCATATTAATAGGGAGCGGTAATAAAGATGAAAGCGCAGTAGCTCTTAGTAAACGGATGCTTTGTGCTGTAGATAACAGTTTGAATAAACTAGGGAAGCTATCCGTAAATCAGCTCATGGAGTTCAAGGGTATTGGCCAAGCTAAAGCAATTACGATTGTTGCTGCGATGACCTTAGGGTTAAGAAGACGAGGAGAGGCAGCCTTAAAAAAAGAAAAAATAACTTCCAGTAAAGCTGTTTTTGAATTAATGCAGCCTGTTATTGGAGAACTTTCGCACGAAGAGTTTTGGGTAATATACTTAAACAACTCAAACAAAATTATTGAAAGAAGCCAGCTAAGTAAAGGTGGTATTACAGGAACTTTGGTCGATGTGCGCTTGGTTTTGAAAAAGGCTTTAGCGCTTGATGCTACGGGGCTTATACTACTACACAATCACCCCTCAGGAAGCTTAGAACCTAGTAAACCAGACAAGCAACTTACCGTTAAAATGCAAGCAGCAGCAAAGAGTTTAGATATAAAACTACTAGATCATTTAATTATTACAGAAAAAGCCTATTTTAGTTTTGCAGACCACGCCTTGCTATAATCAAAACGTTTAATGTTACTAATTTACACACACAAAATCACGCCACGTCTCAAATACGTATTTAAGCAGGTTTGCACACGTATTTTAGGTATCCCAGTGGCCTTTACAACAACTATAGAAGAGTTTATAGCTCATAAGAGCTTAAAGGTGTCATATACCACATTAGCTTTAGGGAAAGAGTGTTTTATAAAAAGTAATTCTATTCTTTTTGAACAAGGCTTGTCCGATATCAAAATAAAAGTTCAAGATTGGGACAACACAAAATGCTTTTTTTATAACGGTGATAAAAGCGCATTACCTTTTGATATTTTTGCAGCTTCGTTTTATTTACTAAGCAGATATGAAGAGTACCTCCCTCATGTTAAAGATACTTACGGGCGTTTTACTGCTCAAGACAGTATTGCGTTTAAACATGGTTTTTTGCAACAACCAGTTATCGATATTTGGGCTTATAAGTTTAAAGCCGTTTTACAAAAACATTTCCCAGAGTACAAATTTACCTCAAGGCATTACAGCATAAACCCTGTTATAGATGTTCCTATGGCGTATCTTTTTAAAAACAAAGGTGTTTTACGAACCATAGGAGGGGCGTTTAACGACCTGCTAAAGTTTTTGCCTAAACAATTATACCATCGTGCGTTAGTGCTTTTAAATTTAAAAAAAGACCCCTACGATACGTTTAATTGGCTCATAAATAAGCAAAAAGAATGCAGAAATAAATTTTTAATCTTTTTTTTAGTAGGTGATTACACAACTTACGATAAAAATATTAATTTAAATAAAAAAGAGTTTATATCACTTATAAAAACTATGGCAGACTATTGCAAGGTAGGGCTAAAAGCATCTTATTTTGCTCTTGAAAATATTGATATTCTCAAAAAAGAAAAACACCATATAGAAACGATTATTAACACCAACTTAAAAATATCTAGAAACTCGTTTTCTAAACTGAATTTGCCGAGTTTATACCGCAACCTTATTACCCTAGAAATAAAAGAAGATTACACTATGGGCTACACCGATAAAATTGGATTTAGGGCAGGAACATGTACCCCATTTTTGTTTTACGATATCGATTACGAAATACAAACCCCTTTACTAGTGCATTCATTTCATATAATGGATTATAGCTTGCTAAACAATGAATCCCTACTAGATAAACAACAAAATCTTAATACAATACTGAATGAAGTTAAAAAAGTAAACGGAACTTTTGTTCCAGTATTTCATAATTACACTTTTAGCGGCCAAGAACGTTGGGTAGGGTTTAAACAACTATTCAATAGCATAATAAATTCTACAAACAAAAGTTGAGCATAGGTATTACTTTTTTTATCGTGCATAATCTTTTGAAATAAGTAAGGTTATAAATTTTTAACGATAAACTACTATGTTTAAAGTGAATACTAAACGGTCATTATTTTGCGTTATAATAGAAAAAGAAAAAGAATGAAATCTATAGTTAGGCATAGTTTATTGTATATAGCGATTTGTTTTTTAATAATATCCTGTTCAGACGATATAGATACAAGTCAAGCTAACAGTTTTAGAGCTAACCCTGTTCTTACATCTAGCCTTGCTTTTTTTGATGAAACCGCTGAGGTTTTTATTTTAGATCCGGGCGTCCTTAATGTTATTACAGATACCATAGGAATTGATGTTTTTGACGATCCTTTTGTAGTTAATAACCTAATTAGAGCAGAGTTTCTGTTTGAGACTACCAACTCTATAGATAGAGCATTTCAGGCTAGAGTTGAGTTTTTTGATGCTAATTTTAATTTACAAGAAACCTTTACGATAAACGTCCCTAGGTCTCCTAATAACCAAAATGTTATTACAAATCAACAAGAAATTTTTGAAGGACAAGACCTAATGTCCCTTACAGCATCAACTCGAGTAGTGTTTACCTTAATATTAGAAGAGGACACAAATTTGCCCCCAGTAGATGAGAATACGCCAGGGCGTTTAAGTTTGAGATCTCAAGGAACATTTTTCTTAGACATAGATGCTATATGAAAAAAGTAAACTTAAGTGTATTACTTATTCTACTATGCTATGTATGTTTTTCACAAAACAAACAATTGCTATACGGTTTAAAGGAATTGCCGCAAAACTTACTCATAAATCCAGGAAGTGAAGTCGATTATAAATGGCATGCAGGGCTTCCTTTGCTCTCTCAAATTCATGTAAGCGCAGGGTCATCTGGTTTAGCACTGAATGATATTTTTGCAGACAATGGCATAGACTTTAACCAAAGAATAAGAAACATTGTAAACGATTTGTCAAGTCGCGATTTTTTTACTGTAAATCAGCAATTAGAAATTTTTTCTGGAGGATTTAAAACAGGTAAGCAATATGTAAAGGATACTTACATTTCCTTTGGTTTATATCAAGAAGCAGATGCTATTATATATTTTCCTAAAGACTTTGCGGTGCTTTTTTTGGAGGGGAATCAAAATAATATTGATCGCGTGTTTGATCTTAGTGATCTTAACCTAAGAGCAGATTTAATTTCTGTACTACACTTAGGATATAACAAGAAGGTTAACGATAAATTTACTTACGGAGTTCGAGGCAAAATTTACTCTAGCTTAGCAAGTATTAGCTCAATTAACAATAATGGGTCTTTTGTAACACGGCAAGGCGATAATAATTTCCTAACACATACATTTAATCTCGATTTGCAAGTGCGCACCTCTGGAATTTCATCATTAATTAATAATAATTCAGATGCGAGTAGCAATATTAACGATTTTAGAAGTAAATTGTTTTTGGGAGGAGACCTAGGCTTAGGGCTTGATGCTGGATTTACATACCGATATTCCGATCAATTATCGATAGACGCTAGTGTGCAAGACCTAGGGTTTATAAATCACACAAAAGATCTTGAAACCCTTTCTATAGACGGCAATCTTGTTTTTGAAGGTGTTAATCCTGTTCGTGGAACTAACGTAGATGATGCTTCAGAAGACTTTGAATCATTATTTGAAATTGATACAACAGCAACAAAATTTGTAACAACGCGACCCGTAAAGTTTAATGGAGCAGTAAGGTATGCTTTTGAAAGAGTAAAGGACAAAAATTGTAATTGTGTTAAACCCGAAAAAGACTATTTAAGCCAAATAGGCGCTCAGTTGTATGCCATTAAAAGACCAGTACAACCTCAGTTAGCACTAAGTTTATATTATTACAGGAAAATTTTTGGTGTATTTAGAACTAAATTAAGTTACACCATCGATTCATTTTCAAAGCGAAACATTGGTTTTGGACTGTCTACACATATTGGCAGTTTTAATTTTTATGTAACGGCAGATAATTTACTTGAATATGAAAACTTAGCTAATGCACAAAGCTTATCTTTGCAGTTCGGATTTAATTTGATATTTAATTAAAATAGATGAAAACAAAGTATATTCTTATCTTAGTTATATGTTGTAATGTAAGTTATATTTCGGCTCAACTAAGTAGCAATCTAAATAATTATAAATATATTATTGTTCCAGATAAGTACGATTTTTTTAAGGAGCCCAATAAGTATAGGCTTAATGAGCTAACCGTATTTTTGTTTCAAAAAAAAGGATTTAATGTGTTAAGTATTGCCGACCCTTACCCCGCCGATTTGGCCGACAACAACTGTCTTGCTCTAAGGGCAAATGTAACCAAAGAATCTAGCGTGCTTCGTACAAGACTAAAAGTAGAACTAAACGATTGTAAAGGACATAAAGTGTACGAAACCAAAATTGGTAAAACAATAGAGCGCAATGTGTATAAATCGTACAACCTAGCTTTGCGTGACGCGTTTACATCTTTTGATGTGGTAAACTATAACTATAATGGGAAAACTTTAGCTTCAGTCAAAACAAATGTTACTGATACTAATGCAACACCAAATATTTCAAAAACAACAGCTTCTACACAAGACGAGATTAAAAAGTTAAAAGCACAGGTTGCAACCTTAAAGCAAGAAAAAGAAAAACAAGCCGAAGAGCTTAAAAAAGATCAGCCAAGTAAGGTGTCCCTAAATTTTGAAAGGACAGTACTCTATGCTCAAAAAATTGAAAATGGATTTCAGCTAGTGGACAAAACCCCACAAGTAGTTATGATACTTTTAGAAACGGCACGTCGAGATACTTTTATTGTTAAGGGAGAAAATGCAACTGTTTACAAAGATAATGATGTTTGGTACTTGTCAAAAAATGAAAATGATAAAGTGGTTACAACACAATTAATAATTAAGTTTTAGCTTAGTACTTATACTTCTCTTTCCAGCGTTGTTTTAAAAAATTGCGTAAGGCATCTTCTCTAGGGTTATCTCCAGGGTTGTAAAACGTAGTATGTTTTAGTTCTTCTGGCAAAAACTCATGATTAATAAAATTGTTGTTATGCTTGTGAGCATACTTATAATCTGTTCCGTACCCTAGGTCTTTCATGAGTTTTGTAGGAGCATTTCTAAGCGATAAAGGCACACTCAAATCTCCAGTGTTTTTAACAGCTTGTTGTGCCATTTCAATTGCGATATACGCAGCATTACTTTTGGCAGAGCAGGCTAAGTATGTAACACATTGGCTTAAAATAATCCGTGATTCTGGATAACCTACAGTAGCAACAGCTTGAAAAGTACTATTTGCAATCACTAAGGCTGTAGGGTTTGCATTACCAATATCCTCGCTTGCCAAAATGAGTAAGCGTCTTGCTATAAACTTTAAGTCCTCACCTCCTTCAATCATTCTGGCCAGCCAGTATACCGCGGCATTGGGATCGCTACCTCTAATGGATTTTATAAATGCAGAAATAATATCGTAATGCTGCTCCCCAGTTTTATCGTACCTTAATGTATTGTTTTGCACTTTTTCTAAAACGAGCTTATCGGTAATAGTTGTTGCTTCGGTATTACTACTATTTACAACCAGCTCAAAAATATTTAGTAATTTTCTAGCATCTCCTCCAGAAAGTCGTAATAAGGCATTGGTTTCTGCAAGCGTAATATTTTTTTTAGAAATAAAACGATCTTTCGCAATGGCGCGATGTAGTAAGTGTTCTAAATCTTCCTTTTCAAAAGCTTTTAAAACATAAACTTGACACCTAGAGAGTAGTGCGGGGATTACCTCAAAACTAGGGTTTTCTGTCGTAGCGCCAATAAGAGTAATCCACCCTTTCTCTACTGCTTGCAGTAATGAATCTTGTTGCGATTTACTAAAACGGTGAATCTCATCGATAAACAAAATAGGATTTTTTGCAGTAAAAAGGCCATCGTTTTGTTTCGCTTTTGTAATAACATCTCTTATATCTTTAACACCAGAATTTATGGCACTTAAAGTGTAAAAAGGTCTGTTTGCAGTGTGAGCAATAATATGCGCTAAGCTAGTTTTTCCAGTTCCTGGTGGTCCCCATAATAGCATTGAGGCGATTAAACCCTGTTTTATGTGCTGGGTCAATATCCCTTTAGCCCCTACAAGGTGCGATTGACTAACATAGTCTTCTAGTGTTTTAGGGCGTAGGCGTTCTGCCAAAGGAATATTCATAATGTAAAGTTATACATTTTTTGCTTAGAGATGTAGTTGTAAGGCGCTTTTTAAGTATTTAATTTTAAAAAAACAATACGATATACTGTTTATGAACTTTTACAATATAAAGTTAATCACTATATTTATAAAATGGAGCAAAATGAGTTTAAATATTATACAGGAGTAATCGCCTATCCATTACTATTTGTACTGTTAATATGGTTTGTGTTTTGGTTTGAAGTGCGCTTTGGAGTTCGTTTTAACGACTATGGCATTTACCCCAAAACGCTAAAAGGCTTGCGAGGTATCGTTTTTAGCCCTTTTATTCATAGTAGCTTATCGCATTTATACCATAATAGTATTCCGTTAGTTGTGTTATCTATGACGCTATTTTATTTTTACAAAAAAATAGCTTGGCGAATAATTATTTACGGTATTGTACTCTCTGGCTTACTAACATGGTGTATTGGCAGACCAGCGAACCATATTGGTGCTAGTGGACTAATATACGTGCTGATGAGTTTTATTTTATTTAAAGGTATTTTTGCAAAACATTTTAGGCTAATAGCCGTATCATTAGTCGTTGTTTTTATTTACGGAAGCATGATTTGGTATGTTTTTCCTGTAAAACAAAAAATATCTTGGGAAGGTCATTTGTCTGGATTATTAACAGGTCTGTTTTTTGCTTTTGTATTCGTAAAATCTATAGCGAAACCAAAAAAGTATGCTTGGCAAGATGAAAATTATAATGAAGCTAATGATGACTTTTTAAAACATTTTGACGAACAGGGTAATTTTATAGAACTTACAAACGTGCAAAACGAAATTGGAATTCCTTCGGAAGATATTGATTATAGGAGAGTGAAGCCTAGTAACAATCTAAAACTTGATAATGAATAAAGTTATGTTTTTTTTTGAATGTCATCTTTATCCAACTTATAATAGTTGACTCTCTTTTTTATAAGTTTTTAAAAATCATCACACCCTTTTTCATAGCGTTGTAATACTATAAGATTAAATTTAATATTAACCTTTATATACGCTGCCTTACAGCTTCATACAAAAATGCGCCACAAGCCACCGAAACGTTTAAGGAAGTTATAGTGCCCAAAATAGGAAGTTTAGCTTTTTCATTTACTACTTTTAGTACAGAGGGATTAATGCCCCTACCTTCAGAACCCATTAATATTGCGCAAGGTGTTTTAAATGAAACATCAAACAGAGTGTTTTTAGCTTTTTCGGTAGCAGCAATAACATTAATCCCGGAAGCTTGCATATAAAAGACTGCATCTTTTATATGATCTACCTTACAAATAGGAATTTTAAAAACAGCTCCCGCACTTGTTTTTATAGTATCACCATTAATAGGTGCGCCTCCTTTTTTTTGTATAATAATACCACTAACACCTGTGCACTCTGCAGTTCGTATAATAGCACCAAAATTGCGAACGTCGCTTAGTTGGTCTAAAAGCAAAAATAAAGGTGTCTTTCCAGAGGCCATAACTGTAGTAACTAGGGTTTCGATATCATGAAAAGCAATAGGCGAAATTAAGCCAACGGCACCTTGGTGGTTTTTATCTGTAAGCCTGTTGAGTTTTTCAATAGGCACGTACGATATATTAATCCCCTTTTTTCGTAAGAGTTGTTCAAGCTCACTAAACAGCTCCCCTTTCAAACCTTTTTGTAAAAATACTTTATCTATTGTTTCACTTGCTTTTATAGCTTCTATAAGCGCCCTAATGCCAAAAACTTTGGTGTTATTTTCCATAAAAGCAAAGGTAAAAAAATATACAGTGCAACTTTATTTTAAAACTAAAACCTTGTATTTAAACTTAAATGCACTTTGGAGTCGGACAGCCTAAAGTTTTGATTGTCTCGTCTTCCGTTGGCATAATTAAAGCGTAATAATCCTGCCTTAGTAACTAAGCCAAATCCGAATCCAAACCCAAACAGATTGTCTTGAATATTAGAAATATCATCTTCAAAATAAGCGACATCAACAATAGAGTGTAGGTATAGACTAGAGTTGAGTTGGTAGCGGTATTCCGTATTTATAATACCATATAGCGATGCAATAATACTGTTTTCTTCAAACCCACGTATGGAATTAATACCTCCAAAACGCAATAACTCATTGGTAAGAAAACTGTCAGAAACAATAAGCCCAGCGTTTGCTCGTATATAAAAACTGTTTTTGGTGTTTAGGCTAATGATTTTAAAACTATTTAAGTTAAAAATACTTTGGCTCTCAGACAAGTCTTCAAATTCACGCCGTCCTAACCCAGCCTTAATGTCAAATAAAAAACCAACAGGAAAAAGTAGATTGTTAAACTGGGGGCTACGATACTCATACCTTAGATTATAATGTGTGGTATTAAAATCTTGCAAGTTACTATCGGTATTAATGTCTAATAAGTTGGTGGAAGACGTAAAGTCTATACCAGCATAAATTTTTTGACTGCTATTAACTTGATAAAATAAACTTGCAGATTGTTTGGTACTACTAAAGATGCTGTCCTGTCTGAAAATTTGTAATGATAACTCCGCACCAATAGGCGAATTAAAAAGATATGGCAAACTAAATTTGACTTCAAAGGTAACTTGGTCGTTCTCATCGTTTTTGTATTGCAACGAAGCTGACTCTCCATAATTAAGATTATTAGTAAGCTTTAAATCTAGAAAGCCATCAAACTCTAATCTATTTGTCGTTTCGTTAGTCCCAAACCCTAAAAAACCATCAAACGTATTGTTCTTTAATTTTTCTAAATACAAATATACTGCTGTGGAGTCTTGTGTAAATAAGACTTCTGGAGGTTTTGTTTGATTTGCAAAGCGTAAGGTGTTCAAAACTTTTGTTTTTGTTTTTATTTCGTTTAAGTTAAAAACACGATTCGTTTTAATTTTCAAATAATGCTTAAGATATGATTTTGGAAACTTTTCATACCCTTTAACAACGATATTACTTAGGGTTCGTGTTTTATTGTGCGTAATTACGAGATCTGCTTTAAGGATTTGAGCATTATTAATACTTATGTTTTCTAATTTAAGTGAAGCAAAAGGACGTCCATTTTCAATAATTTTAGAGCTTAGATACTCTAAAGACTTTTCAATAGTTGTGACAGCAATGCTAAAGTAGTTAGGGGTAACACGATCTGAAATGTTACTTAAAATTGTTTTTGAAATGTGATTAGTGTCATAATAAACATATATAGAGTCGTACTTTGTGTTGAGGTGAAACTCGGTAAAGTATAACGAATCATTTTGTTTAGTAATAGGTTTAAAAAAAGCGTTAATATATCCTATGCCTTGCAGTTTGGTGTAAAGGGTCTTCACTTCTGTAGCAAGTGATTTGTAATCTGTAAATGTATTTTTGTAGCCAATAGTATTGATTGTGCTTGTTTGTAGGCTATCTTTTCCTGCGATATTGAGTAATAGGTTTTGCGCAGCTAATGTTTTTGAGCAAAACACAAGAGCGATACATAAAAAAATAGGAGATTTAAAAAATATCAATACCGTTTGTTTAGATGAAAAAACATTAGCACAAAATAAAGACAAAAAGTAGGCTTAAGAAATTAATTTTTTAATTATTAATAAATTAAATGTTGTAGGGTTTGAATTTTTAAAATTAATTTCTACATTTGCAGCCCTCTTAAAAGAGGGTTTAATTAAATATATTATAAAAATAATATGCCTACAATTTCACAATTAGTACGAAAAGGAAGAGCCAAAATAACTAAGAAGAGTAAATCGGCTGCTTTAAATTCGTGTCCACAGCGACGTGGGGTATGTACTCGTGTTTACACTACAACACCAAAAAAACCAAACTCAGCAATGCGTAAAGTAGCAAGGGTAAGGTTAACAAATGGTAATGAAGTAAATGCCTATATCCCAGGCGAAGGTCACAATTTGCAAGAGCACTCGATAGTATTAGTTAGAGGTGGAAGGGTGAAAGATTTGCCAGGAGTTAGATACCACATTGTTCGTGGCGCCTTAGATACCGCAGGTGTAGAAGGAAGAACACAACGACGATCTAAGTACGGTGCAAAACGCCCAAAGAAGTAATTTTAAAAAAACTTTAAGAAGAAGACATGAGAAAAAGAGCAGCCAAAAAAAGACCTCTTTTGCCAGATCCAAAGTTTAACGATCAGTTAGTAACACGGTTTGTTAATATGATGATGTGGAGTGGTAAAAAGTCAATCGCTTTCAAAATCTTTTACGATGCTATAGCTATCGTTGAAGAAAAGAAAACGGACGAAGAAAAAACAGCTTTAGAGGTGTGGAAAGATGCACTGTCTAATGTAATGCCTCACGTAGAAGTACGTAGTCGTAGAATTGGAGGAGCGACATTTCAAATTCCTAACCAAATACGACCTGATCGCAAAATTTCAACAGCAATGAAATGGTTGATTGGTTTTTCAAGAAAAAGAAACGAAAAATCAATGGCGCAAAAATTAGCAGCAGAAATATTAGCCGCTTCAAAAGAAGAAGGTGCTGCGGTTAAGAAGCGTACAGATACACACAAAATGGCAGAAGCAAACAAAGCATTCTCTCACTTTAGATTTTAATTAGACATGGCAAGAGATTTAAAATTTACTAGAAATATAGGTATTGCTGCGCATATTGATGCTGGTAAAACCACAACTACAGAGCGTATATTATACTATACAGGAGTATCTCACAAAATAGGAGAAGTACACGATGGTGCTGCAACCATGGACTGGATGGAGCAAGAGCAAGAAAGAGGGATTACAATTACCTCTGCAGCAACAACCTGTGAATGGAAGTTTCCTATCGAAAACGGTGAACCGACAGCAGATGCTAGAGATTATCATTTTAACATTATTGATACCCCAGGACACGTTGATTTTACGGTAGAAGTAAACCGTTCATTACGTGTGTTAGATGGTTTGGTGTTTCTATTTAGTGCAGTAGATGGCGTTGAGCCACAATCGGAAACTAACTGGAGACTTGCAGACAACTACAAAGTGCCAAGAATTGGATTTGTTAATAAAATGGACCGTCAAGGCTCTAACTTTCTAGGCGTTTGCCAGCAAGTAAAAGAGATGTTAAAATCTAATGCAGTGCCAATTGTACTAAACATTGGCGACGAAGCAGATTTTAAAGGTATTATCGATTTGGTAAAAAACCGCGCTATAGTATGGCACGACGAAACTCAAGGAGCAACCTTTGATGTTATTGAAATTCCAGACGACTTAAAAGACGAAGCAAGAAAATATAGAGCCCTATTAATAGAGGAAGTAGCAAGTTACGACGAAAACTTATTAGAGAAATTCATGGACGATGAAAACTCTATTACAGAAGAGGAAGTACATGCTGCGCTTAGAGCTGCTGTTATGGATATGGCAATCATCCCTATGATTTGCGGTTCTGCTTTCAAAAATAAAGGTGTGCAATTTTTGCTAGACGCAGTATGCCGTTACTTACCTTCTCCAACCGATAAAGAAGGTATTGCAGGAATGAACCCAAATACAAACAAAGAAGAAATCCGTAAGCCAGATGTAAAGGAGCCATTTGCAGCCTTAGCATTTAAAATAGCAACAGACCCATTTGTAGGGCGTTTAGCATTTTTTAGAGCATATTCTGGTCGATTAGATGCAGGGTCTTACGTTTTAAATAACCGTTCGGGTAAAAAAGAGCGTATTTCTCGTATCTACCAAATGCACGCTAACAAACAAAATGCAATCGACTTTATAGAAGCAGGCGATATTGGTGCTGCCGTAGGATTTAAGTCCATTAAAACAGGCGATACACTTACAGCAGAGAAACACCCTATTGTTTTAGAATCTATGGAGTTTCCAGATCCAGTAATAGGTATTGCTGTAGAGCCAAAAACAAAAGCAGATGTCGATAAACTAGGTATTGGTTTAGGTAAATTAGCAGAAGAAGATCCTACATTTACAGTACGTTCCGATGAAGCTTCTGGACAAACCATTATCTCAGGAATGGGCGAGCTTCACTTAGATGTTATTGTAGATCGTTTAAGACGAGAGTTTAAGGTCGAAGTTAATCAAGGACAGCCACAAGTAGAGTATAAAGAAGCAATAACAGCCGCAGCAAATCACAGAGAGGTTTATAAAAAACAATCTGGTGGTCGTGGTAAATTTGCCGATATAGTATTTACAGTAGAACCTGCAGAAGAAGGAAAAACAGGTCTTGAATTTATTTCCGAAATTAAAGGTGGTAATGTTCCTAAAGAATTTATCCCTTCAATAGAAAAAGGATTCAAAATGGCAATGGTTAACGGTCCACTAGCAGGCTATGAGATTGATGCCATGAAAGTAACCCTGAAAGATGGATCTTATCACGATGTCGATTCAGATCAATTATCGTTTGAGTTAGCCGCTAAACTTGGATTTAAAAACTCAGCAAAAGCAGCAAAAGCTGTAATCATGGAGCCTATTATGAAACTTGAAGTTATTACCCCAGAAGAAAATATGGGAGATATTGTTGGTGACTTAAACAGACGTAGAGGGCAAGTAAGTGATATGGGCGATAGAGCAGGAGCAAAAACAGTAAAAGCAACCGTGCCATTATCTGAAATGTTTGGATATGTAACCACATTAAGAACATTGTCTTCTGGTCGCGCAACATCAACAATGGAGTTTTCACATTACGCACAAACACCTTCAAACATATCCGAAGAAGTGATTAAAGAAGCTAAAGGAGAACAATCTTAAACGTTAAGAAAATGAGTCAAAAAATAAGAATAAAATTAAAGTCTTACGATCATAACTTAGTAGATAAATCTGCTGATAAGATTGTGAAAACAGTAAAAAGTACAGGTGCAGTAGTAACGGGACCAATTCCTTTACCAACACACAAGAAAATTTTTACAGTATTACGTTCGCCACACGTTAATAAGAAGTCTAGAGAGCAATTTCAGTTAAGTTCATATAAGCGCTTATTGGATATATATTCTTCATCTTCAAAAACAATTGATGCTTTAATGAAATTGGAGCTGCCAAGTGGTGTAGAAGTACAAATTAAGGTTTAAGTATGTTTTTGTAAAACAAAGCATAATGATTGAGTTTTATCTTTAAATTAATATTGAGAAACTCACAAAACCCTACAAGTGTAGGGAAACATATCCCAAGCTTCGTGCAAAGGAAAAACGGTAAAAATACAACTCAAGGCTGAAATGTATTTTCAGCCTTGAGTGTTTAATAAATAATAAATAATAACTATAAATTTAAATAATAATTATGTCTGGGTTAATTGGAAAAAAAATCGGTATGACCAGCATTTTCGATGAAAATGGAAAAAATATTCCATGTACAGTAATCGAAGCTGGACCATGTATCGTTACCCAAGTCAGAACTGAAGATGTTGATGGCTATGAAGCTATTCAACTTGGTTTCGATGACGCGACAGAAAAAAGTGCTACTAAAGCAGACTTAGGTCACGCTAAAAAAGCAGGAACTTCTGTAAAACGTAAAATCGTCGAGTTTAAAGGTTTTGATAAGGAGTACAAATTAGGTGATGCAATCACTGTAGAGCACTTTGAAGAAGGTGAATTTGTTGATGTTTCTGGAACATCAAAAGGAAAAGGATTTCAAGGCGTTGTAAAGCGTCATGGTTTTGGTGGTGTGGGACAAGCAACTCACGGACAACACAACCGATTAAGAGCACCAGGATCCATAGGAGCAGCATCATATCCTGCAAGAGTATTTAAAGGAATGAAAATGGCAGGACGAATGGGCGGCGATACAATAAAAGTTCAAAATTTAAGAGTTTTAAAAGTAGTAGCAGAAAAAAATCTACTTGTAGTGAAAGGCTGTGTGCCAGGTCATAAAAACGCTTACGTAACGATTAGAAAATAATGAAAGTAGCAGTTTTAGATATAAACGGAAAAGACACAGGTAGGCAGGCAGACCTTTCTACCAATGTGTATGCTATAGCACCTAATAACCATGCGGTGTACCTAGATGTTAAGCAATACTTAGCAAACCAACGTCAAGGAACTCACAAAGCAAAAGAACGTGCAGAGATTTCTGGAAGTACACGTAAGATTAAAAAGCAAAAAGGAACAGGTACAGCAAGAGCAGGTAGTATTAAGTCTGGGGTTTTTAAAGGCGGAGGTCGTATGTTTGGACCAAGACCGAGAAATTACAGTTTTAAACTCAATAAAAATTTAAAACGATTAGCACGTAAATCTGCCCTAAGCATTAAAGCAACTGAAAAAGCAATAACAGTTTTAGAAGACTTTAATTTTGATGCCCCTAAAACTAAAGATTTTACAGCGATACTAAAGACTTTAAAATTACAAGATAAAAAATCTTTGTTTGTGTTGGGTGGGTCAAATAATAATGTATATTTGTCATCACGTAATTTAAAAGGAGTTGATGTTATAACTAATTCAGAGTTAAACACTTATAAGATTTTAAATGCAAATCAAATCGTGCTTTTAGAGAGCTCTTTAGAAGCAATTGAATCGAATTTAAGTAAATAGAAAAATAATGAGTATCTTAATTAAACCTATAATCACAGAAAAAGCGACAAACGCTAGCGAGTTAAGAAACTGCTATAGCTTTGAAGTGAATAAAAAGGCGAACAAGGTAGAAATTAAAAAAGCTGTAGAAGCTTTTTACAGTGTTTCTGTTGAAAAAGTTCGTACTATAAATGTCCGTCCAGATCGCAAGACCAAGTTTACAAAAACTGGTGTTCAGCATGGTAAAACAAATGCCGTTAAAAAAGCAATTGTACAACTGGCGGAAGGTGAAACAATTGATTTATACGCTAACATGTAATTTAAGACGAAAAAATGTCAGTAAGAAAATTAAAACCAATCACACCAGGACAGCGATTTAGAGTTGTTAATGGGTTTGACGCCATTACAACTGATAAGCCGGAGAAAAGTTTATTAGCTCCGAAAAAACGTTCAGGTGGTAGAAACAGTCAAGGAAAAATGACTATGCGCTACAAAGGTGGTGGTCATAAAAAGCGCTATCGTATTATCGATTTTAAGCGTGACAAAACAGGAATCCCTGCTCAAGTTGCCTCTATCGAATATGATCCAAACAGAACCGCTTTTATTGCATTATTGAATTACCAAGATGGCGAAAAACGATACGTTATAGCTCAAAATGGACTGCAGGTTGGACAAACCATTGTCTCTGGAGATAATGTGGCTCCAGAAATTGGAAATGCAATGCCACTAAGTAAAATACCTTTAGGAACAATTATATCCTGCATAGAACTAAGACCAGGACAAGGAGCTATTATGGCTCGTAGTGCAGGTGCTTTTGCACAATTGATGGCAAGAGACGGTAAATTTGCAACAGTAAAATTACCATCAGGCGAAACACGATTAGTTCTTGTAGGTTGTTTGGCAACAATAGGAGTAGTGTCTAACTCAGATCATCAATTACTTGTATCAGGAAAAGCAGGTAGAAGTAGATGGTTGGGCAGACGTCCACGTACAAGACCAGTAGTAATGAATCCTGTAGATCACCCAATGGGAGGTGGAGAAGGAAAATCTTCTGGTGGTCATCCACGTTCTAGAAATGGCATCCCTGCTAAAGGATTTAGAACCCGATCTAAAACAAAAGCGAGTAATAAATATATTGTAGAACGTAGAAAGAAATAATACATTATGGCAAGATCATTAAAAAAAGGACCATACGTTCATTATAAATTAGAAAAGAAAGTTGCTGCAAATGTAGAAGCTAACAAAAAAACAGTTATCAAAACTTGGTCAAGAGCAAGTATGATTACTCCAGACTTTGTTGGTCAAACCATAGCAGTGCACAATGGCCGTCAATTTGTACCAGTTTACGTAACCGAAAACATGGTAGGTCATAAATTAGGAGAGTTTTCACCAACACGATCATTTAGAGGTCATGCAGGTGCTAAAAATAAAGGAAAAAAATAAGAGCTATGGGAAGTCGTAAAAAACAAATGGCAGACGCTATTAAAGAAAGTAAAAAGCAAATTGCTTTTGCTAAGCTTAATAACTGTCCTACGTCACCAAGAAAAATGCGTTTAGTAGCCGATTTAGTAAGAGGCGAAAAAGTAGAGAAAGCACTTAGTATATTGAGATTCAGCTCAAAAGAAGCCTCTCGACGTTTAGAAAAACTATTGCTATCTGCGGTAGCAAACTGGCAAGCAAAAAATGAAGATGCTAACGTTGAAGACGCTAAGTTATTTATAAAAGAAATAAAAGTAGATAGCGGAACAATGTTAAAACGATTACGCCCAGCACCACAAGGTAGAGCACACAGAATTAGAAAACGTTCTAACCACGTAACTTTAGTGCTAGGGGCCATTAATAACACACAAAGCAATTAATAAATGGGACAAAAGACAAATCCAATAGGAAATCGCCTTGGTATAATCAGAGGATGGGAATCTAACTGGTACGGAGGAAATGATTATGGAGATAAGCTTGCTGAGGATGATAAAATCAGAAAGTATATTCACGCTCGTTTATCTAAAGCTAGTGTGTCTAGAGTAATTATAGAGCGAACACTAAAACTTGTAACCGTTACCATAACCACCGCTAGACCCGGTATTATTATTGGAAAAGGTGGGCAAGAAGTAGATAAGTTAAAAGAAGAGCTTAAAAGAATTACCGAAAAAGAAGTACAGTTAAACATCTTTGAAATTAAAAGACCAGAACTAGATGCATTTCTAGTAGGGTCGAGTGTAGCACGACAAATAGAAAATCGTATTTCCTATAAGCGTGCGATAAAAATGGCCATACAAGCATCTATGCGTATGAATGCCGAAGGAATAAAAATTCAAATTAGTGGACGACTAAACGGCGCAGAAATGGCACGTAGTGAACACTTTAAAGACGGACGTATCCCATTATCTACATTTAGAGCAGATATTGATTACGCCTTAGTAGAAGCACATACAACCTACGGTAGATTAGGAATAAAAGTATGGATAATGAAAGGTGAAGTTTACGGTAAACGAGAGCTTTCCCCACTTGTTGGCCTATCTAAAAAGCAAGGAAAAGGTGGTGGAGGACGATCAGGTGGAAATAATAGAAAACCTAATCGTAGAAAGTAATTTTTTAAACTAAAGAAGAAATGTTACAACCAAAAAGAACAAAATTTCGTAAAGCTCAGAAAGGGCGTATGAAAGGAAACTCCGGAAGAGGACACTTACTCTCGAATGGAATGTTTGGTATAAAATCTCTGGATTCAAAATTTATAACCTCTCGTCAAATCGAAGCAGCACGTATTGCCGCTACACGTTATATGAAAAGAGAAGGGCAATTATGGATTAAAATATTTCCAGACAAACCAATTACCAAAAAACCTCTTGAGGTACGTATGGGTAAAGGTAAAGGAGCTGTAGAGTATTGGGCTGCTGTAGTAAAACCAGGGCGAATACTATTTGAAGTAGGAGGTGTACCATTAGACATAGCAAAAGAAGCCTTACGATTAGCTGCACAAAAATTACCAGTTAAAACTAAGTTTATAATAGCTAGAGATTTCGAAGCTTAACGTATTAATATTATGAAACAATCAGAAATTAAAGGACTATCCACAACCGAGCTACAAGATAAACTCGGTGAAACTAGAAAGAATTATGCAGAGCTAAAAATGGCTCACGCATTATCTCCCTTGGAAAACCCAATTCAGTTAAGAGGCATCAGAAGAGTTGTAGCTAGAATTGCAACAGAATTAACTAAAAGAGAAGTACAATAATCGTATTCTGCTGAAAGATGGAAAAAAGAAACTTAAGAAAAGAACGTATAGGTGTTGTTACAAGTAATAAAATGCAGAAATCAATTGTGGTTTCTGAAGTTAAAAAAGTAAAACACCCTATGTACGGAAAGTTCGTGTTAAAAACTAAAAAGTATGTAGCACACGACGAAACAAACGACTGTAATATTGGAGATACAGTAAAGATCATGGAAACAAGACCTTTAAGTAAATCTAAATGTTGGAGATTAGTAGAAATCATTGAAAGAGCTAAATAATTATGGTACAACAAGAATCAAGATTAAAAGTAGCTGATAATACTGGAGCAAAAGAAGTATTAACCATTCGTGTATTAGGTGGAACAAAAAGACGCTATGCCTCTGTAGGCGATAAAATAGTAGTTACTGTTAAAGACTCCACTCCAAATGGTAATATAAAAAAAGGAGCTGTATCTACAGCAGTTGTAGTTCGCACTGTAAAAGAAGTTAGACGACCAGACGGCTCTTACATTAGGTTCGACGATAATGCTTGTGTGTTATTGAACCCAACAGGAGAGATGAGAGGAACACGTGTTTTTGGCCCAGTGGCTAGAGAGCTTCGAGAAAAACAATTTATGAAGATTGTATCATTAGCACCAGAAGTGCTTTAATGCTAAATAGTAAGATGAAAAAGCTTAAAATAAAATCAGGCGACACAGTAAAAGTTATTGCTGGCGACCATAAAGGTGCCGAAGGCAAAGTGTTGAAAGTGCTGAAAGATAAAAATAAAGCGATAGTAGAAGGTGTAAATATGGTAAAAAAACATAACAAACCAGACGCTAAAAACCCTCAAGGAGGAATCGTAGAAAAAGAAGCATCTATTCAAATCTCTAACCTATCATTGTTAACCTCAAAAGGTGAAGCAACAAGAGTAGGATTTAGAATGGAAGGCGATAAGAAAGTGAGATTTGCTAAAAAATCTAATGAAGTAATATAATAGTTATGGCTTACATTCCAAGATTAAAAAAAGAATATAAAGAGAAAGTAATATCAGCTCTTACAGAAGAATTTGCTTACAAAAATGTGATGCAAGTTCCTAAGCTAAGCAAAATAGTATTGTCTAGAGGAATTGGCGGTGCAGTTGCAGACAAAAAACTAATTGACTATGCGCTAGACGAAATGACAAAAATATCTGGGCAAAAAGCAATTGCTACAATATCTAAAAAAGATGTAGCATCATTTAAGCTTCGTAAAGGTATGCCTATTGGAGCAAAAGTAACCTTACGCGGGGAACAAATGTATGAGTTCCTAGACCGCTTAGTAACATCATCTTTACCACGTGTTAGAGATTTTAACGGTATTAAAGCCAATGGTTTTGATGGTAGAGGAAACTATAATTTGGGAATTACAGAACAAATTATTTTTCCTGAAATTAATATCGATAAAGTAAACAAAATTACAGGTATGGATATTACATTTGTAACCAGCGCAAATACAGATAAAGAAGCAAAATCATTATTAACAGAATTAGGATTACCTTTTAAAAAGAATTAAGACATGGCTAAAGAATCAATGAAAGCCCGTGAGGTAAAAAGAGCAAAAACAGTAGCAAAATACGCCGAAAAACGAAAAGCATTAAAAGAAGCTGGAGATTATGAAGCATTACAAAAGCTACCAAAAAATGCTTCCCCAATTCGTAAACACAACCGCTGTAAGCTAACAGGACGACCAAAAGGTTATATGCGTAACTTTGGCATCTCTCGTGTTATGTTTAGAGAAATGGCTAACCAAGGCTTAATACCAGGCGTTAGAAAAGCAAGTTGGTAAAAAAATAAAATTATAAATAGGTTTTAGGTTCAAAACAATAATTTTGAAAACCATTACCGCAAATTAATAACTATGTATACAGATCCAATAGCGGATTACTTAACTAGAATTAGAAACGCTGTGAGAGTTAACCATCGAGTGGTAGAAATTCCAGCTTCTAATCTAAAAAAAGAAATTACAAAAATATTATTCGACCAAGGATATATTTTGAGCTACAAATTTGATGACTCTACCGTGCAAGGAACAATAAAAATTGCTCTCAAGTACACAAAAGACACTAAAGAGTCTGTAATTAAAAAAATCCAGAGAATAAGTAAACCAGGATTACGAAAATACGCAAATTCAAAAGAATTACCACGTATCCTTAACGGTCTTGGTATTGCAATCGTATCTACTTCTCACGGAGTAATGACAGGAAAGCAAGCCCAAAAAGAAAACGTAGGTGGCGAAGTTTTATGTTACGTTTACTAATCTAAAACACAGAAAACATGTCAAGAATAGGAAATAATCCAGTTGTAATTCCAGAAGGCGTTACCGTAGATATAAAAGACAACCTAATTACAGTAAAAGGTAAATTAGGAGAATTAACTCAAAACTACGATACTGTAGCGATAAAAGTAGAAGACCAAAATGTATTAGTAACACGCTCTCAAGATACTAAAGATCATAAAGCAAAGCATGGCTTATACAGATCTTTGATTAATAATATGATTGAAGGTGTTTCTAAAGGTTGGACTAAAGAATTAGAGCTAGTAGGTGTAGGATATAGAGCTAGCAACCAAGGACAAAAATTAGACTTAGCTCTAGGATTTTCACATAATATTGTTTTAAATATTGCTCCAGAAGTAAAAGTAGAAACAATATCAGAAAAAGGTAAAAATCCAATTATAAAATTAACATCTTTTGATAAACAATTAGTCGGCCAAGTAGCTGCAAAAATTAGAGGCTTTAGAAAACCAGAGCCGTACAAAGGAAAAGGAGTTAAATTTGTAGGAGAAGAAATAAGAAGAAAAGCAGGTAAATCAGCTTAATATTAAGGTTATGGCATTATCAAAGAACGATAGAAGACAACGAATAAAAAATAGAATACGCAAAATCGTATCTGGGACAGAGTCTCAACCAAGATTATCTGTTTTTAGAAGCAATAAAGAAATTTACGCTCAAATTATAGATGATGTAAATGGCAAAACAATTAGTGCCGCATCGTCAAGAGATAAAGAAATTAACTCAAAAGGGACAAAAATTGAAATAGCAGCATTAGTTGGTAAATCAGTTGCCGAAAAAGCTATCAAAGCTGGAGTAAATAAAATTTCTTTTGATCGAGGAGGGTATTTATATCATGGAAGAGTAAAATCATTAGCAGAAGGAGCTAGAGAAGCAGGACTTAAATTCTAAAGAAATTATGTATCAAAAATACAAAAGCGCGGAGTTAGTAAAGCCAAGTGGATTAGATCTTAAAGATCGATTAGTTGGTGTACAAAGAGTTACAAAAGTAACTAAAGGGGGTAGAGCCTTCGGTTTTTCTGCAATCGTAGTGGTTGGAGACGAAGCAGGGGTTGTAGGACACGGATTAGGAAAATCGAAAGACGTTGCAAGTGCAATTGCAAAAGCTATAGAAGACGCAAAGAAAAACCTTGTAAGAATACCTCTTATTAAAGGATCTTTACCTCATGAGCAAAAAGGAAAGTACGGTGGAGCAAGAGTAAATATTATTCCAGCAGCAGCAGGTACAGGAGTTATTGCAGGAGGCGCTGTTAGAGTTGTGCTTGAAGCCGTAGGAGTACACGATGTATTATCAAAATCTCAAGGCTCATCCAATCCTCACAATGTAGTAAAAGCAACTTTTGATGCTTTATTACAGCTACGTGATGCAAGAACGATAGCTAAAAATAGAGGCATATCTCTCGAAAAAGTTTTTAACGGATAATTAAGAATACGATGGCTAAGATAAAAGTAACAAAACAAAAAAGTGCGATTAATCGCTCGTTAAGACAAAAAAGAACACTTATAGCTCTTGGTCTTAAAAAGATTGGTCAAACTATAGAACACGATGCCACACCAAACATTCTTGGTATGGTTAATAAAGTTAAACATTTAGTTTCTGTAGAAGAAGCTTAAAAATATACTGAAAAATGGATTTAAGTAACTTAAAACCTGCAGAAGGTTCAGTTAATAATAACAACAAGCGCGTAGGTAGAGGGCAAGGCTCTGGAAAAGGCGGTACAGCAACTCGTGGACATAAAGGTGCAAAATCTCGTTCTGGATATTCTAGAAAATTAGGTTTTGAAGGAGGTCAGATGCCATTGCAACGCCGTGTACCTAAATTTGGATTTAAAAATATTAACCGCAAAGATTATCAAGGTGTTAACCTAGATACCTTACAACAAATGGTTGATGACAAAAAACTAAAAGACACAGTAGATTTAGAAACCTTAGTTAGTTTACGATTAGTAAGTAAAACAGATTTAGTTAAAATTTTAGGACGAGGAGAATTAAAATCTAAATTAACCGTAACGGCACATAAATTTACTGCTTCAGCAAAAGCTGCTATAGAAGCTGCTGGAGGAGAAGCTGTAATTTTATAAGATACAATATTAAAGGATGAAATTTATAGAAACTTTAAAAAGTGTTTGGAGAATAACAGAACTAAAAGACAGAATCATACTTACCGTAGGATTGCTTTTAGTATTTCGTTTTGGTGCTCAAATTGTATTGCCAGGAGTAAACCCTACACAGTTAGAAGGTTTAGCAGGTAGTGCAGAAGGTGGTGGATTACTAAGCATACTGAATGCCTTTACTGGAGGAGCATTTGCTAATGCCTCTATATTTGCTTTAGGTATTATGCCTTACATATCAGCCTCTATTGTAGTACAATTAATGGGGATTGCAATTCCTTATTTACAAAAATTACAAAAAGAAGGCGCTAGTGGTCAAAAGAAAATAACTCAAATTACACGATGGCTAACCATAGCAATATGTATGGTGCAAGCACCAAGTTACCTGTTGAGTTTACCAACTTTATCAGGCATAAACGGAGGCTTATCTACACTTTTAGTACCAGGATTTTCAGTAACAACTTTTATGTTTTCTTCAGTAATTATATTAATAACAGGCTGTATTTTTGCAATGTGGCTAGGAGAAAAAATTACGGATAAAGGGATTGGTAACGGGATATCACTGTTAATAATGGTTGGTATTATAGCAACATTACCGCTCTCATTTGCTCAAGAATTTGACTCTGCAGTTAATCAATCTCAAGGAGGATTAATCAAGATACTAATTGAGTTAGTTGTATGGTTAGTTATTATATTACTATCTATAATGCTTGTTATGGGGGTTCGTAAAATAGCAGTGCAGTATGCAAGACGTACAGCATCTGGTGGGTACGAAAAAAACATCTTTGGATCGAGACAATATATTCCATTAAAGCTTAATGCATCAGGTGTAATGCCTATTATATTTGCTCAAGCTATTATGTTTGTGCCAGGACTTATTGGAGGCTTAGATTTTATGAAAGACTCAACCATAGGTCAGTGGTTACAAACCAATTTTGGTAATGATATTTTTGGCTTATGGTATAATGTTTTATTTGGATTATTAATTATTGTATTTACTTATTTTTATACAGCGATTACAGTACCTACAAATAAAATGGCAGACGATTTAAAACGTAGTGGAGGCTTTATTCCAGGAATACGACCAGGGTCAGAAACCTCAGAATATTTGGATAAAATAATGTCTCAAATTACCTTACCAGGATCTGTATTTTTAGCAATGATAGCTGTATTTCCAGCAGTAATATTTCATATAATGAATATTCAACAAGGATGGGCACTGTTTTTTGGTGGAACATCTTTATTAATTATGGTTGGAGTTGCTATCGATACAATGCAGCAAGTAAATTCATACCTGTTAAACAAACACTATGATGGTTTGATGAAAACAGGAAAAAATAGAAAGCAATAGGTAAGCTATGGCAAAACAAGCAGCAATAGAACAAGACGGAACAATAATAGAAGCATTATCCAATGCTATGTTTCGTGTAGAACTAGAAAATGGTCATATTGTGACTGCTCATATCTCTGGTAAGATGCGTATGCATTATATTAAATTATTGCCAGGTGATAAAGTAAAATTAGAAATGAGTCCTTACGATTTGTCAAAGGCTCGAATAACTTATAGATACTAATTATAACAAGATGAAAGTAAGAGCATCAGTTAAAAAAAGAAGTGCAGATTGTAAAATCGTGAGACGAAAAGGTAGACTTTACGTTATCAACAAAAAGAACCCTAGGTTTAAACAAAGACAAGGTTAATTATGGCTAGAATTGCAGGGGTAGACATACCAAAACAAAAAAGAGGCGTTATTGCTTTAACGTACATCTTCGGGATAGGAAGAAGTAGAGCTCAAAAAATATTAGCGACAGCTAATGTAGATGAAAGTAAAAAAGTTTCAGACTGGACAGACAGCGAAATTAGTGGCATTCGTACCGCAGTAGGTACCTATACCATTGAAGGAGAACTGCGCTCTGAAACCCAGTTAAACATTAAACGACTAATGGATATTGGTTGTTATAGAGGTATTCGTCATAGATCAGGGCTTCCCTTAAGAGGACAGCGCACTAAGAACAACTCTAGAACAAGAAAAGGTAGAAGAAAAACAGTTGCTAATAAGAAAAAAGTAACTAAATAATAATTAGGAAATGGCAAAGTCAAGTACTAAAAAACGTAAAGTTATTGTTGAGTCTATAGGAGAAGCCCATGTTACTGCTTCTTTCAACAATATAATTATATCTCTAACCAACAAAAAAGGCGATGTAATATCATGGTCTTCTGCAGGTAAAATGGGATTTAGAGGATCTAAAAAGAACACACCTTATGCAGCACAATTAGCAGCAGAAGATGCTGTAGCAGTTGCTAAGGAAGCAGGACTACGTAAAGTAAAAGTTTATGTAAAAGGCCCTGGTAACGGTAGAGAATCTGCAATACGATCAATCCATAACGGTGGTATAGAAGTTACAGAAATTATTGATGTAACTCCAGTACCTCACAATGGTTGTAGACCACCAAAACGAAGACGTGTATAATATTGAAATTTCAATATTAACCTCTTAATAAAAACAGATAAGTATCACGAGAGACAAAAGATTATCGGAGGATAAGAGATAAGACCTTAATTCATAATCACTCTCAAAAACAACAATTAAAATGGCAAGATATACTGGTCCTAAAACTAAAATCGCACGAAAATTTGGCGAAGCAATCTTTGGAGATGACAAATCTTTTGAAAAAAGAAATTACCCTCCAGGACAACACGGAAATAACAAAAGACGTGGAAAAAAATCTGAATACGCAATTCAGTTACAAGAAAAACAAAAAGCTAAATACACGTATGGTGTACTAGAGCGTCAATTTAGAAATATGTTTAAAAAAGCAACAGCCGCACCAGGAATTACAGGTGAGGTACTATTGCAATTATGTGAGTCTCGATTGGATAATGTAGTATACAGAATGGGCATATCGCGTTCCAGACGTGGCGCAAGACAATTAGTGTCTCATAGACACATTACTGTAAACGGCGAAATTGTAAACATCCCTTCCTACTCTTTAAAACCAGGTGATATTGTTGCCGTAAGAGAAAAATCAAAATCCTTAGAAACTATAGAAAGTGCATTGGCAAACTCTAGCACAATTTACGAATGGATTACATGGAATAATGATACAAAACAAGGCACTTATGTCTCTAAACCTGCAAGGGTACAAATTCCAGAAAACATTAATGAGCAATTCATAGTAGAATTATACTCTAAATAATAAATTAATCATATTGGTATTTAGCCAAAGGATTTGTTAGTACTTCTTCAAACTTATAAATCGCGCAACTAAATCACAATTAAAACGAAGAAAATATGGCAATTTTAAATTTTCAAAAACCCGATAAAGTTATTATGGTCGACTCGACCGACTTTGAAGGTAAGTTTGAATTCAGACCTTTAGAGCCAGGTTATGGCTTAACCGTTGGAAATGCTTTACGACGCGTATTGTTATCCTCATTAGAAGGTTTTGCAATAACCTCTATACGTATAGAAAGCGTAGAACATGAATTTTCTACAATTGTAGGCGTAGTAGAGGACGTAACAGAGATTATCCTTAACTTAAAGCAAGTTTGTTTTAAGCGTCAAATAGATGAAATTGATAACGAATCAGTTTCAATATCAATATCAGGACAAAATCAAGTTACAGCAGGAGATTTTCAAAAGTTTATTTCAGGATTTCAAGTGTTAAATTCCGATTTAGTAATTTGTAACCTAGACCCTTCGGTAACCATTAATATGGAAATTAATATCGAAAAAGGACGTGGCTATGTTCCTGCAGAAGAAAATAAAAAAAGCACAGCACCTATAGGAACAATCTTTACAGACTCCATATACACCCCTATAAAGAATGTTAAATATAGTGTAGAAAACTATCGTGTAGAGCAAAAAACAGATTTTGAAAAATTAGTTTTCGAAATTCAAACAGACGGTTCTATAAGTCCTCAAGATGCTTTAACCGAAGCAGCAAAAATATTAATTCATCACTTTATGTTGTTCTCCGATGAGCGCATTACACTTGAGGCCGATGAAATTGCACAAACAGAAACTTATGATGAAGAGTCACTTCATATGAGACAGTTATTAAAAACTAAGCTCATAGATATGGATCTTTCTGTACGCGCATTAAACTGTCTAAAAGCAGCAGAAGTAGATACTCTAGGAGATTTAGTATCATTCAATAAAAACGATTTAATGAAGTTCCGTAACTTTGGTAAAAAGTCTTTAACAGAGCTAGAAGAACTAGTTAATGTAAAAGGACTTAACTTTGGAATGGATTTAAGTAAATACAAATTAGATAAAGATTAATACATTGTATTTTGCTCCTCAAATATGAGTTGAAGCAAGATAATGATTAAAACAAAACGTCATGAGACACGGAAAAAAAATAAATCATCTAGGTAGAAAAACAGCACACAGAAAATCAATGCTTGCCAATATGGCCTGTTCATTAATAGAACACAAACGTATTAACACTACCGTGGCAAAAGCAAAGGCACTAAAGCAATTTGTAGAGCCAATGATTACAAAGTCTAAAACAGACACAACACATAACAGACGTATTGTGATGTCTCGACTAAGACAAAAAGATGCCGTTACAGAATTATTTAGAGATGTAGCCGTAAAGATAGCCGATCGTCCAGGCGGTTATACTCGTATTATTAAACTAGGTAACCGATTAGGTGATAATGCAGACATGGCAATGATAGAACTTGTAGATTATAACGATATTTATAACGCAGGAAACAAAAAGAAGTCAAATACTAGAAGAAGTAGAAGAGGTAAAAATAAAAATACAACCCCTCCTGTTACTAACACCAAAGCATCTAACGAAGAAGAATAGATATTGACTATGTTGATAAGCATTAAAAAATATAAGGGTAAACTAGTTTAGTTTACCCTTTTTTTATAGATTTTTGTATCACCTAAATTTATATTAAATAATGAAATATAAAGAAAGAAAAAAAGCAATCATACTACTAGCCGATGGCACTATTTTTTATGGCAAAGCCATTTCAAAATCAGGAACTGCCTTTGGCGAAGTTTGTTTTAACACAGGAATGACAGGCTATCAAGAAATTTTTACAGACCCATCGTATTTTGGGCAGTTAATGGTAACCACAAATGCTCATATAGGAAACTACGGTATTAATCATGAAGAAGCAGAATCAGACTCCATAAAAATAGCAGGATTAATTTGCAAAAACTTTAGTTATAACTACTCACGAGATGATGCAGATGGTGCTTTAGAAGATTTTTTTGAAGACAACAACCTCTTTGGTATTTCTGACGTAGATACACGTGCATTAGTAAGCTATATTAGAGACAATGGTGCTATGAATGCTGTTATATCTACAGAGATTGATAATATAGAAGCTTTAAAAAAACAACTATCTGAAGTTCCAAACATGAATGGATTAGAGCTCGCCTCAAAAGTATCTACAAAAGAACCCTATTACTTTGGCAACGAAAGCGCATCACTCAAAATAGCCGCATTAGATATAGGAATTAAAAAAAACATCCTAAGAAACTTAGCCAAACGCGACGCTTACATTAAAGTCTTTCCATACAATGCAACCTTTAACGATATGATTGCATGGGCCCCAGATGGCTATTTTTTATCTAATGGTCCTGGAGATCCAGAACCTTTAGTAAATGCTCAAAACGTAGCTAAAGAGATTATTAGTAAAAATTTGCCTCTATTTGGCATCTGCCTTGGGCACCAAGTAATTGCCTTGGCAAACGGAATATCTACCTACAAAATGCACAATGGACATCGAGGGATAAACCATCCTGTAAAAAATTTAATTACCGGCAAAGGAGAAATTACATCTCAAAACCACGGATTTGCAGTAAATAGAGAAGAAGCAGAAGCACATAACGATTTAACAATAACACACATCCACTTAAACGATAATACAGTAGCAGGATTGGCTATGAAAAGCAAAAACTGTTTCTCGGTACAATACCATCCGGAAGCAAGTCCAGGACCACACGATTCATCGTATTTGTTTGATGAATTTATAAACAATATTAAATCTAATCAAAACCCTAAATAAACATTTTAATGTTTTAAATTGTTTAAGCTTAAAATAACACAATATGAGTAGCATTATTAATATCCACGCCCGACAAATTTTTGACTCCAGAGGAAACCCAACAGTAGAGGTAGACGTAGAAACAGAAAACGGATTTATAGGAAGAGCAGCAGTACCTTCGGGGGCGTCTACAGGTGCCCATGAAGCCGTAGAACTTAGAGATGGAGGCGATAGTTATATGGGAAAAGGAGTTACTAATGCCATTGCCAATGTAAACTCTATTATAGCACAAGAGCTATTAGGTATCAATGTTTTTGAACAACACTATATCGATACATTAATGTGCGAAATCGATGGAACTCCCAACAAATCAAAATTAGGTGCCAATGCTATTTTGGGAGTATCCTTAGCCGTAGCAAAAGCAGCTGCTAACGAGCTAGGCATGCCATTGTATCGTTACGTAGGAGGTGTTAGTGCAAACACACTTCCTGTACCTATGATGAATATTATTAATGGCGGATCACATAGCGATGCACCTATTGCATTTCAAGAATTTATGATAATGCCAGTAAAGGCTAATAATTTTTCGCACGCAATGCAAATTGGTAGCGAAATATTTCACAACCTAAAAAGCGTATTGCATCAACGTAACTTAAGCACTGCTGTGGGCGACGAAGGTGGTTTTGCTCCAACCCTAAATGGAACAGAAGATGCTCTAGATACCATTGCAACAGCCGTTACGAACGCAGGGTACAGCTTAGGCGATGATGTTATGATTGCTCTAGATTGTGCTGCCGCAGAATTTTATGTAAACGGTGCGTACGATTATACCAAGTTTGAAGGTGAAAAAGGAATTGTAAGAACCAGTGAGCAACAAGCCAACTACTTAGCAGAGTTAGCTTCAAAATATCCAATCATTTCTATTGAAGATGGTATGGACGAAAACGATTGGGAAGGATGGAAATACTTAACCAATAAAATAGGGCATAAAGTACAATTGGTGGGCGACGACCTATTTGTAACCAATGTCAATCGTTTATCTCGCGGAATTAAAGAAGGGATTGCCAATTCAATACTAATAAAAGTAAACCAAATAGGAACACTAACAGAAACTATTGCTGCTGTTAATATGGCACATAATGCTGGTTTTACCTCAGTCATGTCTCACCGCTCCGGAGAAACTGAAGATACTACTATTGCAGATTTGGCCGTAGCACTAAACACAGGACAGATAAAAACAGGCTCAGCATCACGTAGCGACCGTATGGCAAAATACAATCAATTACTACGTATAGAAGAAGAACTTGGAAACACAGCGTATTTTCCAAAACAAAAAGCTTTCAAAATAAAACAATAAGAACTATTGTTTATACAGCTATAAACCGAATTATTAAATATAAAAAATAATAATCTGTTTTCTTTTTTTTAGCACTATTTGTGCTCATATAAAACGTTAAAATTTACTTACACGAAGTATTATAAATTATAAGATATTTCGTAATTTAGCTGAAAGTATTTCGACAATTTATAAAAAAAAAGTAAAACTTATGCCAAATAAAGCAACACTAGAGGTTAATAATCAAAAATATGATTTTCCGTTATTTGTAGGAACAGAAAATGAAGTAGCAATAGATGTAAAAGCATTAAGAGCAGCTACAGGAGGAGTAACAACTATTGATCCTGGATATAAGAATACGGGGTCTTGCCTGAGCGATATTACATTTTTAGATGGAGAGAAAGGGATTTTAAGATACAGAGGTTACTCTATAGAAGAGCTTGCAGAAAAAGCAGACTTTTTAGAAGTTGTGTATTTACTAATCTTTGGAGAGTTACCAAATGCAGAACAACTTGATAAGTTTCATACCGATATAAAATTAAAATCGGTAGTTGATGACGATATAAAAAAAATCATAGACGCATTTCCAAAATCGGCACATCCAATGGGCGTGCTATCGTCTTTAACAAGTGCTTTAACAGCATTTAATCCAAGCTCCGTAAATGTCGATTCGGAAGCAGAAATGTATAATGCCATAATAAAAATATTAGGGAAGTTTCCAGTACTCGTAGCATGGACTTTACGTAAACAACAAGGGTTGCCTTTGGATTATGGTGATAATAGCTTAGGTTATGTTCAAAACATTTTAAAAATGATGTTTTGTAAGCCTAACGAAAATTACGTAGAAAACAAAATAGTATTAGAAGCCTTAAATAAGCTATTAATATTACATGCCGACCACGAGCAAAACTGCTCCACATCAACAGTTAGGATTGTAGGTTCATCTCATGCAGGGCTGTTTGCATCTATCTCAGCAGGAATTTCTGCATTATGGGGACCATTACATGGTGGCGCAAATCAGGCTGTGTTAGAAATGCTAGAAGCTATAAAACAAGATGGAGGCGATACCAAAAAATATATGGCTAAGGCCAAGGACAAACAAGACCCCTTTCGTTTAATGGGTTTTGGACATCGTGTCTATAAAAACTTCGACCCACGAGCAAAAATTATTAAAGCAGAAGCCGACAAAGTTTTGGCCGATTTAGGAGTAGAAGATCCAATTTTAGGAATTGCTAAAGGCTTAGAGCAAGAAGCCCTTAATGACCCCTACTTTGTAGATCGTAAACTATATCCTAATGTAGATTTTTATTCAGGAATTATTTATAGAGCAATGAACATTCCCGTAGAAATGTTTACGGTAATGTTTGCCTTAGGACGCTTACCAGGCTGGATTGCACAATGGAGAGAAATGCGTTTACGTAAAGAGCCTATTGGTAGACCAAGACAAGTATATACAGGAGAAAACCTTAGAGCTTTTGTTGATTTAAACAAAAGATAATTGTTTCAAAATATTATAACGCCATTTAGAAACTTGTTTATTCTAAAAACACATTTCTAAATGGCATTTCTATATCTAAAAATAAATAAAAATGATTAAAATTATAAAAAACAGATCGGATATAGGAGCAGGTACTAGGGGCGCCGATATGGGAATTGATGCTATAGAAATTGCAGCTATCAATAAAGAAAATGATTATTTTTTTCGTTTTAAATTTGAAGACGTACCAACTCAAAACAATACTATTTACGACAAGGTAGATACCCCCTTTGCAAAACGAATTAAAAACATTGTAAACCAATGTACTCGCGTAGCAAAAGCAGTAACAGACAGTTTAGTAAACAAAATGTTTCCTTTGGTAATCTCTGGCGATCACTCCTCAGCCCTAGGGACACTAAGCGGAATTAAAGCCGCATATCCTAACAAGCGTATAGGAGCTGTATGGATAGATGCTCACGCCGATTTACACTCACCCTACACTTCGCCCTCCGGAAATGTACACGGTATGCCACTAGCAGCAGCATTATCTATAAATAACTTGGAGTGTAAGATTAACACCGTAACCAAAGATACAGAAGATTACTGGGACGCTATGAAAAAAATAGGCGTGGACCAGACAAAAATTAAAGCAGATGACCTTGTGTATTTTGGAGTAAGAGACACAGAAACTCCAGAAGATACATTAATAGAACGTCTAGGGATAAAGAACTACAAAGTTGAAGAAGTCCGTTACAGAGGATTAGATATCGTTTTAAAAGAAGCAATAAATCGACTTAAGCACTGCGATATGATTTATGTGTCGTTTGATGTAGATAGTATGGACTGCGACTTAGTGTCTTACGGAACAGGAACACCAGTAGCAAAGGGGTTTGACCCGTATGAAGTGACACGTATTATTAATAAATTTATAGAAACAGATAAAGTAGTTTGTTTGGAACTTGTAGAAGTAAACCCGCTTCTAGACCACAAAGGTAATAAAATGGCAGAAACAGCTTTTGAAGTGTTAGATAGCGTTACTCAAACGCTATTAAAACATATTTAGCAAACTCAATGCTCTTTTGTTGGCTACAAAACTAAAAATTAGCAGTTTTGTTAGACTCACTAATTAAGGTATTAAGCTCGGTAAGTTCTTTTTTAGTCAACTCACGATACTCTCCAACAGGGAGGTCTAATGTAATATTCATAATTCTTATACGTTTCAAGGCAGTAACATTATAGTTTAAGTACTCACACATACGGCGTATCTGCCGGTTTAAGCCTTGGGTAAGAATAATCTTAAATTGGTTGGAGCTAACCTGTTTAACACGACATTGCTTAGTTACTTTTCCTAGTACAGGAACTCCGTTTGCCATACGCTCTAAAAAGGTTTGGGAAATAGGTTTATCTACGGTTACGATATATTCCTTTTCATGATTGTTATTAGCACGCAATATTTTGTTAACAATATCTCCATCGTCAGTAAGAAGAATTAAGCCCTCACTAGGCTTGTCTAACCTCCCAATAGGAAAAATACGCTTTGGGTAATTAATAAAATCTATAATATTATTTTTTTCTACACGATTGTCTGTGGTACAAACAATACCAATAGGCTTGTTTAGTGCTAAATACACAAACTCCGATGTAGTTGCTGTAATGTGCTTGCCATCCACGTGTACAATATCGCTAGGAGTAACTTTAGTCCCCATTTCAGGAACTTCATTATTTATAGTAACACGACCTTCATTAATGAGCTTATCTGCTGCACGGCGAGAGCAATAACCTACTTCACTTAAAAATTTGTTGAGTCGAGTTAATTTTTTTTCCATGTTACAAAAGTAAGATAAAAGCTATAATTTATTTTTTAAGTAAACTTTAAATTTATACCAACGGTTATTTAAAATAAGCTATAAATAATTTGGAAGATATTGTATTTAGATAAAATAGAAAACCTAAACATAGCCTTAGTTACGTTTAGGTTTTATAGTGGTATATATAGACGTAATAGAAACGAATTGTACGGCTTATTTTGAGTAATAAATTGGTATAACTCACTGTTTAAGAATAATTATTTTATTTTGATTAGCAATTACATAATATTGAATAAAAAAACAGATAGCTTTTGATTAGTAAAAAAAGCTATCTGTTTTTTAATATTTACTTTTTAAGAAACTTTAATCAATTATCACGGTAGGTGCAGCGGAAGACGTTGTTCGTGATAAATCCTCTAAATTAAATGCCCATAAGCCCTCTGGTCCAGTTCCTAAGAAATCGATAGAGCCATCTATAGGAGGAACATTACCTCTAATAACTGCACTATATAAGCCTATAACGTCGTTAAAACCAAAAAATACTGGATTAACATGGGCAGTAGTGCCATCGCCGGCAACAGGCAAGATAATATCATGATTCGGGTAAAATCGCTCTATTGTATGTATCCATTCGTGTATGTATGTGTAAGGGTCTGGGTGGAAGCGATTTCCAGCAACTTCTAAATAAGGGACTTCAACAATACCAATAGCATGATCGTTTCTTCTAATTTCTCTCGCAAGACCTCCGTATGATGTAACGTAATTACACGGATTGCTTTGAGGGTCTGAAGGCCAAGAAGGCCAGTATATAGAAATTAAATCATACTCACTTAAGTCCATTCCTAGATTGTTTTCTAAATCATCGATTACACCTCCTGCTTGTTGAACATTAATTGTCCAATCATTTGGCAAACCACTTGATGGTGTGTTGCTAACTACTGGAGCATTTGTTGTCATGTTCAATCGTTCTACATCCCATTCTACAGATCGAAAGGCATTTCTTTCTATAGACTCTATTCCTTGCATAAAATTATTGAAGGCAATTTCAACAAAATCATCAGATACTTGTGTTTGGCAACCATTTGGAGCTTGTCCTGTAGTATAATTAATCCATAGCGCTCTCCATGTTCTAGGAGCTGCTAAATCATCGACAGTAAATACAACATCCTGCCCAACACCTTCTTCGACAGTAATTTCTTTTCTATAATAGCCTTCGTCATCTCCCTCTACACCTAATGATAATAGATGAGTTCCTGGAGCTAAATTTATTTGTGTAGGAAGGAGTAAATTAGTGTACTGGCTATCAATATAAAGCGAACCAGTAAGTGCAGATGAGATGCTAATACTTGTATTTACAGTAGTATCATCATCTGTATCTGTATCATCGTCTACATTTGTGTCAATGTCTACTGTATTATCGTTTGATGAACCATCATCGCTGCCACAACTAATAAAACAAAGTAGAATTAGTAATAAAGAGCAAATTTTAATGTTTTTAAAAATAGTTTTTTTCATAAATTTTTTTTTTTTTGAAGTTAATGCAATTGTGTTATAGTTATAAAGTAAATATTAATCTAACAATAATTATGTTGGTTGTATTTGCAGACGACGATTACGAGGGTAGGTCTAGCAAATTGAACCCCATAAACCCTATAGTCCCATCGCTAAAAAGGTTTGAGATTTTTAATGATAATAATTTTCATATTCTTTTTTAAAATTAAGCATAGTTATGTTTCCGTCTTTTTTGAATCATAATACTTACATAAATAGTGTTAAAAATGTGTTTTGTTTAATGATATATTTAAAACAGTACAAAATCATCATTTGCTATCGTTGTTTAATTATGCGGATTTATTACCTACTTAAGAAGTTTAAAAACTGGAAAAATGTCCTGTAAAAGGACTTGCCATTAAATTATATTTGTCTATATCTTATAAACCAATAATTATATTTAAGCAATATGCTTTCCTTGTTTAAATACCACATTCAAGAATTCATCAAAACAATAAGTGCTATTATATATTTTGACTGAATGACCTTAAAGAGTAAATCATTTACATAACCATATATTAAAAAATTCTATTATGAATACAACAACCAAAATTTTAAGTTTAGTTATAGTTGGAACTATATTATTAAGTTTTAACAGAGTAACAAAAAGAGGAGTAGATAGTCCTATTGTAGATAGCGGGACAATTTATATTGCAACAAATAAAACAGATGTGAACTCTATTGTTGCTTTTAACCAAAAAGCAGATGGAACACTAGAGGAAATAGGAGAGTTTCTTAGTGGCGGTGCTGGAACAGGTAATATTGAAATTTTTGATAACGGCTACAACCCAACACATCCACTAGCAGATGGCGTTGATCCTCTTATTTCTGCTTACGGTGTTTTTAAGACGACTAATAATAAACACCTATTAGTTGTAAACTCTGGCGATGCAACTGTGAGTTCTTTTGCAGTAAACAAAGACAAGAGTCTTACCCTAAAGAGCACGGTGGCTGCTGGAGATAAGCACCCTTTAAGTATAGCTTCGCACGCAAAGTTGGTGTATGTTGCGAGTTCAGGTGGCGCTTCCAATCCCCCATTTAGCGGCAACATTACCGGATATAGAATTGATGATAACGGCAAGTTAACTCCTATTGCAAACTCTACAGTAAAATTAAACGCTCGTCCAACCTGTGTTGCGTTTACTTCCGATGGGAGTTATTTAGTTGTTGCAGAGCTAGTAACTGGACTGATTAAAGTTTACGGTGTAAAAGCAAATGGTATGCTTACCGAAAATCCAATATCAACAATAAGTTCTCCACACGACTCTAAAAATGATAGATGGATGCCAATTCCAGTTGGATTTGATATCGTTAAAAAAGGAAATAAACATGTTATTTTGGTGTCTGAAGCTAGATTTTTAAACAATCAAGGTGCCCTTAGAGAAGAGTCTAATAAAGTACCTCAATCACCAAAATATTCTTGGCAAACAGGATCTACATCTTCTTATGTAGTAGACAGTAATGGGAAAATAACAATGGTATCTGGTGATGTGATGACTGGAGCAAATAAAGAAGGTGGGCAAATAGCTAACTGCTGGGTAGAAGTGTCAAAAGACGGAAATACACTCTGGGCAGCTAATGCCTTATCTAGTTCATTAACATCTTATGATATTAATACCAATGGAGTTTTAACCATGAAAAATGAAAAGGCTTTTAAAATGAATGAAGAAACATTGTTTTTTAGCGATAACTATGTCAGTAAAGATGGACGTTATTTAAACCAATTGATTGGAAATAAAGGTTCTGTTATGGTTTTTAAAATAAAAGCTGGTGGAGATTTGGAAGAAGTAGGATTATACACGGCTTCCGGACTTCCGTCTGTTGGGGCATATGGTTTAATAGTGCTGTAATACAAAAAGACTATTTTAAAAATATTTATATTCAGGGTGTTTGTCTAAGTAATGAAACAAACACCCTTTTTTGTGTCTATATCAGTGCTTTTATATATAATATAAGTAAATAAAATGCGTTTAATGAGAATTAAATTCACCGAACTTAGCCTATCGTTTTTGATACTAATTTCCCTCAATGACGCAGTTAGCTTTTAGGAATAACAAACCGTGCTAAATATTTCTTAAATTTGCAATAGCACTATTGTATGAAAAAAATAGTGCTTTTATGGTAACTCAATAGTTATCTTTTTGCCTTTAAAGGACTATGAATAAAATAAAAGTTAATTTAGCCCAAATTAATGACAACGAATTTATACATATAATCGTGTTCAAAATGTTTAATTTAAAATAAAAAACCATGAAGAATTTGATTTTTAAGAATATTAAAATTTGCTCTTTACTACTAATTCTATTTTGTTTTATTAGTTGTGGAGGTAGCGATGACAGTTCAAGTACCGATACTATAGATACGGATACAAATATAGATGACAATACAGATACAGATGACGACACTGCTGTAAGTACAAGTATTAATATATCGTCTGCATTTGGAGGAGCACTATATATTGACAATCAATATGCTAATATGAGCCTTCCTTTAGATATAGAGCTAACACCAGGGACACATATGCTAGCCTTAGGAGTTGAAGGAGATAACCAAGGCTATTACAGAAAAGAAATAACTGTCCAAGATGGTGTTGGGCAAGACATAGAATTTACTTTAGACGATTTAGCAACTCCTAGAACATGGAGAGTCCTATGGCTTAGTTTTGGCTCTGGGCAAGCTCCTGGTGGATGCGAAACAAATATATCACAAAATTTTATTGATATCGCTTTTAATAATTTTATGCAAGGAATAGAGTCGATAGAGCGAAATGCATTTAACTCAATTCAATGGGATATAGAAAGAATGGATCTTATATCAGAAAGTGTAACGACTATTAGCTTTACATCGGTACCAGACCCTAATGACTGGACTATTAATGTTAACGAACAACCTAACGGTATTGTTGATTTTTTAGAAAACACAAAAGGGATGGACTTAACGGAGTATGATTTAATTTCTATATATTGGCCTTCTTTTTCGGTAAATGGTTCCTGTAGTTACCCTACCAGATACGGAGGTCTTGCAAGAGAAATTAGAAGGAATGATCACTCTATTGGTATTATTGAAGCACCTTTCTTTACGCAAAACGGGAGTCCTGTCCATCCAGATCCTTATACCTATGTACATGAGTGGCTACATACTGTTGAGCTATTTTATCCCAACCACGGTATTACCTTACCAGTTGGTATAGATGGCAGAGCTGCTCACACTAACCCTCAAACTTATGGATTTGATGACGTCGTTGGGCTGTATGGCGCAATGTTTAGAGGCAATATTTTTCCTATAGATGGCACAACAGATTTTTTAGGGATGGGACCAGAAGGATTATGGGCGTTTAATTTAGAAGATTTATCAAGAACAAGCTCTTCTTCTCCAAAGATCATTGTTGATTTAAAATAAAATTATAAAGTAATACCAATTATTGCCCAAAATAAGCCATATAGATCGTTTCTATTGCGTTTATATATCACTATAAAACCTAAAGTAGCTAAGGCTATGTTTAGGTTTTCTATTTTGTATAAACACAGTATATTCCAATACTATTTGTAACTCATTGTGAATAACAACCGTTATAATAATGGGTTGCTATATCTTTGTTGCCACACATTTGAAAAAAAAATGAAAGATGAAAATGAAATTATTGCCGAATTAAATGAGTTTTCTTCTCATTCTGACTATCCTACTCTATTTAGTCGGAGAAAACTTAAACTGTTCGACCGACCAATTAGCTACAAGAAATTTTAGAGCATTATTGAATGAAAATGAAATAACATTTCTATTCGGTCTTTGGCTAAAAAATCGACATAAAAAAGTATCTAGTAAAGACAGTTTTAAAGTTAGAGCTGGTAAAATTCATAAATTAATGGATGATTACCATTTTACTTTTCTAAAACATTTTCCAAAACCTGGAGAAACTGAAAATTTTCATTTAGAATTCAGAACAAATCCTGCATCAGTAAGAGAAACCGTTTTTTATGGACCTTCAGGTGCATATGATTATCAATTTGTAAATTTCTTAGAAACAAAATATTCTCGGGACAAAAATTGGCTATCAGTTAACAAAAATTACAATCTAAGCGATGTCAAAAACCTCTACATAAATTTAAAGTCAATTATTAATTTCAAATTGAACGTTAAAGATTTTGGAAATGATTTCATTAGCTTCTACTCTTTCAGTTTTAATAACTATATTTTTAAGAAAAATCCAAATTTTACGAAAATATTAGATTCTTTATCGTTCGGAGAAAATGAAGTTGTAAATCAAGATTTCAACGGAATCGGAGATTTAAACTAGTTTAAGATTAAACCTGTTATTAAAACAGACACGAGTTATATTATTCCTTTACCCTATACTCTTGCAGAAGCTATTTATGACAGTCCATTTTATTGGATGATTGATGATGGAAAATATATAAATAGAGCACAAAAAAATAGAGGTGATATAGCAGAACAAATAGTAGCTGAACTACTATCAAAAAAGATAGATTCAAATTTTATTCATTCTGGAGTTGAAGTAAAAGAAGTAAAAGCGACAACAGTTACTGAAATTGATGTCTGCGTTGTTAAAGACGACAAAATGTTAATTTTTCAAGTCAAATCAAAGAGATTGAGCCAATTATCAAAAAATGGAGATATTGAAACTTTTGAAAAGGATTTTGAACTTGCAGTAAAGGATGCATACGACCAAGCTACTTTACCTTACGAATTGATTTTGAGTAATAAATGTTATTTTCAGTATAAAGAAAGTGGAGAAAGAATCGAGCTTCCTAAAATAAATGAAATTTATTGCGCTTGTGTAGTATTGGATAGTTATGCTTCAATAACCACCCACACAAGATTATTCTTTCAAGAAGAAAAAGTTACGCCAATAACTATGAGTATTTTTGATCTTGAAATAATAATGGAATACTCAGATAACTTTGACTTTTTATTTGATTACTTAAAAAAAAGAACACAAAACTCAAAATACTTCATTGCAGACAGCGAACTCGGTTTTTTTGAAGGCTATTTAAGAACAAAATTACAGAAAAGACCAAATTCAGGTTTAGTGGCATTTGACGCTGATTTTGCACAAAGATTTGATTTAGATTATTACAAACCGCTTATGGAAAGGTATGAAATGAACTTCCCTGAATCAATTAAAAATATTGGAAGAAATGATTACTGTTTTTGTGGAAGTGGAATTAAGTTTAAAAAATGTTGTGGATAAAAAACGTGTGACAACAAAGACGTGTATAGCTCATTGCTAATCCGTTGCTTAACCCGAAGTTAAAGCATATTTGGAAAGTCGGCAAATTTTTAAATTTGACGATTACTAATAAAAAAGATAAGTAGTAAAATTTAAAAATCTGGCTTGTGGCTCAACCGGAAATAATCGCTAATTTGCACGCAACGAGCCATACACAAGACCGTTACCTACAAAGTGAAAAGCCGACCCACTAAACCCCAAAATAACAATTTCTTACCAACGCTATAACCAAACCGAAAAGAAAAATGTAAATTGACACACAAAAGAAATAGACTAAAATAAATGAGCGAAGATCAAAAAAAACAACTCGAACAACAACTATGGAATATCGCCAATACCCTAAGAGGAAAAATGAATGCCGATGAGTTTCGAGATTATATTTTGGGCTTTATTTTCTACAAGTACCTATCCGAAAAAATGCGAATGTACGCCAACGACATTCTTAAACCAGACGAAATCCTATTTACCTCAATAAAAGAAAACACCAAAAACGGACAAGAGTATATTGAAGCCATAAAAGAAGAAGCAGTTGAAAAACTGGGCTACTTCTTAAAACCAACCGAGCTATTTAGTCAAATTGCCAAAAGAGGCAATAGTGATGTAGAAGGCGTTTCCAATTTCATATTGGAAGATTTACAAAAAATCTTAACCAATATCCAACTCAGCACAATGGGAACGGAAAGCGAAGAAGATTTTGATAATCTGTTTGAAGATATGGACTTAAACTCTACCAAGCTAGGAAAATCGCCAGAAGCAAGAAACGAAATTATTGCCAAAGTGCTATCGCACTTAAACAAAATTGATTTTAAATTAGAAAATACAGAAATCGACGTTTTAGGAGATGCTTACGAATACCTTATTGGACAATTTGCAAGTGGGGCAGGAAAAAAAGCAGGCGAGTTTTACACCCCACAAGAAGTAAGCAAGGTTTTAGCCAAATTAGTAACCACAGGCAAAACAAAACTAAAATCGGTTTACGACCCAACCTGTGGCTCAGGATCATTGTTACTGCGTGTAGCAAAAGAAGTAGAAAGTGTAACCAACTTTTACGGACAAGAGCTCAACCGTACCACTTACAACTTGGCAAGGATGAATATGATATTGCACGATATTCATTACCGAAAGTTCGACATAAAACAAGAAGACACCCTAGAGCACCCACAACATATTGACGAGCGTTTTGAAGCCATTGTTGCCAACCCACCATTTTCGGCACAATGGTCTGCAAATCCATTGTTCACAAGTGATGATAGGTTTAGCCAATACGGAAAACTAGCTCCAAAATCTAAAGCCGATTTTGCCTTTGTACAACACATGATTCACCATTTGGCAGAAAACGGAACAATGGCACTCGTGTTACCGCACGGAGCCTTGTTTAGAGGTGGTGCCGAACAACACATACGAAAATACTTGATAGAAGACCGCAACTACTTAGATGCCGTAATTGGCCTGCCTGCCAATATCTTTTACGGAACGTCTATTCCTACGTGTATTTTAGTCTTTAAAAAATGTAGAGAAAACCCAAATAATATTCTATTTATAGACAGTAGTCAACATTTTGAAAAAATAAAAACACAAAATGTACTAAGCGAAACCAATATTGAAAAAATAGTAAGCACTTACAAAGAAAGAAAAGAAGCTGACAAATACGCTTATGTAGCAACTTTAGAAGAAATAGCCGAAAACGACTATAATCTGAACATACCAAGATATGTAAACACATTTGTGGAAGAAAAACCTGTTGATATTACCGAAGTTTCTAAAACCTTAAAAAAATTAGAAATCAGCATGCAAGAAACAGACAAAGAATTGATGGCTTTGTGCAAGGAACTAAATATTGACACCCCTTTTTAAAATATGGAAAAGCAACAAAACAAAATACCAAAAGTTCGCTTTCCTGAGTTTGAAGGGGAGTGGTTAAATGAGCAATTAGGGCAGCATATTAAGAAAACGGACAAGAAGAATAAAAAAAACTTAATTCTACCTGTTTACTCCATTAATAACAAAGAAGGTTTCCTTCCACAATCGGAGCAATTTGATGGTGTTAGTAGTAATGATAGAGGTTTTGATATTAGTATTTATAAAATTATTCAACCAAATACTTTTGCGTATAATCCTGCAAGAATTAATGTAGGTTCTATTGGATATAGTTACAATTTAGCGAATATTTTAATTAGCTCGCTTTATGTTTGTTTTCAAACAGATGATAAAATTGACGACTCTTTTTTGTTAGCTTTTTTAGATACCAACCATTTTAAAACCTCTGTTTTAAGATTTCAAGAAGGTGGTGTAAGGCAATATTTGTTTTTTGATAATCTTTCAAAAATCAAACTTCCATTCCCAACCCTACCCGAACAACAAAAAATAGCACATTTTTTTAGTATTGTAGACAAAAAACTAACCCAACTACAAGAAAAGAAAACCGCACTAGAATTGTACAAAAAAGGAATGATGCAACAAATCTTTAGCCAACAAATCAGGTTTAAAGAGGATAATGGACAAGATTTTCCGGAGTGGGAAGTGAAGACCTTGGGGGAGGTAACAACTTATACAAAAGGATTTGCTTTTAAGTCTTCCAATTATTCTGATAGTGGATCTAGAATCGTAAGAGTTTCAGATTTAGGATCTGATAAGGTTAAAAGTGTTGGTAATAAAATTTTTATCAATGAATCAAGATCAAAAGAATTCATAAAATATAAATTATCAAAAGGAGATATTATTATTACAACTGTTGGGTCAAATCCTGAGTTAAGAGATTCTTCTGTTGGTAGAGGAATTTTGGTTAAAGAAGATAATCTTGGTTATTTAAATCAAAATTTATTAAAGTTTAATGTAAATTTTAAATTTAACAATGATTTTATATATGGTTACATAAATACAGATAAATATTTTAACTACATAAAATCAATAAAAAGAGGCAATGCAAATCAAGCAAATATTACAGTAGTAGATTTATTAGATTATAAAATTCAACTTCCAAATCTAAAAGAACAAACCAAAATAGCCAATTTCTTATCTAAAATAGATGCTAAAATAAATACAGTAACTGAAAAAATAGAACAAATCAAGGCGTACAAAAAAGGGATGTTACAACAAATGTTTGTATAAAAAATGGATAAATTTAAAAATAAATACCGCATACAATCGCACCGAAAATCCAATTGGGATTATTCGACAGATGCCCTTTATTTTTTAACCATTAACACACAAAACAGAAAATGTAATTTGGGCAAAATTATTAATCAAAACATAATATTATCCGATTTTGGTAAAATTGTTGAAACAGAATGGCATAAATCGTTCAAAATACGAAATGAATTGATATTGCACCAATTTGTAATAATGCCAAATCATTTACACGCCATTGTCGAAATATATACACCACCGGGCAATGAAACGCCATACGTTAATGAAATGCCATTCGTAAATGACGTGTCATCCGTAGAGACGCACGGCCGTGCGTCTCTACCCAACACCACAATTCCCCCCAACGCCACCATTTCCCCCAACGAAAAACCCCTGCCAATTAATCCAAAATCATTATCCATTAAACGGAACCCACCCATCCGATTACCAAAATCAATTTCATCATTCATTGCCGGATTCAAATCTTCGGTAAATACCAAAATTGACGATTATATTGATGAACAAAAATTATCTATTCCGAAATACAATAAGAATAACCATTTTTTTCAACCCAATTATCACGACCATATTATAAGAAATAGTATTGAATATCAAAATATTTCAAATTACATCATAAACAATCCTGCAAATTGGAATAACGATTCATTAAAGTGAGTACACAACCAGAACAAGTATTAGAAAATCAATTAGTAGCACAACTACAAAAGTTGAAGTACGAAAAAGTAGTAATTAAAGATGAAAAGGCTTTAACGGCTAACCTAAAAACACAGCTAGAAAAGCACAACAATATTACATTTTCAGCTAGTGAGTTTGAGCGTGTTTTAAATATCCTAAGCAAAGGTTCAGTTTTTGAAAAAGCAAAAACGCTACGTGCCAAACAACACATAGAGCGTGATAATGGCGACAATCTTTATTTTGAGTTTTTAAACACAGATTTTTGGTGTCAAAATCAATTTCAGGTAACGCACCAAGTTACTATGGAAGGGAGTTACAAAAACCGCTATGATGTTACGTTGCTTATCAATGGTTTGCCATTGGTGCAAATAGAACTAAAGCGTAGAGGCTTAGAAATGAAAGAAGCCTTTAACCAAATAAACCGTTATCAAAGGCATTCTTTTGGTGCAAAATCGGCTTTGTTTCAATATGTACAAATTTTCATTATAAGCAATGGTGTAAACACAAAGTATTATGCCAATAACAGACACCAATCGTTTAAACAAACGTTTTATTGGACAGATAAAGACAATAAACGTCAAACTAATATTTTAAACGGTTTTACGAGCGATTTTTTAGAGCCTTGTCATATTTCAAAAATGATAAGCAAATACATTGTACTTAACGAAACACATAAAATACTAATGGTGCTTCGTCCCTACCAATTTTATGCCGTAGAAAATCTAGTAAACCAAGTAGAAAACTCCAACAACAACGCATACATTTGGCATACCACAGGTTCGGGCAAAACCTTAACATCTTTTAAGGCAAGTCAAATAATTATGAATATGCCACAGGTTAAAAAAGTGGTATTTGTGGTCGATAGAAAAGATTTAGATTACCAAATCACCAAAGAGTTTAACAGTTTTAACAAAGGCAGTATCGATGGTACAGACAATACCAAAGCCTTGGTAAAACAGTTTTCGGACAACACTAAACTCATCGTTACAACCATACAAAAACTAAATACGGCAATTAGTAAAACCAAGTATTTAGCAAAGATGGAGAAACTACAAGACGAACGAATTGTATTTATTTTTGATGAGTGCCACCGTTCGCAATTTGGCGATACACACAACAGAATAAAAGCCTTTTTTAACAACAACCAAATGTTTGGTTTTACAGGAACACCTATTTTTAAAGACAATGCCGTAAAAAACGAATTAGGAAAACGAACCACCAAAGAGCTGTTTGGCGAGTGTTTACATAAATATGTCATTACAGATGCCATAAAAGATGAAAACGTACTCAAATTTTCGGTAGAATATGTGGGACGTTACAAACGCACAGCATCGGCAACCGAAATAGATATTGAAGTAGAAGACATCGACACGAAAGAGTTAATGGACAGCGAAGCTCGCTTAGAAAAAATAACCGATTATATCATAGCCAATCACAATCGTAAAACCCACCAAAAAGAATTTACAGGTATGTTTGCCGTAAGTGGGGTACAAAACTTGATAAAATATTACGATTTATTTCAGAAGAAAAAAGAAGAAGGCAAACACAGTTTAAAAATTGCCACCATATTTAGCTACGTAGCCAATGAAGATGATGCAGATGCCAATGGATTTATTCCAGAAGAAGTATCAGTAGTAGAAGAAACACCTGCATTGTATGGTATGAATGCACATTCTAGAGATAAATTGGACCAATATATTGTGGACTACAACACCATGTTTGGTACTAAATTTTCGACCAAAGACAGCCAATCGTTTTACAATTATTACAACGACATTTCTAAAAAAGTAAAAGAACGTAAAATTGATGTTTTATTGGTGGTCAATATGTTTCTAACAGGGTTTGACAGTCCGCCATTAAATACGTTGTATGTAGATAAAAACCTAAAATATCACGGCTTAATACAAGCATACTCAAGAACCAACAGAATACTAAACGAACAAAAGTCGCAAGGAAACATAGTTGTTTTTAGAAACCTAAAAAAAGCAACCGATGACGCCATAACCTTGTTTAGCAATAAAGAAGCTATTGAAGTCATCATAATGGAACCTTATAATGATTATGTTTCAAAATTCAATGCATCTTTTATTGAATTCATAAAAATTACACCAACCGTAAATAGTGTCAACGATTTAATTTCGGAAGATGATGAGTTGGCATTTATTAAAACTTTCCGCCAATTAATGCGTATTAAAAACATTCTAAATGCGTTTTCAGATTTTAAATGGGAAGATTTAGCAATGAGCGAGCAACTTTTTGAAGATTATAAAAGCAAGTATTTGGACTTGTGGCAAAAAGTAAAAAATGATAATTCAGCTGAAAAAGTGTCTATTTTAGAAGACGTAGATTTTGAATTGGAATTAATCCACCGAGACGAAATCAATGTAAATTACATTATTCAGCTATTGATTAAACTAAAATCGGACACTCAAAAAGATGTAACAAAAACAGAACAGGAAATTAACAACTTGTTGAACACAGAAGTGAATTTAAGAAGTAAACGAGAATTAATACAGCAATTTATAGACGAGAATCTTCCAAAAATAGAAGATACAGATGCTATTCCAGAAGCATTTGAAGTCTATTGGAATGAAGAGCAAAAGAAAGCGTTTAAGAAACTAACAGCAGAAGAAAATCTATCGGAAGAAAAAACGCAAAAACTGATAGAAAACTATCTGTATGCAGAACGTGAACCTTTGCGAGACGAAGTGTTGGAATTGATAGAAGGTGAAAAACCAAGCGTACTAAAACGAAAGAAATTAGGAGATAAAATACTAAAACAAATTGTTGAATTTGTAGATACATTTATAAACGGAATAACAGGAAACTAAGGGAATAACTGGCTAGCGCTCAAAAACCAATCACACAAGCCAAAACGTGTTAATACCAATTATTGCCCAAAATAAGCCATATAGATCGTTTCTATTGCGTCTATATATCACTATAAAACCTAAACGTAGCTAAGGCTATGTTTAGGTTTTCTATTTTGTATAAACACAGTATATTCCAAATTATTTACGACTCATTTTGAATAATAACTGGTGTAAGTATTTATTACCAGTCCTAACTTTTTAGATACTAGATCGTTGAGATAAATAGTGAATTTAAATAATATCAAGTATAAGCTCTGGAGGCCTGCCAATAACTGCTTTATCGTGATGTATTACTATTGGTCTTTGAATTAGTTTAGGATGTTTTAGCATAATATCTATAATTTCCGAATCGGTAAGCTTACGACCCTTATAGTCTGCCTTCCATATAGTCTCTTCTTTGCGAACTAGTTGTATTGGGCTAATGTTTAGTAGTGCTATAATATGTGTAAGTTCTTCTTTGTCTAGACTGTCTTCTAAGTATTTTACAACTTCAAACTTTTTTCCAGACTTATTAAGGAGGTCTAAACCACATCTGGACTTACTGCATCGACTATTATGGTATATTTTAATCATAATTATATTAGAGTCTAAAACACTGTTATTGTTGAGTTTTGTATTTATTACTATAGCGTTTCCAAAGTTCTGTTTGGTGTGTTTCTAAACTAACAGACCTGCCGTTAATATAAGCATGTGTTAGTTTGTTTGTTCGCATATCTAAGGCGTCTCCTTCGCTAATAAAAAGGGTTGCAGCTTTACCTACTTCTAGTGTTCCCAATTGCTTATCTATTCCTAGTATTTTTGCAGTGTTGGAGGTAATTAACTTTAAGGCGTCTTCTTTGCTTAAGCCTTCTCTTGCTGCTGTACCTGCATAAAAAGGTAAATTTCGTGTTTGGAAGTTAGATACCGCCCCTGTATGTATCCCAACTAATATTCCTGCATCCATTAGCAATTTAGGAAACCTGTAGGGCAAGTCGTAATCGTCATCGCTAGAGTTGGGTAAACGATGAGTTTGATCTATTAGGACAGGGATGTTATTTTCTTTTAGCACATCCACTACCTTATAAGCTTCGTAGCCTCCTATTATTACCAAATTACTAATGGCATTATGTTTAGCAAAAGCAATAGCATCAATAATCCCTTTTTCGCTGTTTACGTTCAAAAATAATTTTTGACTACCGTCGTACAATCCTTTCATCGCTTCAAAAGGAATGTTTTTAATATGTTTAGGGCCTTTTAAGTAGGCTTTACTGTCCTTTATAAAAGTATTTAGCTCCTCTATTTGCTTAGTGTAGTTTGTGTTTAATTTTAGAGTTGGATCTTCGCCTAGCCACCAACGACCTCTAGCAAAAGGATTGGGCCAATTAAGGTGTATGCCATCGTTTATTTTTATAGCGGCATCTTCCCAGTTCCAAGCGTCTAGTTGTACTATAGATGAGGTTCCGGAAATTCGACCTCCTTTTGGGGAGATTTGTGCTACTAGAACACCGTTTGGCCTCATAGACTCTACAACTTTGGATTCGGCATTGTAAGCAATTAAACTTCTAACGTGGGGTATTATTCCTCCAATTTCGTTAGCATCATTACTTGCTCTTACGGCATTAACCTCTATTAGTCCTAAAGAGGAATTGGCGGTTATAAAGCCTGGATACACATGCTTTCCTTTAGCATTGATAACAGTTCCTTTAGGTGTTCCGTTGGCGTTGATGCCTTGTATCTTTCCGTTTTCTACAATAATAACACTGTTTTCGAGTACTGTGCCATTTCCAATATGTGCTGTAGCACCAACAATAGAAAATGTTTCTGTTTGCGCTGCGCCAGGAGTTTGTTGTGCGCTAATTGCAGAGTGACTTAGTATTAAAAAGGAGATTGTATATATAAGTTGTTTCATTGATTTACGGTTTAAAAAATTATTCAGAATCGCAGTGTAGTTGTTTCTTTTCTAGTGCTTTTATAGGTTGTGTTTTTAACCCTTTATTTTTATCTTGAAGCATCATTTTTAATAGCATTGTTTTTTCTGCTTTCATGTTTGCTCTAAGTTGTGTGTCTCGCTGCAAATCAAAATACACAGCACCTTCAATAATCGTTTTTTCTGCTTTGGCGTAGATAGACATAGGGTGGTCAGTCCATAATACCACATCGGCATCTTTACCAATTTTAATACTTCCAACACGGTCGTCTAGGTGCAGTAGCTTGGCGGGATTAAGGGTTACAAATTTCCAAGCATCCACTTCATTAACACCGCCATACTTTACAGTCTTGGCTGCTTCTTGGTTTAAACGGCGTGACATTTCTGCATCATCACTATTTATGGCTACCGTTATGCCTGCATTGTGCATAATTGCAGCATTGTAGGGAATAGCGTCGTTTACCTCAAACTTATAGGCCCACCAATCGCTAAAGGTCGATCCGCCCACACCATGGGCTTTCATTTTGTCGGCAACTTTATAGCCCTCAAGAATATGTGTAAAAGTATTTATTTTGAAATTGAATTGTTCTGCAACTTTCATAAGCATATTAATTTCACTTTGCACATAAGAGTGGCAACTAATAAAGCGTTCTCCATTTAAGATTTCGACCAGCACTTCCATTTCTGTGTCTTTGCGATAAGGTTGTCCGCTCTTTTTTAAGGCTTCATAGTGTTTTGCTCTTGTAAAGTAATCTACAAACACTTGCTCTACGCCCATTCTAGATTGAGGGAAGCGTATCGTTTGGTTGTCGCCCCAGTTGGATTGCTTTACGTTTTCGCCTAGCGCAAATTTTATGAATTTTGGAGAGTTTTTGTAAATTAAATTTTTTGCAGATTCGCCCCATTTTAGTTTAATAATAGCCGATCGCCCACCAATAGGGTTTGCAGAACCGTGTAGGATTTGAATAGAGGTAACGCCTCCTGCTAAGTTTCTATAAATGTCAATATCGTCTGGATCAACCGCGTCTTCAATACTTACTTCGGCAGTAGAGTTATGACCACTTTCATTAACGCTAGATGTTGCAATATGCGAATGCTCATCTATAATACCTGCGGTTAGGTGTTTTCCGGTAGCATCAATTATTTTAGCTTTTTTAGTATTTAGGTTTTTCCCTATGGCTTCAATTTTACCATTTTTTATTAAAACATCGGTATTTTTTAAAATTCCTTCTGCCTCACCAGTCCAAACCGTTGCATTTTTAAATAGCATTGTTTCTTGTTTGGGCAGGCTATTAAAACCGTATGCTGTGTTTGGGTAGGTTACAGGAAGCATATTGGGTTTTGTATTGTCTTTATCTTTTTTCTCTTTTTTAGAGTCTGATTTTGATGTTTTTTTAGCTATAAAGGAGGTTTCTTTTCCATTTGGGAGTGTTGCTTTACCTTTTAAGTTGTCGGCATCTGTAACTCTAGAGGATAGGCGAATAAATTCTTTTTTAGAGGCCTCTGGGCTAGTTAGCACTAGGTTTACCCAACTGTCTGCATAAGTTAGTTTGGCGCCTATGGTGTTTGCCCCGCTTTTTACTTTAACATTTGGGCTACTAATACTGCCAGTAATTTCTATTTGGTAGGTAACAGCATTAATTGTGCTGCTGTAATTGCCCCTTATGTCTTTAACATCCATAGACTCGATTAAGGTTTTGTCGCCTTTTACCCAGTTTTCATAAAGTGTGGTTTCTTTGTCAAAAATATCTCCGGAGGTAATTAAAAAATTTGCAAATGCACCATTTTTAAGCACTCCTATAAGATCTTGTTTTCCTAGTATTTTGGCAGGCATGGTTGTTAGAGCTTCCAAGGCTTTAGTTTTGTCTAGACCGTAGTTAATGGCTTTTAGGATATTTTCTTTTAGTTCTGTAGGAGATTTTAACTGGTGTGTGGTAAAGGCAAAAGGAATGTTGTTATCTGCTAACGCCTTTGGGTTGTAGGCTTTTTGGTTCCATTCTTTCATATCTGCAATGCTCAATGCGTTTGCTAAAAATGTATTTTCAACATCGTAAGCTTTTGGAAAGTTGACAGGGAGAATATAGGTAGCGTTTGTTGCTTTAATTTCAGAAAGACGTTCGTATTCATCGCCACCACCAACAATAACGTATTGAATACCAAACTCGTCGCCTACATTGTCTACTCGCACGTCGTTAAGTTTGTTTCCTGCTTCAATAATTTGAACTAAATTTTGATTAGCGATTAGGGCTTCTAATGATCTATCCTTTCCTGTGGTATTTCCTTTAGCATACCAGTCTGCATCATGATACATTTGTCTAAGCAGGGCAGTAGTTCCCATTATAGACGAGGGATACACTTGTGCCGACGTTACACTTTTGCTTAACGATAAGTATTGCCCCGAACGACCGTCTAAAATACGTTCGGCATCGCCACCTTTATTTGTTAAAGCAATTAACGCCCCTGTACCTCTTACAACACCATCTTGCACATGAGTATTAACAAGACCAAAACCTGCTTTTTTTAAGTCTTTGGCTGTTTTGTTATCAAAACTAAATTTATCGACGGCGTTTTGCTCTGGCATAATATGGTCATTCCAGTAAAAACCTTCGCGACTAGCGTCGTATTGTGGGCGACCATTGTTGCTTTGACGTTGTGGCGATTTTACACCAAACTTAGAATACACATCGATAAAAGAAGGGTATATACTTTTGCCTTCTAAATTAACAACAACAGCGTTTGATGGTATTTTAACAGAAGGTCCTGTAGCCGCTACTTTACCATCTTTAATGAGCAAAGTTCCTTTTTTTATAACCTGTGTTGGTGTGACATAAATTTTAGCATTTGTAAATGCAGTATAATTTGTGTTTTTTGATTTTACACCGTCGTTTTTAGGAAAGTACTCTTGGGCAGATATTGTGTAGGTACACAAGAGTATTATTGCAAAAATATATTTTTTTATCATGTTTTAGGTCGTAAAAGTTAGTAGCTTTAAAGATACTGATTTATACAATGTAAGAGAAAGCTTATGTTTTTTTTAACATTTTATAATTCTTTGTCTTTAAAATAATTTACGAGCAGGGCAACAACATAGCTATAGCTTTTAATGCCTTTACTTTGTTTATTGGCTTTTAAAAAAGTATTATAACTGGATTTGAATAATGGTTCCAAAGGATTTTCATAAGCATCCCAAAAATCGCGAGATTCTTGGTAGTTTTTACGAATGCCGCTATTAATGGATTTTGCTAAAGTTGCATATTGTTTTCGGTCTCTTCGGTAAACTTCATTAAGACAATCTTTTAAGGCAGAGACATAGCCAGAGTACTTAAAGTATAAGTTGTTGTTATAAATTGCAGCTAGATTACCAATAAAGTTTGTTTCGTTTTCTGCCGCATAACCTATTTGGTGCGCTTGTTCGTGGCATATCGTATCGGGGAGTTGGTAGAGTGGAGTAAGGTAATTAACCTGTGCCTCGTTAGTAAAAGGATTAATATAGCCACTAAACCCCATATAGGCTTGTGGTAAGCTGTACAAACAAAGTTTTGTGCTTGTCGTGTTGTGTGCTAGTTTTGGATGTTGCTGAGCTAAAGCCTTATAGCCATTGGCACTTTTTTGTAATAATTCTTTTCTGCTATAAGGAACACTTACTTGTAGCGTATCGTTTTTTGTGATGCTAAAATGAATGGCATTCGATTTTGAAATTAATTTTTTTGTGACCTCCGTAAGCATTTCGGTAGTATAGGCAGTTGATATATTGAGTGTCTTGTGTATGGGGAGACGATAGTAATTCATCCCCCAAAAAAAGTAAAAAGCAAAAAATACCAGTGCTACAGCAAAAAAAACATCAATTAACCACGCCTTAAAGTCCTTAATAATACGTTTTCTATTTACAATTAACCAGCGTACACTATAAAGCAATACCCCTCCCAATATTAAATCGCCAACCGAAAAAGGAATCCAGCCTAATAAATAGCGTAATACTCTTGAGGTAAAAGGATAAATGCCATGGCTGTAATAACGCTCTATAGCTTCGGGATACTTGGATGCTAGTTGTATTAACGCATATTGCGGAATAAGGCTAAATGCAATAATTACTTTTATTTTTTGAAGCATACTTCAAAAATAAGTAAATGTTTTATAAATTATTAGTCTATTTTGTTCAATAGTTTAATAATACCAATTATGACTTAAAATAAACGATATCATTCGTTTCTATTACGTCTATATATCACTATAAAACCGAAACATAACTAAGGCTATATTTAGGTTTTCTATGTCATCGAAACATTATATTCTAAACTACTTATAACTGATTTTAAATAACAACTGGTATAAAAAAGAGGTCTGAATAGCATTCAGACCTCTTAGGCAATAATTTATGACTAGTAAATCGTTTAGTTGACTTTAAGTAACTCTATTTCAAAAACCAAAGGCATAAAAGGTTTAATAGGACTTCCTGGTCTTGGGTTTGCACCGTATGCTAATTCTTGTGGGATAAAAAATTTGTATTTAGCCCCTTCTTTCATTAGTTGCACGCCTTCTGTCCAGCCACGAATAACCCCATTTAGAGCAAAGGTAGCAGAGTCGTTACTATCAAACTCAGTACCGTCTGGCGTTGTTCCTTTGTATGCTACAGTAACATTTGCTGTTGGCCCTTCAGGTTTTTTTCCTTTTCCTTCTTTTACAACCATATATTGTAAACCACTAGCAGTTACTTTTACGCCATTTTTAGATTTGTTTGCTTCCAAAAAGTCTAAGCCTTCCTTTTTTACATCATTATATTGAGTTTCTAACTCTTTTGTTCTTTTAGCCTGCTGTCTTTCTTGAATTTTTTTACCAAAAGCTTGTAGGATAGTTTGAACATTATCTTCAGGAATTTTTAAATCCGTAGAGTCTGCAACGGCTAAAAAACCCGCTACAAAGGCATCGACGTTAAATTCTGGGACTTGAGTTAGTAAGTTTTTTGATTGGTTAATACCTACTGCATAACTTACAGAGTCGATATTTGTAGTTAAACTTATGTTTGCTCCTGTTCTTGCACCATTGTTGCATGAGAAAAATAATGCTACGACTAAAATTGCGAATACTATTCTTGTTTTCATTTTGTAAAATTAAGGTTTGAAAATATAAAATTTGCTTTGCTCTTTCTTAAAAAGAAATGCGAATGTATAATAATTAATTAATTTTTTAAAATATCTTTTGAAATAACTAAATGCTATATCATCTTTATTACTTTTGTGTAACCTTAATATGTACATATGAATTCTGAAATAAGAGCATTATCACCAACAGCGCTATGGAATAATTTTGCCGACTTAAATGCGGTACCTAGAGCATCGAAAAAAGAAGAACGTGTTATTGCGTTTATGAAGAATTTTGGAAAAAAACTAAATCTAGAAACAATTGAGGATCAGGTTGGTAATGTGCTAATTAAGAAGCCAGCAACTCAAGGTTTTGAGGACAGGAAAACAATTGTAATGCAGTCGCATCTCGATATGGTACATCAAAAAAACAAAGCAGTTATTTTTGATTTTAACACCCAAGGGATTGAGATGTATATAGATGGTGACTGGGTACGTGCTAAGGGGACTACATTGGGGGCAGATAACGGTCTCGGCGTTGCTACAATTATGGCTATTTTAGAAAGTAAAACCATTAGCCATCCTGCTATTGAAGCACTATTTACCATAGATGAAGAAACAGGAATGACAGGCGCAATTGGATTAAAAAACGACTTACTAACGGGAAGTATTTTATTAAACCTAGACACCGAAGAAGATAACGAAATAGGTATAGGCTGTGCCGGAGGAGTAGATGTTACGGCAACACGAAGCTATAAGGAAGAAGATACCACGGAGATAAAAGTGGGCTATACACTAACAGTACAAGGATTGCAGGGCGGGCACTCTGGAATGCAAATTCATGAAGGCTTAGGGAATGCCAATAAAATAATGAATCGTTTGCTGTTTGGTGGTTTTGAGCGTTTTGGTCTTCGAATTTCTGAAATTGATGGCGGAGGTTTGCGCAATGCAATTCCTAGAGAAAGTAATGCGGTTATTGCCGTAAACGCAAATCAAACCAATAACTTTGAATTTGAAATCCAGAAGCAATCTAGTATAATTAAAGCAGAACTCGCTTCTGTAGAGCCAAAATTAGAAATTGTGTATTCCAAAACTGAAACGCCCAAAAAAGTTATGGAACTAAGCGCCCAAGAAGGGATATTAAGAGCCTTATATGCTGCTAATAACGGAGTGTACAAAATGAGTTCAGATATTACAGATCTAGTAGAAACCTCTAATAACATTGCTAGGGTACTTATACAAAACGGGACGATAACTATTGGCTGTTTAACTCGATCTTCTGTAGAAACATCAAAAATAGATTTAACCAATGGCCTAAGATCTGCGTTTGAGTTGTCAGGCTGTGATGTTGAATACTCTGGCGACTATCCTGGCTGGACTCCAAACATGCAGTCGTCTATTCTAGCTGTTATGGAACGTTTGTATGAAAAGATTAATGGAGAAAAAGCTCACGTTGCAGCATGCCATGCAGGCTTGGAGTGTGGTATTTTAGGAAAACACTATCCTAATATGGAAATGATAAGTTTTGGACCTACCATAAAAGGAGCACACTCTCCAGATGAACGTGCGCAAATATCGTCTGTACAAAAATATTGGGCATTTATGTTAGAAATTTTAAAAAACATACCCCAAAAAGAGAGCAATAATTAGCAAGACATTACCTTTTTAAAACGTTTTAATTAACTGTTTAGCACGCTCAAACTCCTCAATAATGTTTTTTACAATGTCTTCTACGGACTGTATATCGTGTATTAACCCGGAAACTTGACCAATTTCTAGCTCGCCATTATCCAGATCGCCTTCAAACATTCCTGCTTTTGCTCTCGCTCTTCCTAATAGTGTTTTTAGCTCGCTTGTGGTAGGTGCTGTTTTGTACAAGGTCTCTAACTCGGTATAAAACTTATTTTTTATAAGTCTAACAGGAGCCAACTCTTTTAATGTTAATTGTGTGTCGCCTTCTTTTGCCTTTACAACCGCTTCTTTAAAAGATGGATGAGCTGAAGATTCCTTACTAGCAACAAAACGACTTCCTATTTGTACGCCATCGGCACCTAATACCATAGTGGCTAACATTGCGTTTCCTGTTGCTATGCCTCCTGCAGCTATTAGAGGTATGTTAAGGTGCTCTTTGACTATAGGGAGCAATGTTAGGGTAGTGGTTTCGTCTCGACCATTATGCCCTCCAGCCTCAAAGCCTTCTGCAACTACGGCATCTACACCTGCTTCTTGTGCTTTTAGTGCAAATTTTAAACTACTTACTACATGCACAACAGTTACCCCTCGGTCTTTTAACCAATTTGTCCAAGTTTTAGGATTCCCAGCCGATGTAAATACGATTTTTACATCTTGACGAATAATAATATCCATAATTTCCTCAATATTAGGATACAGCATTGGAACATTAACGCCAAAAGGATTTTGGGTTGCTTTTTTACATTTTTCAATATGTTTTTCTAGTACGTCTGGATACATGGATCCAGCTCCTATTAATCCTAGTATGCCTGAGTTACTTGCGGCAGAGGCTAATTTCCAGCCACTATTCCAAATCATCCCTGCTTGAATAATTGGGTATTTTATATCAAATAGTTTGTTAATTTTATTAGTCATATTGTTGTTTAATACATTGTTCGTTTTATTTGTATGCTTGCAAGATTCATATGAATAAAACCAAGATACATTATTGTGAAAGTACAAAAAAATAGAAAGGGTTATATGTTTTTTTATAGAATAAAATGGAAATGATTGTTATGCTAATTTATAACTCAATATAAGCCATAACATTCGTTTCTATTGCAATATAAAGCATAAATATAACCTAAGACTATGTTTTCTAAACACACTATATTCCAAATTATTTATAGTTCATTTTAAATAACAATTGGTATAAGTATTGGTAAAAAGTTAAAACGATAAAACCTCTCGGAACTAGAGTGTAATTTTGAAAAAAACTATTGGTTAAGATTTGAATGCAAAAACTAAAAACACACTGTAGCCTAGCACTAGGATTAGTCCTTTAAACCGTCCTATTTGATGTTTTTTAGGGAGTAAAATTAGAGGGAGTAACACTAAGGCAAATGCTAACATCCAGAAGATATCGCTAGACAAAATTTTAGGATCAGTAACAGGAATTGTTTTAATAATAGACGTTAACCCAAGCACAGAGCCAATATTAAATATATTAGAGCCAATCAAATTCCCTAAAGAAATGGCTTTCTCTTTCTTTACAGCAGCAATAATAGAAGCTGCCAATTCTGGAACGCTAGTGCCAAAAGCAATTATTGTAGCACCTATTACAGCATCACTTACACCTATTTGTTTTGCCAAATCAGTAGCCCCGAGTACTAACCAATTAGAACCATAAAATAAGGCCAAACCTCCTATTGCAAGCCACGCAAAAATTTTGAAATAAGAAACGCTAGTCAACCCGTCATCTACCTCATCGATATTTGCTTCTTTTTTAGAACGCTTCAACAATAAAATAATAAACACTATTAGGGTAGCAAATAGAATAGCGCCTTCTGCAGCACTAAGTTTGGTGTCGTTGTACAAAAAATAATAAGCTATTAAAGAGAATATTACCATAACCGGCCATTCAAATGTTAAAAACCGCTTAGTAACAGTTATACCTCCTATAATAGTGGTGATGCCTAATACCAAACCAATATTTGCAATATTAGACCCAACAACATTAGTAATAGCAATGTCTGTACTACCCTTAAAAGCAGCTGTTAAGCTTACTAATAGTTCTGGTACCGAAGTGGCAAAAGAGACTACGGTCATGCCTATAACTAGTCTGGATATATTGAGCTTAAACGATAGGGCAACAGACGACCGTACTAAAAACTCTCCACCTATGACTAAGGCTATAAAACCTATAACTAATAGTATGATATTCATAAATTTTTTTTGCGAAGATAACAAAAACAAATTATGGCATAATAGACCACTTTGTACACAAATTTAGGTAGATAAAGTATTGAAAAAAAGTTTTTCTTAAAGAAAATTAAATCAATAGTTTAGTACCGATTTTACAGTATGATGCTTAAGCTTATCTTTTCCATTCAAGGAGGTTAATTGCATTATAAAATTGCATTGTACAATTTGTCCCCCTAGTTGTTTAACCAAATTGCAAACGGCTTCTGCAGTACCTCCAGTAGCTAAAACATCGTCGTGTATTAACACGCGATCTCCTTTTGTAATAGCGTCCTTATGAATTTCTAAAGTGTTTTCTCCATATTCTAAACGATACGTTTGCGATAACTTATGAAATGGTAACTTTCCGGCTTTACGTGCAGGCACAAACCCTGCGTTAAGACTTTGTGCTAGTAATGTTCCAAAAAAAAAGCCTCTAGACTCCATCCCTACAACTTTATCTATGGATTGATTTCCGACTAAGCTAACTAGCGCTTTTAGGCAGATATTTATTGCCTCAGCATCTTGAAGCAATGGTGTAATGTCTTTAAACAAAATACCTGGTTTAGGGAAGTCTTTAATATCTCTAATATAATGTTGTAGTGTACTCATCTATTTTTTTGGTTATTTACTGTTTTATAATTTACTGTGTGCTGATTGTTTCTGAAATGCTTTAGCATAAAATATCATAAAGGTAGCGCAAAATGATATAATATTCTTAATAAAAAATTGATATATTTGAAAATGGAATAAAACCTTAAAAATTGACATCATAAAGCATAGTAGCGTTATCGTATTTTTTCTTTATAAAATCGCCAAATTTGAATAAGTACAAAAAATATAGTGTAATAGCTGCGTCCAATAAGGGCGTGGACTGACTATATTGTACTTAGGTCTCTGGCGATACCTTTAAAGGGTATGGTTCAGTTTCACGCCTTATCTTATTTAGTCCGTTTTATTTGTAACTGGTAAAACAATAATGTTATCATTTATGGAAAAACAGACTCTATCAAAATCATTAATTTTTGGAATATTTAGCTTTATTTTTGTAGTATTCAATATCTTAATCAGCGTTTTGCATTCATGGATTGTAAGACGCTTAAATTATAGTGGTTTAACAGACTCAATAAAAAACGAATTACTATACCTAAAATTAACTTTTTGGATTGGATTTATAGGGTTTATGATTAGCTTAGTTTCAAATAAAAATCATAGGATATTGGGGTTTATCATGGTTGCTTGTGGTTTGTTGCTGCTAATTTCAATGATTTTAGTTAATGTATTTTTAATATTTCCAGCCTTATTTTTTTTGATTGTAGGCATATTATGTTTTACACAAAAATTAGATAAGAGCTAAAAATCAAAACGAACAACTACATTAAAATATAAAAACAGAACAACCTAATGCCTAAGCCTTGAATTGTGCTAAATTGTGGGTGTAATAATGTTTTAAGGAGCTCTTGTTTCTTTTTTTATCAATAAATTTATGCTAGCTTTAATTAGGTTCATAAAATTTTATTTGTACATTGTGTTATTATCTAAAACAAATATAAACATAATATTCTATATAATTACATAATAATGTAAAATAATTATGAATCCTAAATTAAATATACGTAAATATATTGAATATAAGGGGATTACTATTAGTGAGTTTTGCTCTAAAACGAAACTTTCAAATGGTTTTTTAACTAATAATGGCGCCATAGGAAGTGATAAAATACATAATATTATAAGAGTATATCCCGACATTAATATCCATTGGCTTATAACAGGCGAAGGCGAGATGCTCAAAGATAACAATATTATAAATGAACCCAGCGCGTCTTACCACCCCATGGCAAGCCAAATACAACAAAACCAAGCGGTACCCTTGTATCATCTTAATATAGCCAAGGGTCTAGTGTCTTTGTTCGATAGTGATACCGCCCCAATGCCTATAGATTATATTACAATCCCTAACTTACCAAAAAGTGATGGTGCTGTTTTTGTAATAGGTGATAATATGTACCCTTTGCTTAAAAGTGGTGACATTATTATTTATAAACAACAGGAATTAGATATTGCCAACATATTTTTTGGTGAAATGTATTTGATTTCTGTAAACTTGCACAAAGACGACTATACTAGCCTAAAGTGGATACAGCGTAGTGATAAAGGTGATGATTATATAAAATTGGTGAGCGAGAATAAGCATCATCAGCCTAAAGATGTTCACCTAAGTCAAGTTAATGCTATAGCCTTAGTTAAAGCAAGTATACGGGTAAGCACTATGCGATAAAAATGAGTTGTATTGTAAATGTTACACCTTTGAATAAGTAAACATTACAAACACTTTTACATTTTGAGGCACAAATTTTAATTAAGCCTCACCATCTACATAATCTTGCAAGTAGGCAAAACGTGGCGTGAGTTTCCCATTTTTGGTAACTCTTGCACGTTGCAAAATTCCATCACTATCATTGTTGTAAAATGCAGGAATAACATGTTTTAAAAACAAATCTCCAAAACCTTCACTAGCATCTTTTGGTAGTTCGCAAGGTAAATTATCGACTGCCATAACTGTAATCGCATTTTTTGTGTTAAAAGCAACTTCGCTTTCGGACCTCGGATCGTAACCATAAAAAGGATCTGCAATCGTAGAGGCTCTTAACGTGGAGGCTACAGGCCCATCAATATCGCAAGAAATATCTGCAATAAGATTAATGTTAAATTCGGGATGTTTTGCGTCTTCTCGAGTAAATAAGTAAGGGGCGTTATTGCCATAAAAATGTCCTGCTATAAAAAAATCGCTCACTTTGGCATAAGGCATAAAATTACTTTCGTAAGCTCTCGGGTCTTTATAAAATTCTTGCTTATTTCCTACACGACCATCCTTTCGTTTGTTGTATTCCATAACATCTGTTATACAGTAAACAGGTTCTGAAAATTCAGAAGTTAAATACAGCGCATCACTAATTTGCTTAACGTTTAAGTAATCCAAAATTTCTTGTGCACCACGAGCTACTTTGCCTGTTCCTGATAATAAAATTTTAATATTAGGAAGCTTAATACGGTCTAACTCATGTTTTAGGGCATTTAAGTCTTTTAAACTTTCAACCTTTGGTAAGTTAAATAAGCCATCTCTAAGCCCTAAAGCTCTAAAGCCATTATAAGCTCCAACAAGTCCAGCATAACGACCAAAACCAATAAGTCTCAGACCGTTTTCTTTCACTATAGTTTCGTGGTCATATAACTCAATATTACGATCTAATATGGCTTGTAATAGCTTACGGTTATAAGGTTGTTTTTTTATGGTATGAGAAAAGAAAAAATATGTTTTATTAGGAATTAATGCATCGATAGGGACTTCCTTTACCCCTAGTATTACATCACAATCATTTAGGTTGCTTACAGGCGTAAACCCTTGGGCTGCATAATCCTGATCTTTAAAAATTCGAATATCAGAACGTTCTACCTTAAAGCTTGCTTTAGGGAATTGATTACTAGCATCTTTTAGCTTTTTGGGAGAGAATACAACGCGACGATCTGGTGGGTTTTTTCGTTCTTTACTAATACCGAATTTCATATATTTTATAGCTTTATAAGAGTTGGTTGTAAAATTTGCGCAAAAGTAAAAGGAATAGTAGGCTTATACAAACTTTTTAATAACTTTGCTGTAGTTTATATAGCATATTGGGGTCGACTGGTTTTGACAGCGAGTTGTATTAAACTGTAAGCATGTCGTGTAATGATTTTGAAACACGTAAAAGGCTAAATCGACATTTAAACGGCGAGAATAACTACGCTTTAGCAGCATAATCTGAATTATAGTAAGATTAGCCTCGTCCTACAAGGTAGGAATGCTAAATGTCTCTTGAAAGCCTTGGTTAACGGCGTTCTGTTGGAGACATCGTAAAAGTTGACATAGAAACTATAACGTTTCGGTATAGTTTTGAAACTAAAGAAACTAAGTTATATGTGGGCGGTTTTTGGTCAGCATATCATCGAAAATGAATTAAAAACTAAACATGTAGAAAGCACTTTGGTAGCTTGTTTGGACCCGAGTTCGATTCTCGGCGGCTCCACAAAACACCTTGTAATGTTTTATTTACAGGGTGTTATTTTTTTTAATTCTAATACAGTTAACAAAGGGATTGGCTTAACTAAAACAAGTAAAAAAACAGCTTAAAGCCTCAAAGGCATAGCTTCAAAATGATTGGTGAGCAATTAGTTATAAATTATAAAAACTGTATTTATGCCAATTATGACTCAAAATAAGTCATATCATTCGTTTTTATTGCCTCATATATCACTATAAAACTTAAGCGTAACTAAGACTATGTTTCCTATGTCATATAAACACTATATTTCAAATTAGTTATAGCTCATTTTAAATAGCAATTGGTGCTAATAGAACTAAAAGGAATAAAAAATTGAATGCAGAAATGCAAAGCATTATCAAATGTAATTAATCTTGGTTTGTTACAATAATTAGAGGTATAAGCAGTTACTATCTTTATCCTATAATCTAGAATATTACCAAATTTTAAAACTACTATGTTACAAAATGAAGGCAAATCGATACAAGCTATTCGCAATAGTTTTAATTAGTGGTATTGCACTTTTAGGTTTTGCTTATTATCTGTATAGTTATGGGTATTATGCAGAGTACTTAAAATCGAAAGATCCAAGACTTATTAATAATCAACAATCGTATTTTGTGCTCAATGCTCAAGACTCGCTAAAAGTTAAATACCTAAAGGAAATTGATGTTAGACCTCAAAAGTTTCCATACGGAGAAATTTTTTGTACCCCACAAAGGCTTAATGCTATTACAAAACAGATTACAAAAAAAAGCTATGACAATGTGATTGATTTAGGCTTGTTTATCGAAAAAAATAATGACAGCCTTACAAACTGGGTGTCTTATGCTGATGAGGTAAAAAATATTGGCGTTTACTATATCAAAAATGATAGTATAAAATACGATTATTACGATGTTGTAAGTAAAACAACACAAACATTTGGTAATCTATCCGATTCGTATTGTGATGCTTTTATTCCTTTTTTGTTTCACAATAGTAATGTAAAGCGTCAACCCTCATACATTTCTATTGGTGTAAGGCTTAAAGATATGAAAAATGCCTACAAAAAACTAACTTTAGCGCCCAAAACAGAAGATGTTTTGTACAAAAAAATGAGAGCGTACTAGAAATCTAATAGCTAATAAAATAAATGCAAAGCCCCTGCTACATACTTTTAGCAGGGGCTTTTTTGTATGAGTTGTAATTAAATTTATGCTCTTAAGGGTTGATTGGTAATTAAGTCTAGGTACAGATTTACTTTATGTTTTAAATTTTTTCGTAATGTAATAAAATCTAAAAATCCGTGTTCCATTACAAATTCTGCGGTTTGGAATCCTTTTGGCAATTCCTTTCCTGTGGTGTCACGAACTACACGTGGTCCAGCAAACCCTATTAGGGCTCCTGGTTCACTAATATTAATGTCGCCTAGCATTGCAAACGATGCGGTGGTACCGCCTGTTGTTGGATCTGTTGCTAAAGAAATATACGGTAGTTTAGCCTCTGCCAATTGTGCTAATTTCACAGAAGTTTTTGCTAGTTGCATTAACGATAAGGCAGCTTCCATCATACGAGCACCTCCAGACTTAGAGATAATCATAAAAGGCAATTTGTTTTTTAAGGCATGATCTGCAGCTCGTGCAATTTTTTCCCCAACAACACTACCCATAGACCCACCAATAAATCTAAAATCCATACAGGCAATAACAATTGCTTTGCCTTTGGAGTTTCCTACAGCTGTACGTACAGCATCTTTTAGGTTTGTTTTTTCTTGAGCCTCTTTAAGGCGGTTAGTGTAGGGTTTGGTGTCTTCAAATTTTAAAGGGTCTTTAGAGCTAATATTGGGATCTAATTCTGTGAATTTTCCATCATCAAAAAGAATATCAAAATATTCCTTACTACCTATGCGTACATGGTAGCCATCTTCTGGGCTTACATAAAAATTTTGTTCTAACTCCTTAGTATCTACAACTTTTCCTGTTGGAGATTTATACCAAAGTCCTTTTGGAGTGTCTTTTTTTGCTTCGGTGGGAGTTTGTATTCCTTTATCTTTTCTTTTAAACCAAGACATAGTATTTGTATTTAAAGTTAGTTGAAATAAAAAGTATTGTTTGTGTTAGGATTGCATCCCCTATAATGTATTAATGTTATTAAGGTCTTCAAACGATCGTTTTAGTCGTGTTACAAAAGTTTTTTGTCCTTCACGTAACCATTTTCTTGGGTCGTAATATTTTTTATTAGGAATATCGTCTCCCTCAGGATTTCCTATTTGCGTTTGTAAGTAATCTTGTTGTTGTATAATATAATCTCTAGCACCTTCTGTAAAGGCGAATTGCATATCGGTATCGATATTCATTTTTACTACACCATAGCCAATGGCTTCTCTTATTTCTTCAACTGTAGAGCCTGAGCCACCGTGAAATACAAAATCGATATGATTATGACCAACGCCATATTTTTTTGAAATATAGTCCTGTGAGTTTCTAAGAATTTTTGGGGTTAACTTTACATTTCCTGGTTTGTAAACGCCATGTACATTTCCAAAGGCTGCAGCAATAGTAAAGCGGTTGCTTATTTTGCTCAGTTCCTCATAGGCATAAGCAACTTCTTCGGGTTGGGTGTATAGTTTGGAGTCGTCTACATCGGTGTTATCAACACCGTCCTCTTCGCCTCCAGTAATGCCTAATTCAATCTCTAGCGTCATTCCTATTTTAGACATTCTTTTGAGATACTGTTTACAGATAGCTATGTTTTCTTCTATAGGCTCTTCAGAGAGATCAATCATATGAGAGCTGTATAAGGGTTTTCCTGTTTGCTTAAAAAAAGTTTCGCTAGCGTCTAGCAGTCCATCAATCCATGGGAGTAATTTTTTTGCAGCATGATCGGTGTGTAAAATTACAGGTACGCCATAAGCCTCTGCTAGTAAGTGCACATGTTTTGCTCCTGCAATACAGCCTGCAATTGCTGCTTTTTCGTTAGTATTGCTTAAGCCTTTTCCTGCAATAAATTGCCCTCCACCGTTAGAAAACTGTATAATTACTGGCGCATTTAAGTCTCTTGCAGTTTCTAAAACACCGTTAACACTATCAGACCCCACTACATTTACTGCAGGTAGTGCAAATCCTTTATCTTTTGCAAGTTTAAAAATGGCTTGAACGTCTTCGCCTGTTGCAACACCAGCTTTTATGTGATGACTCATGATTACTTTATATTAAATGATTAACCTAATAGGGGGGCAAAAATAATCAAAAAAATTAATAGAAGGCATTGATTTTTATTGAAATGAAAATTTATGACTTTTACTGATATCGTAAATTTTACGTGACTAAAAGGGGTAGTTAATTCCGATATTGTAAATGGCGTTACCAAAATTGTAATCGTTAAACCAACGATTGCGATCTCCAAAAGATGGATCGTAGGTTTTAAAGCCAATATCAAACCTAACAACAAATAAGCTAAAATCGTAGCGAAAGCCAAAACCTGAACCAATAGCAATATCCTGCAAGTCGCTAAAACCAGTAAAGGTAGACGCAGGGTCTTCTACTTCGTCTAGTACATTAAATATATTTCCAGCATCGATAAATAAAGCACCTTTTAGGCTACCAAAAAGACTAAACCTGTTTTCGATACTAAAAGCCAATTTAAAATTGGCTTCATTAAACTCATCATTACTGTTAGAACTTCCCGGACCAAGATCAAAAGCAGTCCAAGCTCTATTGTCGTTAACGCCTCCAGCAAAAAAACTACGTGTAAACGGAATGTTTGACGAATTGCCATAGGGTAGGGCTATGCCTAGAAAATTTCGGATAGCCAAAACACGCTCTCCTCCTAAACTCCAATGCTTTATATAGTTGAATTCTGCTCTTGCATATTGTGCGTATTCTACTCCAAAAATTTCATTACTATCAAAATTAAAAACCTCGGAAACCGCAGAGGCAATATTTCCTGCTAGCTCTAAATTTGTTCTGAAAACAGAAAAACTAGTGTCCGAAATGTTTTCTCTATTATCTATAGAAAATTCAAAACTTGAAGCAAAAATTAAGTTGTTTTCTATTAGACGCTCTCTACGTTCTCTAATCGTATTTACAACCCGAAAATCGTTAGGGTTTGAGTCTTGAAAACCAGCATCTGCAACAACAAGATCTATAAATTCTACGGAACGGTCTTGATTTAGACTTTGATTTCCGTTAGTATCAATGTCAATAAAATCTGTGGGGGTGTTAAAGCTATTTAAAGCGATATCCTCTAGGCGATTAAATGAGTTTTGAAAGACATTAAAGTAATTTCCTGGATTTAGGTTTCTTACAAATTGTACATTAAACAAATCTAGGCTATTAGTGATAGATGTTTTTGGCTTCCATTGGTAATTAAAAATGCCGTTAAAGGTTTGCCTGTCTAACCCTACGTTAGTTTGGTTGGTAAACCCAAGGGTTACATTAGTATTAGGGGAGTAGGTTTTGGGTATAATACGACTAATGTTAAAAGGAAAGAATAGTCTAGGGATTCGTAATTGTGCGTTTAATCCAATTTCATTAATATCAAAAAATTGATCTTCTGCTCCAGAACCATCCTTGGAGGCACCTACAGAGCCTAAAGCCGATAATTGCAAGGTTTCTGCGCCTTTAAAAATATTGAGTACAGATAATGAAGCATTAAAGGCTAAGCCAATAGACTGAATATCGTTTTGAGAAATTGTAGGTTCAAAGCGCAGGTTGTATTTTTCTTTTGGAGTCAAAAAAATATTTGCTGTTAAGCTAGTATCTGCTAAGTTTTCGGTGTAATTTATACTTGGGCTATTAAAGGTGTTTAATTGGTTTAAAAATCGTAGGGTTGTTCTGTGGTTTTTGTCGCTAAACAAAGAATCTTTTGTAATAACTACAGCGTCGGTTAAGGCCTTTGGCCTGTATTGTAGCTTGTTATAACTCCTAAGGTTATAATTATTGTAAATCACCGAATCTTGTATGTCGCCTTTTGCTCTGTTTTGAAAAGAGTTGTCTGTATAGATGTTAACTTCTTTTATTTTATAGGCTTTAAAAGGCACTCTGGTAACAGAGTCCTCGTTTTTAATAATTCTGTCTTGTATTTGTACTTCAACACTAATAGTTTTATTTAAGGTGTCTTTATCTAAATTAAATTTTACATAATCTTGAGAGAAATGGTATATGCCTGCATTTCTGTAAGCATTTACGATGCGTTCTCCTTCATCTTGAAAGTCTTGATTATTCCATTGTTTGTCGAGTATAATCTTACTATCTGTTTTTATTTTTTGATAAAGACTGTCTATAATAGGGGAGCTAATATTCGTGACAATACGGTTTACAAAGTAAGGTTTGCCAGTATCTACTAAGAAATTGATACTTGCTCGATTAGGTTTTTTGCTTAGATTAATTTGGTAAGATGGCTTAGCATCAAACCAACCTCTAACAACGTGATAACCTTTTAGCTGATTTAAAGAACGTTTAATTTTTGAAGAATCTATAATGGCAGGAGCTTGCCCCGTTTTTTTTAACCATTTATTAAAACTTAATGCCGATTTGATATAGCGTTTTAACTGCTCTCCTGTGCTATCGGTTTTAAGTTTTTGTTGTTTCCGAGGGCGCTTATTTAACCATTTTTTTAGTATGGAATCTTGATTGCTTCTAGCAAGGTTATAGATGTGCAGTCTAAGGGGATAGTTTAAAATTTTACTATTAGGTTTTTGTGAAATGAGGTTATTAATAGCCTCATTAGTTTTTTTCTCATTATTTATTATAATAGTACTTTTTGTAATGAGGTGTTTGTCGTGGTCTACTCGTTTTAATACATTGCATGACAGTGCTAAAAGCGATGCCGTAAGCATTAGTGTTATTTTAAAAGACTGTACTTTCAACGTTTATAATGAGTAGTTTAATGCCTGTAAAACAGAAAAATTAAGATAAAATTTTAGATTTCAAAAATACGGTATTCCTTTCAGAAAAAATAGAGATATAATAAATGAGTAGTGTCACTTTGTTTTAAATATTTTTAGTTACTTTATAGGTTGTAAAAACAGAGTTAATTGGTAGTGATGTTAAGTAGGAATCAAATAAAGAATATAACGCAATTAAAATATAAAAAGTATAGAAATACCAGTCAATTATTTGTGGCAGAGGGCAGCAAAACAATCCACGAATTATTGCAATCACAAATTAAGTTGCATCATCTCTACACAACTCAGTTATATCCCGAAGTTGCAGATGTATTACAAACAAAAATATCTAAAACAGAGCTTAAAAAAATTAGCTTTTTAACAAACCCAAATACTGCTTTAGCAATTTTTGAAATTCCTAAAGAAAAAAAAATAAACGATAAAAAACTAATAGTAGCTTTAGATAATGTTAGAGACCCTGGCAACTTAGGCACCATTATTAGGTTGTGCGATTGGTTTGGTATAAGTCATTTGGTTTGTAATACGCAAACCGTGGATTGTTACAATCCTAAAGTTATACAAGCAACTATGGGGTCTATTACTAGAGTTGCTGTTAGTTACCTAAACTTAGAAGAGTATTTAAGAACCAGCACACTCCCTGTTTTTGGTGCATTTATGGATGGAGAAAATGTATATGCTAGCAGTAAACTTCCAAAACAAGGGATTTTAGTTTTAGGCAATGAGGCCAATGGTATTTCTGATGCTATTGCACAGCAGGTAACACAGCGAATTTCGATACCTAGGTTTGGTGACTTAAAAGTTACAGAAAGTTTAAACGTTGCTAATGCAACAGCAATATTGTTAAGTGAGTTTATGCGGGCGACTATTGTACCGTGAAATTAACGAAAATGCCACTAGTTCTCAACGAATCGATATTACCTGTCCAAGGGCTATTGGGATCCATATCTCTTACTAACTCATCGTTAATAGCAAATACCCCTCGTATTGAGGGCGAAAGTTTAAACCAATTAAAATAAAGGTCAATCCCAATACCTAATTCATAAAAAAACACGTTTTGTTTGGTTCTAAACTGCCCCCCGCTATTGTCCTCTCTATTATCTTCGTTACTAGATAAGTTTGTAGAAGCAGCAAACCCTGCCGTAACATAAGGTTTAAAGTTATTAAGCCGTTTGGTCGAAAACTTAAAAAACAAAGGGAAATAAATATAAGTCGATTCTACTTGTCTTACCAAGTCACTTTGGTTAATATCTAACCCTTCAAACGCAGCGGGGTCAAAATTAAGTTCTCGCCTACTTATAGATAAGCCTGGGGCAATACGAAAATCTATAAATTTATTAAGCTTTACATTACCTATAAGCCCAACATTAAACCCTGCTGTTTTTACAACTTGAATATCGCTAACCTCGTCGGAGTAATCAAAATTAAAATCTAAAGAATTAAACCCTAAGTAATATCCCCAACTATAAACGTCGTTATCGATATTTCCTTTGCCAGAATTTCCATCTCTTAAAACTCTTTCTTTGGTAAATAACTGAGCATTAATAATGTTGAAGCTAGTAAGAAGCAGTAAAGTAAAATATATTTTTTTCATATTTAGGCTTTCGTTGCAATGTAAATTGTAGCCACTCCAAATGTTTGTGGGAGTGCTTTTACATTAGTAAACCCTATTTTTCGAAAAATATTGTTGAGCGCCTCACCAAAAGGAAATAAAGATGCCGATTCGCATAAGTAAGAGTAAGCAACCTTGTCTTTAGAAAATAATTTCCCTATAAGCGGCAATACTGTTTTTGTGTATAATTTATACCCTTGTTTAAAAGGTGTTTTTGTTGGCATAGAAGTTTCTAAAACGACAAGCTTCCCTTTGGGTTTTAGCACACGGAGTATTTCTTTTAACCCTTTTTCTAGATGCTCAAAATTTCTAATTCCAAACGCAACTGTAATAGCATCAAAAGTATTATCGTCAAAAAGCAGGTTTTCAGAATCGCCAACAACCATTTCTATAGTGTCGTTTAATTTTTGTTTATGTATTTTTTTACGACCTATGTCTAGCATACCAGGACTTATATCCAAGCCAATAATTTTTTCGGCATTTGTTTCGGCAAGATGTATCGCTAGGTCTCCAGTGCCTGTAGCAATGTCTAAAATAGTTTTAGGCTCTTGCTTTGCCACAATAGCAACTACTTTTTTGCGCCAGCTTACATCAATGCCAAAAGAGATTACTCGGTTTAAACCATCGTACTCTTTAGAGATGGTATTAAACATTTGAGTGACCTGCTCTTTTTTTGACAAATGACTGTCTTTGTATGGTCTAACTTTTTTTGACATTTAAAATTAAGATGAGTAACAGTGTCTTTAGTAATTAATGCAAAGAAATGAAATTCGCTGTCAAATGCCTAAAAATAAAGTATATTTGCTAAAAATACTTTGCTTATACGACAAAAAGTATTGATTGAAAAATGAGATATGATAAAGTTATACTTACCTGGGTTGTAACAAATAGAAGTAACACATGAAAATAATAATTGCTGGAGCTGGAGAGGTTGGTTTTCATTTAGCAAAATTATTGTCCTACGAGTCGCAAGAAATTACACTTTTGGACACACGCAAAGAAGATTTAACCTATGCCGATAACCACTTAGATATACGCGTTATAAAAGGCGATGCAACCTCTATTGCGAACCTAAAAAATGCTCGAGTAAAATCTTCAGACTTGGTTATTGCTGTAACCTCCTCAGAAACTACAAATATTACAATATGTGTATTGGCAAAACAACTGGGAGCAAAACGTACCATTGCAAGAATATCTAATACAGAGTTTATAGACCAAAAAGATGAGGTGGGATTCACAAAATTTGGAATAGATGAGCTCATCTCTCCAGAGTCATTAGCCGCTACAGAAATTAACTTACTACTAAACCAATCTGCGTTTAATGACACTTACGAATTTGAAAATGGGGCATTAACAATGTTAGGACTCAATTTGTCTAGAACAGCATTATTTGTAGATAAATCTATAAAAGATGCAGCTAGTCTATTTCCTGAAATTCATTTTGTCCCCATAGCCATACAACGCTATGGCACACAATACACCATTATGCCGCGAGGAGACACCATTTTAAAAGAAGGTGATCATGTTGTTTTTATGACCTCTAAGGGAGGTGGCGAAGAGCTGTGCAAATTAACAGGAAAAAGTAATATAGAAATAAAAAATGTGATGCTGCTAGGAGGAGGTAAAATAGGAATAAAAGCAGCCCGTGAATTACTTAAAAACAAGCTTAATGTAAAACTGATTGAGAAAAATAAAGAAAAAGCTTTCGATATTGCAGATGAGCTTCCCAAGGCTTTAGTGATTAACGCAGACGGAAGAAATGTAGAAGTACTAAAAGAAGAAAATATTAAAGACATGGATGCCTTTATTTCTGTAACAGGCAATTCTGAAACTAATATCATATCTTGCTTAGTTGCAAAATCGAAAGGCGTTAAAAAAACAATTGCTCTTGTAGAAAATACAGATTATTTTGAGTTGTCTCACGAAATTGGCATTGACACCTTAATTAACAAAAAACTTCTAGCCGCAAACACTATTTTTAGGTACATACGCAAAGGCGAAGTCATTGCAATGACAAAACTTAATAACATGAGTGCCGAGCTACTAGAATTTGTTGTAAAACCAAAGTCCAAAATTTGTAATAAAATAATAAGAGAGTTAGATTTTCCGCGCTCGGCAATAATTGGTGGAGTAATTAGGAACGGTGAAGGCTTAATTGCCCTAGGAGGATTTAAAATCCAAGAAAACGATCGTATTGTTGTGTGCTGTTTACCAGACTCTATAAAAAAAGTAGAACGATTATTTCTTTAATCCAACTAAGCTCAAATGAAACTTAATTACACTATTATTTTTTATTTTTTTGGATTTTTAATACTATGTAATGGTGGATTTATGCTGCTCTCTGCCCTAGTAAGTATTGCTTACAAAGACGGTGTTGAGCTAAATTTGTTACTTTCAGGTATTTTTATTGCTAGTATAGGAGTTGTTTTAATGTTGCTTACTCGCAAGCATAAAAAAGAAATGAATAAGCGAGAAGGCTATATTGTTGTTGCCTTTGGCTGGTTAGTAATGGCGCTCTCTGGGACTTTACCTTACTTATTAACAGGAAGTATTACTAGCTTTACCAATGCTTTTTTTGAAACCATATCGGGATACACTACCACAGGATCTACGATACTAAACGATATAGAAGCAATTCCTAAAGGTATTTTGTTTTGGCGAAGCCTAACCCACTGGATTGGTGGTATGGGAATTATCGTTTTGGCAATAGCAATACTCCCCCTATTAGGTATTGGAGGTATGCAATTATTTGCAGCCGAAGCACCAGGGCCAAGTGCAGATAAACTACACCCTAGAATAACAGATACAGCAAAACGGCTATGGCTAATTTATTTTGGATATACTATGGCACAAACCATCTTGCTCAACCTTTCGGGGATGTCTTTTTTTGACGCCTTAAACCACTCTATGACCACCCTATCTACTGGCGGATTTTCTACTAAAAATGCAAGTTTAGCATATTGGAACGGACAGCCTATTATACAATATATTACGATAGTCTTTATGTTTCTAGCAGGAACAAATTTTGTGTTAAGCTATTTTGCATTTAAGGGAAAAATAAAACGCATTTTTAAAGATGAAGAATTTAAGTTATACCTAAAATTCATCATTATTTTTACCCTTATAGCCAGTTTAATAATATACTTTTATACAAACCCTACACAGTCTAGTATTACACACCCAATGGTGTGGGGTAAAGGCGAGAGTGCATTTAGACATGCATTATTTCAGGTGCTTTCTATTGTAACTACAACAGGATTCGTAACGGCAGACTATACCCTTTGGACGCCCTTTTTGGTTGTTTTCTTTTTTGGGCTTATGTTTTTGGGGGGCTCGGCAGGGAGTACCTCTGGGGGAGTTAAAATTGTACGACACTTAATGATGATAAAAAACGGAATTTTAGAATTTAAACGCACCCTACACCCTAATGCTATACTACCCGTACGGTATAATAAAAAAGCCGTTTCAGAAACTATTGTGTTTAATATCCTTGGCTTTTTTATAGTCTATATGCTATCTTTTATTATTGGTGCATTGGGCTTTTCGTTAGTAGGACTAAACTTTAACTCTGCCGTAGGCGTAGCTGCATCTTGCTTAGGTAATGTTGGGCCAGCTCTAGGCGATTTTGGTCCTGTAAATAACTTTTATGCAATGCCAGTAGCAGGCAAGTGGTGGGGAGCTTTTTTAATGCTTATAGGACGTTTAGAGTTGTTTACTGTCTTAATAGTGTTAACACCATTTTTTTGGAGAAATAGATAATTTGGTTTTCAGCATAAATAGATTTTTACCCTACACCACTAAAATCAATAATATTGAAACACGAGTTTTAAAAGCACTTAATCTTACAAATCATTTTTAAAAATGATTTGTAAAACTCAAAACTCCATTTAAGATGATTTTAAGACGTTTTAAGCGATTTTTGTATAATTAACAAATGTTGATAATTATTACGCTGAAACCCTAAAAAGCCATTAAAAAGGAATCCTGTTTTGTATATTTGATACGCTAATAAAATTGATGAATAAACATCATTTTATTTATTTTTTGAACTAAATTTTATTTTAAAACGACTATATATGAGCGAAGAAAAAGAAGAATTTAACAAGCACAATTATTCAGCAGACAGTATCCAAGCACTAGAAGGTATGGAGCATGTGCGCATGCGACCATCAATGTATATTGGCGATGTTGGTGTACGAGGACTGCATCACTTGGTTTACGAAGTTGTAGATAACTCTATAGACGAGGCTTTAGCAGGACACTGTAATAATATAACCGTAATAATAAATGAAGATAACTCCATAACAACAGAAGACGACGGTCGTGGTATCCCCGTAGACGTTCACAAAAAGGAAGGCGTATCGGCACTAGAGGTTGTGATGACAAAAATTGGAGCGGGAGGAAAGTTTGACAAAGATTCTTACAAAGTTTCTGGAGGATTGCATGGTGTTGGTGTAAGCTGCGTAAACGCATTATCACAACACCTTAAAGCCACAGTATTTAGAGAAGGTAAAATTTACGAACAAGAGTACGAGCGCGGAAAAGCCTCTTACCCCGTTAAGCAAATAGGAACAACCGATAAAAGAGGAACTACAGTAACCTTTAAGCCAGACCCCACAATATTTACACAAACCTTAGAGTATAGTTACGACACCCTAGCAAGTCGATTAAGAGAGTTAGCTTACTTAAACAAAGGAATTACTGTACACTTAATAGATAAAAGAAACAAAAAAGAAGATGGTCAGTTTGAAGGAGAAACCTTTCACTCAAAAGAAGGATTAAAAGAATTTATTAAATTTTTAGATGGCAACCGCGAGCCTTTAATGAAAGGCGTAATTGCTTTTGAAGGCGAAAAAAACGGTGTTCCCGTAGAAGTTGCTATGATTTATAATACCTCCTATGCCGAAAATTTACACTCCTACGTTAATAATATTAATACTCACGAAGGAGGGACACACTTATCAGGATTTAGACGAGGTCTAACACATACCCTAAAAAAGTTTGCAGACAACTCGGGGATGTTAGATAAATTGAAATTTGATATTGCGGGCGACGACTTTAGAGAAGGCCTAACCGCTATTATTTCTGTCAAAGTACAAGAACCACAATTTGAAGGGCAAACAAAAACAAAACTAGGAAACCGTGAAGTATCTGCCTCTGTAAGTCAAGCAGTATCGGAAATGCTAACCGACTATCTAGAAGAACACCCAGATGAAGCTAAAGCCATTGTGCAAAAAGTAATTCTTGCAGCCCAAGCACGCCACGCAGCCAATAAAGCGCGCGAAATGGTACAGCGTAAAACCGTTATGAGTATTGGTGGTTTGCCTGGCAAACTATCGGACTGTTCCGAACAAGACCCTACAAAATGCGAAGTGTTTCTAGTAGAGGGAGACTCGGCAGGTGGAACAGCAAAGCAAGGGCGAGACAGAATGTTTCAAGCAATACTGCCATTAAGAGGTAAAATCCTTAATGTTGAAAAAGCAATGACACATCGCGTGTTTGAAAACGAAGAAATTAAAAACATATTCACAGCCCTTGGAGTAACTATAGGAACAGAAGACGATAGCAAAGCCTTAAACCTATCAAAATTAAGATACCATAAAATTGTGATTATGTGTGATGCCGATATTGATGGAAGTCATATCGAAACCTTAATACTAACCTTTTTCTTTAGGTACATGAAAGAACTTATTGAAAACGGACACATCTATATCGCAACACCACCATTATACTTAGTTAAAAAAGGTACTAAAAAGCAGTACGCTTGGAGTGATGAGGAGCGTGTAAATATTATGGACAGCTTTGGTGATGGTAGTAAGATACAGCGCTACAAAGGTTTGGGAGAAATGAATGCCGAGCAACTTTGGGACACAACCATGAATCCGGAATTTAGAACTCTAAGGCAAGTACAAATAGACAATGGCGTAGAAGCAGATCGTATTTTTTCTATGTTAATGGGAGACGAAGTCCCACCACGTAAAGATTTTATAGAAAAAAATGCAGTTTATGCCAATATTGATGCTTAAATAAAAATAATAAAAACAAATAAAAACAGTATTTTTTTATTTTGAATACCGGCTAATGTGTGTAATATTACGCTCACAAAATCGACGATAATATTTGTTTTAACGCATACAGCAATAAAAATTTTAATAATTTAAATTTATAATACAAACATGAAAATAACAGTAGTAGGGGCAGGAGCAGTAGGCGCAAGTTGTGCAGAGTATATTGCAATCAAAAACTTTGCTTCAGAGGTAACTTTATTAGATATTAAAGAAGGCTTTGCAGAAGGTAAAGCTATGGACTTAATGCAAACCGCATCATTAAACGGTTTTGATACAAAAATAACAGGTGTAACTAACAACTATTCTAAAACAGCTCATAGCGATATCTGTGTAATAACCTCAGGAATACCTCGTAAGCCAGGTATGACTCGAGAGGAGTTAATAGGCATTAATGCAGGAATCGTAAAAACGGTATCTAAAAGTTTGCTAGAACACTCCCCTAATACCATTATTATTGTAGTGAGTAACCCAATGGATACTATGACTTACTTGGTGCATAAAACCACAGGGCTGCCTAAAAATAGAATTATAGGAATGGGAGGTGCTTTAGACTCAGCACGTTTTAAATACCGATTAGCAGAAGCCACTCAAGCTCCTATTAGCGATATAGACGGTATGGTAATTGGCGGACATTCAGATAAAGGAATGGTGCCACTAACAGCTCATGCCACTAGAAATAGTATAAAAGTATCTGAATTTTTATCGGAAGAGCGCTTAAATCAAGTAAAGGAAGATACCAAGGTTGGTGGAGCTACACTTACCAAGTTACTAGGCACTTCGGCTTGGTATGCTCCCGGGGCAGCAGTAAGCGGTTTAGTACAAGCCATTGCCTGCGATCAGCAAAAAATGTTTCCTTGCTCTGCGTTGTTAGAGGGGGAGTACGGGCTAAGTGACTTAGCCATAGGAGTCCCTGTAATTTTAGGTAAAAACGGAATCGAACGTATTGTTACTATACAGCTTAGCGATGCCGAAAAAGCACATCTACATGAAAGTGCCGAAGGTGTTAAGAAAACCAACGGATTACTCGAACTCTAGCGTAGGATTAAACGTAATCACAAAAAAAAACATAACAATTTAAAATAAAGACTGTAGCAATACAGTCTTTATTATTTTTTATATTTGGCTCATGAAAGTAAAAACGTATTTAATTGCTTTAATTACGATAGTCACTTTACTTGGTGTTTTTCAAGAGCAATTTCCTGTTTCAAATCAAGAAATTGTTTTACAGTTTTCTGAAAGTGAGGTTTCTAAAAAAGAAACTCAAAGTATAATTGCGCTAATAAAACAACAGCTCTATACCGTAGGAGTACATTATACCCAAGTAAAAAAAGATAGTGGTAAGTTAAAAATTAGTTATTACAGTGATATCGATATTGCTAGTATTAAAAAAATTTTTGGGCAAGCACATCAACTTCAATTTAATATCTCTAAGGGCAATCGCCAAGACAAAAATCGACCTAAAAACTCAAATCATTACGATTTAAGTATTTACGAAATACAACCTAATCTTAATTTAAACACTAATTTAGGTCTAAACGCTTACGCTATAGACATACAAACCAAAAGTAATATCCCCCTTAATAGTCTTAATCTTTTTGGATGTAAAACAAACCCCAAGCTCTATACAATACAAACTATCACTTCTATTATTTATAAGAGTAATACAGTAGCATTGTACAATACACTTCACGAAATCCCTAAAGTTAGGGCGGGGCCAGTAGCTTAGTAAATTTTGTAAAACAGAAATCTATCTCTTCTTTTAACCCTATTTTTAGGTTTTATAAAAATAGGATTAATAACAGCGAATCACAATAAAATAATTGTCAGATTATAAGGTAAATGATATATTTGCCCGTCTTAAAAATTGACTAAAAAAACAAAATTATAATGGAAAATAAAGGATTAATAAAATTATTTGCAATACTATTTGGTTTAGTAAGTATTTACCAAATAGCATTTACTTTTGCAGGTCGTAAAGTAGAGCGCAATGCAAAACAATATGCAGTCTCTCAGGTAGCAGACACAGAGCCAGAATACGAAACAAAACGTAGCGCTTTAGAAATAAACTACTTAGACTCTATAAGTAAAAAAAATGTTTACAGTATTGGTATTGCTAATTACACTTACAATGATGTAAAAGAAAAAGCAATGAATCTTGGTCTTGACCTTAAAGGCGGTGTAGACGTTACCTTACAAATATCTGTAAAAGATATCTTAAAAGGTCTATCCAATAACAGTGAGGATCCTATTTTTTTGCAAGCCTTAACAGATGCCGATAAGTTACAAACAAATGCGCAAGAGTCTTATCTAGAATCTTTTTACAGAGCTTTCGATGCGATTAAGAACGATACAAAATTAGCATCGCCAGATATTTTTGCAAATAGAGACCTAAGCGATGTAATTACTTTTGATATGTCCGATGCTGAGGTAAAAAAAGTATTAAATATAAAAGTAAACGAGTCCATTCAGTCTGCATTCGAGGTGCTACGTAAACGTATCGATAAGTTTGGAGTAACACAACCAAACATACAACGTGTTGGTAATTCAGGACGTATTATAGTAGAGTTACCCGGTGTTAAAGATGTAGAGCGTGCAAAAAAGTTATTACAAACCACAGCACAGTTAGAGTTTTGGGATGTTTATAACCCTGCACAATTTTCCCCATTTATTATACAAGCAGATAACTTATTAAAACAGCAAAAAGATGCTGAAACAGAAAACGACGATACTAAAACTAATGACCCAGCAGTAATAGAGACCGAAACTGACGTAGAGGAAGATGATGCTATTGGCGATTTACTTGGCGATGTTACTACCGACTCAACTTCTGTAAACATACCGGAAGTTGTTCGTCCTTTAATAGGGCTTATGAAAGCTGGAAGTAGAGTTAGCATTGGGCGTTTTGCTGTAGAAGACACAGCAACAGTAGGCGCCTATTTAAGACAACCAGAGGTTAGAGCTTTATTGACTCCAGCACAACGCTATACAAAGTTTCTTTTTGGGCTACCAACAATAGGCGAAGACCTAAAAGGATCAGAACTAGAAAGTGTTGAACTCGTAGAGTTGTATGCTATAAAGGGTAATAAAAGCAATACCCCAGAGTTAAGCGGTGCCGTTGTGGTATCTGCAGCACAATCTTTTGACCTTAGAAACCAACCTACTGTAACAATGCAAATGAATGCAATAGGCGCAAAAGGATGGGAAGAAATGACGGGAAGAGCATTTAATCAAAGGACAAATATCGCCGTAGTTTTAGATAATGTTGTGTATTCTGCACCAGGTGTAACAACAGGTGCTATCTCTGGTGGCAATACCGAAATATCAGGCTCATTTACACTAAAAGAAGCGCAAGATTTGGCTGTTGTGTTAAGAGCAGGGAAATTACCTGCAAAAGCAGATGTTATTAGAGCGACAGAAGTTGGACCATCTTTAGGGCAAGAAGCAATTACTAGCGGAACAAAATCTTTTATTATCGCATTAATTTTAGTTTTATTGTGGATGGTAGTTTACTATGGTAAAGCAGGATTGTTTTCGGATATTGCGTTGTTGCTAAATATTTTATTGGTGTTTGGTATCCTTTCTGGATTAGGCGCAGTACTTACCTTACCAGGTATTGCAGGTATCGTATTAACCATAGGGATTGCAGTAGATGCTAATGTACTTATTTACGAACGTGTTAGAGAAGAAATAGCTAAGGGCAAAGGCCAAAAAGAAGCTATTAAAGATGGTTTTAGTAACGCATTATCGTCTATACTAGATGCAAACATTACAACAGGCTTAACAGCACTAATCTTATTCTTGTTTGGTACAGGCCCTATTAAAGGCTTTGCCACAACCTTATTAATAGGAATTTTAACCTCACTATTTACCGCAATTTTTATATCGCGTTTACTTATCGATTGGCATACTAACCGAGGAGGGACGTTAACGTTTTCTACAGGGTTAACTAAAGGGCTATTTAGAAATATTAATATCGAATTTTTAAAACGCCGTAAAGTAGCTTATATCATTTCTAGCGTTATTATTATTGGCGGTTTAGCCTCTTTATTTACAACAGGGTTAGACCAAGGTATCGATTTTGTTGGAGGTAGAACTTATACCGTTCGCTTTGCTAAAGATGTCGATGCAGAAAAGATTAAAACTGCAGTTGTAAGCACCTTTGGAAGTGCTGAAGTCAAAACAATAGGAGGTGACAATCAACTTAAAATATCAACAAAATATAAAGTCAACGAAAATACAGCAGAGATTGATGAAGAGGTACAAAATAAGCTATACACTGCTTTACAACCATTTTTGCCAAGCAATATGACTTACGATAGCTTTGTAGTTGCCGATAACAGTGTTGGTAAAATGAGTTCGGATAAGGTAAGCCCTACCATTGCCGATGATATTAAAAAATCATCTTTATGGGCTGTTTTAGGTTCTTTAATAGTTGTGTTTCTTTATATTTTATTTCGATTTAGGAAATGGCAATTCTCTCTTGGTGCTGTAGCAGCAGTATTTCATGACGTGCTAATTGTATTAGGTATTTTTTCTATAACTTGGCGATTTATGCCATTTAGTATGGAAATAGACCAAGCTTTTATTGCAGCAATACTAACCGTTATAGGATACTCATTAAATGACACCGTGGTTGTGTTTGATAGAATTAGAGAGTTCTTAAACGAGCATACCAATTGGGATTTTGGTCGTGTTGTAGATTCTGCATTAAGTAGCACCTTAAGTAGAACCTTAAATACTTCCTTAACGACCTTAGTCGTACTTTTAGCAATGTTTATATTTGGTGCAGATTCACTTAGAGGCTTACTATTTGCACTAATGGTAGGCGTTATTGTAGGGACTTACTCATCAGTATTTATTGCAACACCAATAATGAACGATACAATTAAGAGACTACAAAAAAATGAAAAGTAATTTTTGAAACGTTTTGTAGAGTAATATAATTCACAAAAAGCAGTGGTGTGTACCACTGCTTTTTGTGTTTTAAACTAATTTTTTGGCTGCGTCAATAAAATTTTGTTAATTACTATCATTGTATATAATAAGCAGTTAAAGAACCTTTTGTAAATTAATAAAACAAAATACTTCGCTTACTAATAAAGTATAAATATGAAATTTAATAGCAACAAAGATTTATTATTTAGTATTGTAATCTTAGGACTAAACGCTTTTTTTATTGCAATTAGTATTGTTATAATTTTTAACGCAGAGACGAGTGGGAGTAAGTATTTTTCGGTGGCTGTTATTTTGGCTGTTGTCGGACTTCTGTTTTGGCTGTATTTTGGGACTAATTATAAATTAACAAAAAACAATCAATTACAATACAGAAGTGGTCCTTTTGTAGGGGAAATAGATGTTGATACTATAACCGAAATTATAAAGGGAAAAACACTTTGGGTGGGATTAAAACCAGCAACTGCTAAAAAAGGACTTATTATAAAATATGATAAGTATAACGAAATCTACATTAGCCCAAAAACAAATGAAACTTTTATACAACAAATTTTAAAACGTAATAAGCACATAAAAATAACGACCTAAAAAACGACGTTGATATAGTGTAACTCATACCAATAGTACTAAGAGTTAATTTTGTATGCTGTCACTTTAATTTCGATAACCAAATCTGGGTGAGGTAATTGGTGTACTGCCACAGTTGTTCTTGCAGGGCCTGTATCTTTATTAAAAAACTCTGCATAAGCCTTGTTGTAATCGGCAAAATCGTTCATATTGACCAAAAACGAAGTTACATCCACAACATCCTTTAAGCTAGCACCTACTTTGTTTAAATTACGCTCTATAGTTTTCAACACTTCTTGAGTTTGTGTATAGGCATTTCGTTTTTTAGTCCCCATTTGGTCTATAATATCGACGCCAGCAATAGTATTGTCTGGTTTACGAGCACTAGTTCCCGATACAAAAATAAAATTGCCAACTTGCTTTACGTGAGGATAAGCGCCTCTTGGAGTAACAGTAGTATTCATATTTTTAGTTTAATTTAGCAATCTTATCGTCTTCCAAAATGGCGCGAGTTGCTGTTTTTATCTTGTTTAAAATTGTTTTTAGATCGCTTTTAGTATCTATAAGTCCATCAGTTAACATATTGAGGATGGCTTTGTCTTGAGCACGTCCTTTTAGCATGGCCTCTCTATAGCCTATATTTTCGTTAAAAGTAACTAAAGCATATTTTGAAGCATACTCTTCAGGGAATTGCTGCTCTAGAGCCATTTCTATATGTCGCTTATCTTGAAAGATAGCTTTACCTACATGATCTTTCATTTCATGAAAATTATCTATAGCAAGGTCTGCTATGGCATCGGTGTCTTTTTTGCGTGTGCTTTGATAACTGGCAAATATATGTTCCCAATCGTCTAGATTTTGGTCTAAAATGGCATCAAACTCTACAACGTCTTCAAAAGAGGCATTCATGCCTTGCCCATAAAAAGGGACAATAGCATGTGCAGCATCTCCCATAAGTAGGGTGTTAGCTTTATAATACCATGGTGAGCATTTTACGGTGCCCAAAGCTGCTGTTGGATTTGCAAAAAACTCATCGACTAAGTTTGGCATTAGTTGTAAGGCATCTAGAAACTCTTTTTCAAAAAAATCCTTAACGCGCTCTGTAGTTGTCAAGTTGTTAAAATTATATTTGCCTTCTGCGTAGCTTAAAAATAATGTTACGGTAAAACTGCCGTCTAAGTTAGGCAATGCAATAATCATAAAATCGCCACGAGGCCAAATGTGTAAAGCGTTTTTGTAAGCATTATACGTTCCTTTATTTGTAGCGGGGATGCTTAACTCTTTGTACCCATGAGTTAAGTAGTTTTGAGCGAAACTAAACAAAAACTTTTTGCCTAGATAGTAACTTTTTCTTAGTGCCGATCCTGCGCCATCGGTTGCAATAATAACGTCTGCATTTTTTGTAAATTCAGCCTTAGTATTTCGGTCTTTAAAATGTGCTATTGTGTGTTCAAAATCTACAGAATTACATTTTTTATTAAAATGAAAACTGACGTTATGGTGCTTTTCGGCTTCTGTTAATAGTAAAGCATTAAGAGCTTCGCGAGAAATAGAATTGATATACTGATTGGGTTTGCCACTATAGTGAGATAAAAATGTATTTCCCTCCTTGTCATGAATCATTCGTCCGTACATAGGAATACATAGTTCTTTTACTTTATTTTCTAAACCAACCAGAGTCATTGCTTTATTAGCACGGTTAGAAAATGCTAGGTTAATAGAGCGTCCGGCAGAAATATCTGTTGTTCGCAAATCAGGACGCATTTCCATAACGGTTACCTTGTGCCCTCGCTGTCCGAGACGTAATGCTAAAAGGCTTCCGCAAAGTCCTGCGCCTATAATAAGTATGTTTTGTTCTCGGTTCATTACTTTAGCGTATTAAAGTGTTCAGAGTGTTTATGAGTTTAAAATTGTCCTTAGTCGCTCAACAGCATTATAAACATCTTGAAACGAATTGTATAAGGGTACTGGTGCACAGCGTATTACGTCAGGTTCTCGCCAATCGCTAATTACACCTGCTTTTGTTAGTTTATGATGTAATGTCTTGTCTGCACGTAACACTTGTATTGATAATTGGCAACCTCGCTCATTTGGATGTTTTGGAGTAATGATTTTAATAGTATCGTTTCCTAATTGGGTTAATAAAAACTCAAAATACCCTGTTAGCTTTTTAGATTTTTCAATAATTTTTGCAATACCAACATCATTAAATATAGCTAATGAGGCTTTTATAGCTGCCATAGATAGAATAGGTGGGTTGCTTAACTGCCAACCTTCTGCCCCTGGTAGCACATTAAAGTCTTGGCGCATATTAAAACGAGTGTCTTTGTTGTGACTCCACCAGCCAGCAAAACGGTTTAGGTTTTTATTATAAGCATGACGTTCATGCACAAAACATCCTGACAGGCTTCCAGGACCTGAATTTAAATATTTATAGGTACACCAAACAGCAAAATCTGCTCCAGAATCGTGTAGTTTTAAATCTACATTTCCGGCACCATGGGCACAATCAAAGCCTACCTTACATCCATAATGATGTCCTAAAGTACTAATGCGTTTAAGGTCAAAAAATTGCCCTGTATAGTAATTTACGCCACCAATTAAGATTAAGGCAATACTGTCGCCTTGTTGTTGTAATATCGTTTCTAAATCTTCATGGCGCAATAACTCTTCGCCTTTGCGAGGCTTCCATAAAATAAGGCCATCATTAGGGCTATAGCCATGATGTCGTAATTGCGACTCTACGGCATACTTGTCAGACGGAAAGGCATCACTCTCTATAACAATTTTATAACGTGTTTTAGTTGGTTTGTAAAACGAAGCCATCATAAAATGTAGGTTTGCTGTTAGCGAGTTCATTGTAACGACTTCTATAGGTTTTGCTCCAACTATTTTTGCAGTATTTTCTGTTAGAGACTCATGGTAGTGCAGCCAAGGGTTTTTGGCTTTGGTATGTCCATCTACACCAAGGTTTGCCCAGTCCTCAAGCTCTTGATTAATATAACTTTTTGTGACTTTTGGTTGCAGACCAAGGGAGTTTCCTGTGAGGTAAATTAAGTCATTACCCTTATTGTCTTTTGGGATGTGAAATGAGTTTCTGTATTGGGAAAGCTCGTCTAGTTGGTCTTGTTGTTTTGCATACTCAAGACTGTATTGATAGTTAGCCACTAGGATTGGGTTTTCATACAAAAATAAGTATTTTTAAAGAAAACGTTTAGTCAAGTTCTATTTTTATCCTTATAAATAGAATGCAAGTCCAGTGCTGTTGTGCTATGCTTTGTAGCTATTTCTGAACAACAGTTAATGCTCGTGATTCTTTTGTTTGTTGTTGGTAAGACAGTATCGAAATTAAAAATAAATAATGATAAAATGCGTCATATTCGGCTTTGTTAGTAAATGCAATAAGCGTTAATGAATTATAATTATAGGATTTGTTTTATTTTTGATTTTAAAGTTAACCCTATGAAGTTTAACGAACTGTATTTTAACACAAATAAAGCAACTTGGAATGAGAGAGCCCCTATTCACTTTGAAAGTGAAATGTATAATGTAAACGCGTTTATTGAAGGAAAAACGTCTTTAAATAGCTATGAACTCGATGCGCTTGGTAATGTAAATGGTAAAACCTTGTTGCATTTGCAGTGTCATTTTGGACAAGACACTTTAAGTTGGAGTAGAGAGGGGGCTAAGTGTATAGGCGTAGACATTAGCGATAAGAGTATAGCGTTAGCAAAACAACTTAATGCTCAACTAAAATTAGAGGCTCAGTTTGTGTGCTGTAATGTTTTAGAAACTTCACAACATATTAGCCAAACTTTCGATATTGTATTTACTAGTTATGGGGTAATTGGATGGTTGCCAGATTTAAAGCCATGGGGACAAATGATAGCACAACGTTTAAGCAAGGGAGGTGTGTTTTTTATGGCAGAGTTTCACCCTATTGTTTGGATGTTTGATTATCTGCAAACTCCACCAGTACTAAGGTATGGGTATAACCAAAAACAAGTAATTTACGAACAATATGAAGGGACTTATGCCGATAAATCTTCTAAAATGATAAGTAAAGATTACTGCTGGAACCATGGTATGGGAGATGTTGTAACGGCACTAACTGAAGCTGGATTGCACGTTGAGTATCTAAAAGAATATAATGAAAGTCCATATAATGTATTGCCCAACTTGATACAAACCCAATCGGGGTACTATAAGCACGAAAGACCTTTGTATCCGTTAATTTTTACTATTAAGGCAATTAAAGTTTAGTGCGTATTGGCTTTTAATAGTTCAGGAAATTTTGCCTGAGAGCGCTTTAATCTTGGGATAGAAACATTCCTTATGTAACTATTATTAGGGTTTAATCTTTCATAATCTTGATGATAATCTTCGCCTTTCCAAAATTTTTGAAATGGATATATCTCTGCTGCTATTGTTGTGTTTAGTTGTTTTGCTAAGGCTTGTTTTTTTGTAGTAATAATTTGTTTTTCTTTATCATTTTGGTAAAACAATATAGAGCGGTACTGCGACCCCCTGTCTGGACCTTGTCCATTGACTTGTGTAGGGTCTTGAGATGCAAAATATACATCTACCAGTGTGGCAAAATCAATAATTTTGGGGTCATAAATAACCTCTACAGTTTCGGCATGTCCTGTATATCCGGTGTTGCTAGAGCGATAAGTTGGAAATTCTGTATGCCCTCCTGCGTAGCCATTAATAACTTCTGTAACTCCTTCAAGGCTTTCATAAATAGCCTCTACGCACCAAAAACAGCCACTTGCAAAGTAAGCTTTTGCTTTACCATTTTGTAGAGGTACTTGTATAGGGGCTGCGTTTTGTATTGCTAATTGTTTTGAGTTGTCTTGAGCGTTGTTTTGACAACTAAATATTAGTGTTAAAAAAAAAGATAATATCAAGCTTGTTCTCATTGCTGTAGTTTTACTATAACAGTAGTCGCAAAAAGGATGAGGTCTTGACACTTATTACGAGATAATTAACTTCATAAAAAAAGAGTTTTTACGTTATGTAAAAACTCTTTTTTAGAATTTAATTTCTTTTTAAAAAAAACTTACAATTTTGCTAGTAGTTTTTCCATTTTTAACTTTTGTTCATTAGCTAATGCTTCATCCACTAAAATACGTCCGCTATGCTCGTCTGTAATAATTTTTTTTCTTGCAGCGATTTCTACTTGTACTTGTGGCGGAATGGTGAAAAATGATCCTCCGGAAGCTCCTCTTTCTATAGACACAACGGCTAAACCATTTTTTACATTGGTACGAATCCTATTGTAAGCAATAACCAAACGCTCTTCTATGGATGCCTTGTAGGCTTTAGATTTTTCTAATAATGTTTTTTCTTCTTTTTCTGTTTCTGCTAAAATAGCGTTTAGCTCATTTTTTTTGTGCGTTAAATGTTCTTGGCGTCCGTCCAAGCGTGTTTTAGTATCTTCAATAGTAATATTTTTTTGCTCTATTTGAAAACGCAATTCTTTAATATGCTTTTCAGCCAATTGGATTTCTAATTCTTGAAACTCAGTTTCTTTGGTTAAAGAGTCGTATTCTCTATTGTTTCTAACGTTTTTTTGCTGCTCTGTGTATTTTGTAATTAGTGTTTTTGACTCTTCAATTAAGTTCTTTTTCGATTTAATTTGATCGTCAATATCGGTAAGATCATTTTCTAATTTTTGAAGTCTTGTATTCAAACCTTCTATTTCATCTTCTAAGTCTTGAACTTCTAAGGGTAATTCTCCTCTTACATTTCTAATTTCATCAACGCGAGAATCGATTAATTGTAAGTCGTATAATGCTCTTAATCTATCTTCTACGGTAATTTCTTTCTTTTTAGCCATGCTTAAATATACTTTACAGGATTTGTATTTGTGTTTGATAAAATGATTGCAAAATTAGGGATTTTTTTTGTAAGATAGCTTACTAAAAGATTTTTTGTAAATTGTTCGCTTTCATAATGGCCAATATCTGCTAAGACTAAGTTATTTTCCGCACTAAAAAAATCATGGTATTTTAGGTCTGCTGTAATAAAAAGGTCTGCTTTTGCCACTTTTGCTGCTGCAATTGCAAAACTACCAGAGCCTCCTAAAACAGCGACTTTTTGTATAGGCTTACCTAAGAGTTGCGAATGTCTAATGCTTTTAGTATTCATTACATCTTTTAGATGTTTAAGAAAGGCAACTTCCTCCATAGGTTGCTCTAAAGTTCCTAACATTCCCATACCAATATGTTGGTTTTTGTTTTCTAGGCTTATAATTTCGTAAGCCACTTCTTCGTAACTATGCGTTTGCAATAAGGTTTTAATAATATTGTATTCTAGGTGTTTTGCAAAGCTTACCGATAGTTGTATTTCATTTTCAGAATGAGTTACTCCTTTTTTGCCTTTTGTGGGTTTGCTTAGTTCGTTGCCTTTAAAAGTGCTAATGCCGTCAGTACTAAAGCTACAGTTGCTATAGTTGCCAATTTGTCCTGCTCCTGCGTTAAACAAAGCTTCTCTAAGTTGCTTTGCTTCGTTTTTAGGAACGTAGGTCGTTAATTTTTTTATAGTTCCGCTTTGCGGAATTAAAATTTTTGGATTGTTAAGCCCTATTGTTTTGCATATCATCCGATTAACGCCTTCAAAAGCATTGTCTAATGCTGTGTGTATGGCAATAATAGCAACATCGTGTTGTATTGCTTTTATAACAACACGCTCTACATAAGATTTTCCTGTTAAGGTTTTTAACCCTTTAAAAATAATTGGATGAAAACTAACAATGAGATTACAATTGTTGGTTATTGCCTCATCTACAACTGCCTCTAAGGTGTCTAGAGTGACCAAAATACCACTAACTTTTTGTTGAGCATTACCCACAAGTAAGCCAACGTTATCAAAATCTTCAGCATAGCTTAGTGGTGCAAATTCGGTTAAGGAATTGAGGACATCTTGAACAATCATAAGCGTTGTGTTTAACGTTCAAACCTACATAATTTTTTTGAGATAAAATGTTTGTCAGCTTATTTCTGAATAGATTTCTTTTTTGAAGGCTTTTAAATAATTACTTTCGTTGTTATGAAATTGTTACGAAATGTATTATTGCCAATTGTCCCTATTTATCAGGCTATAACTTGGTTGCGCAATAAGGCATACGATACTAATTTGCTAACTTCAAAACGTTATGATTTCCCTATTATTACCGTTGGTAATTTAAGTGTTGGAGGGACAGGCAAAACGCCCATGATAGAGTACTTAATAAGGTTACTAAGTCCTAATTATAGCGTGGCAAGTCTTAGCAGGGGGTATAAGCGTAAAACCAAAGGGTTTGTCGTTGCAGACAGTAATGCCTCCGCACAGTCTATTGGAGACGAGCCCTATCAATTTTATAATAAGTTTCAGGATATTATTGTTAGTGTAGATGTTAATAGACAAAACGGGATTGCGCAATTGCGAAACTTAAGCCCTAAACCTAATGTCATTTTACTAGACGATGCTTATCAACATCGAAAAGTACAGGCAGGGCTCTCCATATTATTAACAACTTATACTAATTTGTATGCAGACGATTTTGTGTTGCCAACAGGAAACCTAAGAGAACCAAAGTGTGGCGCAAAACGTGCTGATATAATTGTGGTTACAAAATGTCCTAAACGTATTACTGCAAATCAGCAGAATCAAATTAAATATAAATTAAGCCCAGAAAAGCAGCAGCAAGTCTTTTTTAGTACAATTCAATACTCAAAGTTTATATACGGTTTAGGTAATACTAAACAGCAGCTCAATACTTTAAAATCAATGTCTTTTACCCTAGTAACAGGTATTGCAAATCCTAAAACTTTAGTTCGTTTTTTAAATGCTGAAGGTTTTGTTTTTCAACACTTAAAATTTAAGGATCATCATGAGTTTTCCTCTAAAGATATAACTTTACTGGAACAAAAAAAGATAGTATTAACAACTGAAAAAGATTTTATGCGTTTGAAAGATAGATTGAATGTTGCGTTAATCTATTACTTACCTATAGAAGCCGTTATTTTAGAAAAAGATAAATTTAATGCTTTGATAGAGCAGTATGTTGCTCGTTTGAATTAGGATAATATAGCTTTTTTCTGAGCTAAAGCAGTATATAGTGTTTTTTCAAAATCTTCTTGTTTAAATGGTTTTGAAATGATACTGTTAAATCCAGCATCGTCAAATTCTTGCATTTTATCTTCTAATGTAACTGCAGTAAGTGCAAATATAATGAGCTCTTTATTAAAAACCCTAATGCGCTTTGTAGCTTCCAGCCCACTTATGCCCGGCATATGGATATCCATTAAAACAACATGATAATTATTGGCTTTAACCTTGCTTACTGCCTCTTCGCCATTATCAACAAGTTCGCAATCAATATTCATTTTTGCTAAAGTCTTTTTGGTAATCATTTGGTTAATTTTATTGTCTTCTACAACTAAAATATTGATGTTTCCAATACCCAAATCTTTTATGCTTTTGGTATAATCTACGGCTGTAGGTGCTGCTAATTTTTTAGCTTCTTTTAGGGTAATTTCAATAAAAAAGCTACTGCCTTTGCCAAGTTCACTTTTTAAGTAAATAGTACCTTTCAAAATATCAACTAATCCTTTTACGATAGAAAGTCCTAAACCAGTGCCTCCATACTTACGGTTAATTTGTACAGAGCCTTGAGAAAAACTATCAAACATATGAGCTTGTTTTTCTTTTGTAATGCCAATGCCATTATCCTTTACTTCTATACAAATGTGATGTGCGTTACCATTTTTTGTGAGTTGACTAACGCTAACCCATATGTCACCATTTTTTGTAAACTTTATAGAATTCCCTATAAGGTTTATAAGAATTTGAGAAATTTTTAATTGGTCGCCTTCATAAGTTTTAGGTAGGTTTTTATCGTATTGAAAATGGATTGTTGTGTTGTTGCTTGAGGCAGAGTTGTTTAATGAAGAAATTACATTTTTAATTTTATGTTTAAGGTTGAAAATTTCTGGATCTAGCTCTATTTTGTTGGCTTCAATTTTATTTACTTGTAAAATGTCGTTAATAAATGTGAGTAGATAATCTCCAGAAAATTTAAGGGCTTTAAGGTGCTTTATTTGCTCTGGTTTTGGGTCTTCATCGAGTAACATATTGGTTAAGCCTATTACGGCATAAAGTGGTGTTCTTAATTCGTGGGTTACTGTCGATAAGAATTTTGTTTTTGTTTTTGCTGCAATTTCTACACGCTCTTTTTCGCCTAGTAATTTGTCATTTTTGTCATACAGCATATTATTAGTTTTTGTTCTAATATTATTGTTTTTGTATAAAGACAAGGTTAAAAAAGATAAAATCATAATTAGAGCAACACTCAGTGTTGTTGTTAATTGCTCTAGGCTTTCGTTTTCTTCCTTGGCAGTTAACTCTCCCTGTAGTTTCAATACCTTAGCCTCTTTTTGATTAAGTGTAAATTGTGCTGATTTTTCTGGAGATAAACGTTTATCTTTTAGGGCTTGTATAGAATCTTTTATGGCAATATGTGCCCATAAGTTGTTGTTGGAACGCTTATAATCTCCTTTAGCTTTGTAAATGTTACTTAAATTAATATAGCCTTCACTAATTAGTGCTAAATCTTCTATAGTTTTACTAATGTCTAAGCCTTTTTGTGCTTCTAATAGCGCAGTATTGAGGTTGTTTTTCTTGAAGTGTAAAACGCTGTTTTTAATATGTGCAGCACTTTTTATTTTGGATAGCTTGTAGCTTTCACCAATAGTTATAGCTTGTTTAATAAAGTTATGAGCTGCCTCCAAATGGTTTAAACGCATAGCACATATGGCTTGCTTTAGGGAAACTTCTGCAACTACTTCAACGCAATTTTCCTTTTCTAAAACCAATTTTGAAATGTTGAAGTACTCTAAGGCCTGCGCATATAATTTGTCTTTAAGGTAAATCAAACCTTTTGTGTATTGCGAAACGGCTAGATTAAGATCGTCGTTAATTTCAGACTGAATACGAATAGCTTTTTCAATAGTCGTCTTGGCGTTTTTTTGGTCGTTTAGCAAATAATGAATTTCAGCAATTTTAGAATATATAAGACCTTGATTTTTTTTGTCTTTACTTCTATCGGCGATGGTTTTAGTTTGCTTTAATACTAATATGGCGTCGTACAAATTGTTGTTTGTAACAAAGCGTTCAGACTTATAAATACCTGCTGTAATACTGTCTTTTGTGCTTATGCCATTTTGTTCGTTTTTATTTTGAGCGTAATTATGGGTGGATAATAGCGCTATAAAAACAGTTAAGTAGTATTTAATTAAAGGCATCAAGAAAATTTTACCGACAAATATAATGATATATTCGATAAAAAACACATAATTGTTTGGGATTACTAACCAATAGCTATAAGAAACTTATAGAGAAAAATAAACAGTATTGTTTAGGCTTATACCAGTTGTTAATTTAAAATGAGCTATAAATAATTTGAAATATATAAAACACAAGCAAGATTTACATAATATCCTCCTCATTTTAGTATTAATCAAAACTAAATTTTTGAATAGAATCTTCATAAAGCACAATAAACGTATTTTGCATAACCTCTATCTCCAAGGGTTTATTGTCTTGAGCTATATTGGGCAAAATATAGCTATGC
>CALLUG010000011.1 GCA_938011315.1 uncultured Flavobacteriaceae bacterium
TTTTCGTTTGCTCCTCTTTCCCAACTGTGATAGGGTTTTGCAAAGAAGAAGTCTATGTTGAGTTGTTCTGCTATTTCTTGATGGTTAGCAAATTCCTTTCCATTATCACTAGTAATAGTGTGTATAAATGGCATCCAATCTCTCAATAATTCTACTGTATTACGTTCAATTACTTTAGCTTGTTTACTTTCTATATGTTTCATTTTAAGCATTCCAGTGGCTCTGTCATTATATTTTCTGTAAAGGGCTTATGTTTTATTTTTTTAGCGTGTCTTGATTTACACTTTCTTAAACTAGCTTGATTTATACCAATTATTCTTTAAAATAAGGCGTATAATTCATTTCTATTGCGTCTATATGCCATCTAAACACAATATTCCAAACTATTTATAACTCATTTTAAATAAGAATTGGTATAATTATAATGTTGTAACAAATGTTACAGCACGGCACGATACACTAACGTAAATTTGCTTTTAAATAAGCTAAATCAACAGCACAAACTAAAAGTTAAACTAATACCAATTATGACTCAAAGTAGGCTATATCATTCGTTTCTATTACGTCTATATGTTACTATAAAATCCAAACGTAACTAAGGTTATGTTTAGGTTTTCTATGTCATCTAAACACAATAGATTCTAAATTAGTTATGACTCATTTTAAAGAACAATTGGTATAATACAAGACTATTTTTTATGACAAAACGTAATAAAGTTTTAAAATTACTATTGGTTTGTGCAATTTGTTTAGGGCTATTTACAACACTTTATGTTTTTATTAAATAGAGATAAGATGAAAAAAAATATGGGCGGTATAGACCGCAGTATCAGGTTTATTGTAGCAGCAATAATTGTATTATTATACTGGCAAGGTGTTATTGAAAGTACGTTTGCCTATGTACTATTTGCTTTAGCAGGTATTTTTGTTGCAACAAGTTTTATAAGTTTTTGTCCACTATATGCTATAGTGGGGCTTAATACTTGCAAAACAAAAAAATAGGTTAAGTGTTATTTGTATTAAAGCAGTTAATATTGTTTTAGCTGCTTTTTTAATTTAAACGCTAACAAAAACTTGAATCGTTGTATTTGTAGGCTTTTTCCTTTAGTATAATGGCAATTTAAAGCCGTTAATATTTAAAGAATACTGATTTGTGTAAAAAAAATGCGCTTTATCTTGCGAGGCCGTATGTAGCAAATACTATCAGCTAAGGTGGGGTGCTTCAGTAATTTCATAGAGAAAACTTATAGCATTTGTAACATACACAATCTTTTTTCTAAACACACAACAGGATTTAAAATAATATTCTTATATTGAAACAGGAAAAGTGATGCTTTAACTAAATGTAATAAGCATTAAATTTTAATGAAATAAAGAAAATATTTTTAACTTTAGTTACAGTAGTAGCATTCACATTTTCAATAAATGCTCAATGCGGATAACAAGCTACACTATTAATTACTGAATGTGGTAGTTGGTGCGTAACAGTAGAGGTGCCATTAACAGGAGACTTGTCATCTGACATTGCAAATGCTAATGCAACAAAAGGTACTTTTCGCGGAAAACCAACTACTGCTGAACTAATCGCTGTTGCCGATGAATTATGCTAAACTAATGAAGAATTTTATAGTATTTGCAGTTCTTATTGTTTCTTACTCTAGTTTTTCTCAAAACAGAGTAGCGAAACAATCCGACCTCAAGGTTGTGTACGAATTTAATTACAAAAAGTTTGTTGAATTAGACAATGTTAGAACGGCAAATACTATATTAATTAACAAAAAAGACGAGGCGTTATTTACTTTTGACAAAATGATACGCTTAGATAGTTTGCAACAATTTAGACCTCTCGAGTCTAATGAAGCAATGCTATATAGGTCACCTTATTTTTTTTTAATAAAAAGGAAGAATAAAGAAATAAGCCATTACGAGACTATTGGCAACGATTTGCTAAAGTTTAGCGATACTGTAGGCTTAAATTGGAATTTAGTTAATGAAGAAAAATTAATTAATACATACAGGTGTAAAAAAGCAACTTTAAACTTTTTAGGTAGAAATTGGATTGCATGGTATACAACTAAAATCCCTGTAAGTGCTGGGCCTTACAAGTTTTTTGGGCTACCAGGTTTAATAATAAATATACAAGATACTGAAAACATTTTTGAATTTACAGCAGTAGAAATTAAAAAAGGAACCTATGGTATTGATTCAAACATAAAAAATTATTTTGTTTCTGAAGGTGGAGAAAAATTTTATGATATTGAAAAGAAGGAATTCTTTAAAATAAAAACCAAGTATTATGAAATGTCTTTGAATGAGAGATTAAAATATATGAACCGTGAAAAAAAAGAAGGTATTTATTCTTTCGATATTAAATCGACTACGGGGGAAAAAGTTAGGACAAATCGAAAATCAAAAGCAAGAAATTTCATTGAACACTACAAAGACGAAAAATAGATTTTGTTTTTTTAAAAGCATGATTTTGTTGGCATCCTTAATTTGGATGCCTTTTGTTTTTTCGCAGCAAATCGAAATAAAAGGCACAATTACAAATTTAGTAGGTAAACCCATTCCTAATACTATAATTATAGCTAGTTCAACCCAAAACGAATCGGATATTATAGCTTTTTATAGTTCTCAAGATGATGGCAAATACCAACTTATTATAAAAGAAAATTCAAAACTAGATAGCCTATGGTTGGTGATTAAGCATATCGCATATGAAACTACAAAAGTCAAAATTCAAACTAAAAATATTACAAAAAACTTTAAGCTTACCGAAAAATTAGAACAACTAGATGAAGTCCTTTTGAAATCACAAAAAAAAATAGAAATAAAGGGCGATACAATAACTTATAACGTTAAGGGAATTAAAGCTAAAAAAGATTACACTATTGAAGATGTAATTAATAGAATTCCTGGGGTTACAATAAACGAAAATGGTCAAATTAAATATGAGGACAAGCCTATAAGCCATTTATACATAAATGGAGTTGACTTACTAGAGGGGAGATACAATATTGCTACTCAGGGTATCCCTGCCGATGCTGTAAAAGAAATTGATATTATGAAAAAACATAATCACGAACGCATAAAAATTGGTAGAACAGAAAGCGACGACGTTGCGTTTAACTTAAAAATAAAAGAAGGTGTAGGTTTAGTTTTTGGAAGTATAAAAGGAGACTTAGGAGTCCCTATATTTACGGGTTTAGTAGAAGGAACACCTATATATTTAAAAGATAATTTTCAAAACATTAGTAGTTTCAAATCAAATAATACAGGTAAGACTTTACGAAGCGTAGGTAGTAGTTTAACTACTGGCGAATTAAATATTTTATCTATAAAATTAAATAAAACTAATACAATTAGACCACCAGACATTAATGGTGTTATTTTATCTGATAAATACTGGCTTGATAATAATTCGTATTCAATAACTAACGATGCTTTACATAAAATAAGTGATAGTATCTTACTAAAATGGAATATAAATTATGTGAATGAATTAAGTGAAATCGAAAAAAAATCTTCTTCTACATTTATAGTTAATAATGATTCTAGCATAGTTATAAATCGTTCTAAAAATCAATTAAGAAATCAACGTTTACAATTTGGTATTAACCAAGAGCTTAATAAACAAAATTTTTATGCAAAAAACAATACGATACTAGAATATCATGACAATTCGGGTAATGAAAACTCAATCCTTAACAATAATAATATTAGAGCAAACTATGAAAACTACGATTTGAGAATAAATAATACGACACTTCTTAAAACGGTAATTTCCAAAGACAATATTTTGCAAAGCGGTCTATTGGTTGAATATAATAGTAAATCCGAAAATTTACTTGTAGTACCACCTGTTTTTGAAAGCGTTTTCGATGATAATATAATAAACGACATAACAATCCAAAATATAGAAATCAATGAATTTAACATTGGAGGCTATTCTACCTATGATTTTAAATTACTAAATTTAGATTGGAATATTAACCAAAAAGTTCAGTATAACAAATCAAACTTTGAAAGTGATTTAAGAGCATTGCCAAACTCAAACACCGAAAACTTTCCACTTAGTAGTGATTATATGTTTAATAGATTCATTTCTAAATCAAAAATTGAAACAAAATTTAATATTGGTAAATTAAGGTTGAAATGGAGGGTGTCTGCCGACTTTACAAATTTTAATAATAAGGAGGAAAAGGATGCAAGCATTAAACAAAATGAATCTTTCTTTTTTATTCAGCCTTTTGCTTCTGCTCGATACAAGATAAACACTAAATGGAATCTTGGGATAAGCTATTCAGAGGATAACAGAATATCAGATTTTTCAAAATTATATCCTGCTGTTGTCTTAGAAAATTATAACTCTTTAGTACAAAATCCAGAAATTATAAACAAAACTAAATCGCAAGTAGTATCACCTTTCTTAAATTATAGTAACATTTTGAAAAGTTTCTTTTTTAATATCAAAGGCAGATTTTTACAAACAGAATCGGAAGTTACTTTTGTTAATCAACTCAATGATGATGGGTTTATCTTTACAGAAGTTGTAGAACGTCCAAACACAATAAAAGATGTATCTTTTAATTTGAATTTATCTAAAGGTTTCTTAGGCTCATTTAATTCAAACTTATCTTATTTGTATAGTTACACAGAAAATGACTTATTTTTCAATAATGAATTTCTTAATACTCTTAATACCAGACATGGTATAAATTTCAATTTAAGCTTTGATAATGGTAGTTGGTACGCCTTAGAATATGATGCAAGAATAACTATAGGAAGTTCAGAGCTGCCCACTAATAAAGTAGATAATTCAAATTTTTTCCAAACGGTTGATTTAGATTTTTATACGAGTTCGTCAACTCGTCTTAACTTTGGATTAGAATCCACAAGGACTTCAACGTCAACAAATAATGAAATAAACAGGAATACACTATTTAATATGTCATTTTTTTATAAGCCGTCTAAAAAAACTCATTTAAAGGCTTCTTTGATAAATATTTTTAATTCCAATTTTTTTACTTCAACAAATAGTAGAGCAAATTTCATTAGCACATCTCAATTTTCTCTTCGTCCGAGACAATTTACTATAGGGTTCACATATTCATTATAATAATTGGTATTATACATACCTCTATATCTTGCTGTTCTATCATAGAACCATTGCTTTATTCCTACAAAAGTGAGCTCTACCTTGAGCCTAATTTTTCCTATGAGTTTATTAGCTATTTACAGCTTCAATCCATTTGCGGGCATTTACAAAAGCCTCTAGCCAAGGGGATACATTATCATTTCTATCATTTGGATAGTTTGCCCAGTTCCACTGAAATGTAGAACGCTCTATATGTGGCATAGTAACCAAATGGCGACCAGTACTATCGCAAAGCATTGCTGTATTAAAATCGGATCCATTAGGGTTACTAGGATAATCGTTATAAGCATATTTTGCAACGATATTATAATTGCTTTCTGCTTTTGCTAGATTAAACTTGCCCTCACCGTGAGAAATCCATACCCCTAGAGTGCTTCCCTCTAGAGTAGATAACATTACCGAGTTGTTATTTTGTATTGTTACAGAAGTAAATGAGCTTTCGTGCTTTTGAGACTCGTTATAAGTCATTTTTCCGTGTACGTCGTGTTCTGGATTAATAAGTTCTAACTCCATAAACAATTGGCAACCATTACAAATTCCTACAGAGAGTGTATCTTTTCTTTTGAAAAAATCACTAATCACTTTATTAGCCTTAGCATTATACTTTATGGCTCCAGCCCATCCTTTTGCAGAGCCTAACACGTCGGAATTAGAAAACCCTCCTACAGCGCCCAAAAACTGAATGTCTTTTAAGGTTTCGCGTCCAGAAATTAAATCGGTCATGTGCACATCTTTGACCTCAAACCCAGCTAAGTACATAGCATTTGCCATTTCTCGTTCGCTGTTTGATCCCTTTTCTCTTAAAATAGCAGCTTTAGGTTTTGTATAGTTTGCCTTAAATGTAGGTAATACTCCCGTAAAGTGTTTGGGGAATGTATAATTTAGGGGCTGTATTTTATAATTATCATAACGTGTTTTTGCTAAGTTATTTGCCGTTTGTTTTTGGTCTAGCAAGTACGAGGTGTTATACCAAGTATCTCGTAGTTTAGGAATGTCTAGCGTTATATTTTCTGACGCATTAGTTATTCTTAGAGTATCACTTTCTGTAACTTGTCCGATATTAAAAAACGTAATATTAGCCTCGGTTAATACCTTCTCTATACCAGCGTCTTTAGATTGAATTACAATGCCTGAGTTTTCTGAAAATAATAACTTTACAGAATCTTTCTCAGCTAAAGCCGTAAGGTCTAGTGTAGCCCCAAGATTAATGTCGGCAAAACAAAGCTCCAATAGTGTGGTAATTAATCCTCCCGATGCGATATCGTGGCCCGCAACAATTTGATTGTCTTTTATAAGTTCTTGAATGGTGTTAAATACTGTTTTTACATAGGTTGCACTTTTTACATTTGGAGTATCGTTACCGATATAATTTAATACTTGTGCAAAGGCACTTCCTCCTAGTTTAAAACTATCCTGTGAAATATTTATATAATATATATGCCCTGCATCTTTATTAAAAACAGGTTCTACGACTTTAGAGATTGCACTACAGTTTGCAGCAGCAGATATAATTACCGTACCAGGAGAGATTACATCTTGATTAGGATATTTTTGCTTCATGGATAACGAATCTTTTCCTGTTGGAACATTTATCCCCAAACCAATAGCAAATTCTGAAACTGCTTGAACAGCGGTATATAACCGTGCATCTTCGCCTTCATTTTTGCAGGGCCACATCCAATTTGCAGATAATGATACCGATTTTAAGTTATCCTTTAATGGTGCCCAAATTATATTGGTTAATGCTTCGGTAATACTGTTGCGACTTCCTGCAACAGGATTTATGAGTCCAGAAATAGGAGCGTGCCCAATAGAGGTTGCAATGCCTTCTTTACCTTTATAGTCTAGCGCCATAACACCAACATTATTGAGCGGCAGTTGTAGCGGACCTACGCATTGTTGTTTAGCAACTTTTCCGCCAACACATCGATCTACTTTGTTGGTTAGCCAATCTTTGCAGGCTACTGCTTCTAGTTGTAGTACGCTGTTTAGATAGCTTAAAATATGCTTTGTATCGTACTCTATTGCCTTATAAACTCTATTAACTGTATTGTCGTTTATTATTGTTTTTGGAGAACTTCCAAACATATCTTCTAGAGCAAGATCCATAGGTTTATCGCCTTTGGTTTTAGACTTAAATGTAAAACGATGGTTGTTTGTAACATTTCCAACAGTGTAGATTGGCGCACGTTCTCGTTCTGCAATAGTTTTTAGAGTATCAATATGTTTTTCAGAAATAACTAAGCCCATACGTTCCTGCGATTCGTTTCCTATAATTTCTTTAGCAGAAAGCGTTGGATCTCCAACAGGGAGTTGGTCTAGATTAATATGCCCACCAGTGTCTTCTACCAGTTCGCTTAGGCAGTTTAAATGTCCACCTGCGCCATGATCATGAATAGAAACGATAAAATTTTCATCATTTTCTACCATTCCTCTTATTGCGTTTGCAGCACGTTTTTGCATCTCGGGGTTAGAGCGTTGTATTGCATTGAGTTCTATTCCCGAAGCAAATGCTCCTGTGTCTGCGCTAGATACTGCAGCACCACCCATACCAATACGGTAATTGTCGCCCCCTAAAATAACAATATTATCGCCGTTTTTAGGTTTGTCTTTCAAGGCTTGTTCCGCTTTAGCATAGCCAATACCTCCAGCTTGCATAATAACCTTGTCATAGCCTAATTTACGTGGTTGTTGTGTTGTATTGTCGTTAGCCTCATCGTGTTCAAAAGTTAATACAGAGCCACAAATTAGGGGCTGCCCAAATTTGTTTCCAAAGTCTGAAGCTCCATTGCTTGCTTTTATCAAAATATCCATTGGAGTTTGGTATAGCCATTTACGTTCACGCATTGCCTTTTCCCAAGGTTTATTGTTATCTAAGCGAGAGTAAGAAGTCATATAAACTGCTGTTCCTGCTAGGGGTAACGACCCTTTACCTCCTGCTAGGCGGTCTCTAATTTCTCCACCAGAGCCAGTAGCAGCGCCATTAAAAGGCTCTACCGTTGTAGGAAAATTATGTGTTTCTGCTTTTAGGGCAATAACAGATTCGTAATTTTTTGTGTCATAAAAATCTGGCTTGTCTGCTGTTCTTGGGGCAAACTGTTCTACTACAGGCCCTTTTATGAAGGCTACATTATCTTTATATGCCGAAACAATACTATTAGGATGCTGTTTTGAAGTTTCTTTTATGAGTTTAAAAAGAGAATTACTTTTTTCTTCGCCATCAATAACAAAGGTTCCGTTAAATATTTTATGTCTGCAATGTTCCGAATTTACTTGAGAAAAACCAAAAACTTCAGAATCTGTTAGTGGACGATTTATTTTTTTTGAAACGGCTTCTAAGTAGCTCACTTCTTCTTGACTTAAAGCTAAGCCTTCCTTTTGGTTAAAGGCAGAAATATCATCGATATTTAAAATAGCTTTTGGTTGTATATTAATATTAAATAGATCTTGATGAAGCCCTTTAAACTTTTCAAAAATCATGGGGTCGTAATTTGAAGATGTTTCTGTTGATGCTTCAAACTGCTCAATTCTTGTAATACCTTCAATACCCATGTTTTGAGTAATTTCTACAGCGTTGGTACTCCAAGGGCTAACCATTGCAGCACGAGGGCCAATAAAAAAAGCGTCTATAGACGCTGCATTTATTTTTGATTGCTCAGCAAAAAGCCAAGTAAGTTTTGAAATGGCTTCTGTTGTTAATTCTTTTGTTGCTTGAACAGCGAATACCGTACTGTTTTGGTTTCCGAAGAAGTGAATCATTGTTTTATAATTTGTGTATTGTAAGGCACAAATTTAATTCTTTTGTAGCTATTTTAGGTACAAATAAAACCTATAATCGAGGATTTATACACGAGTTTTAAACAGGTAACTAAAGTTGTTCCTTTTTTTCTAAAAGTGCCATATAAAACCCATCAAAACCAGACGTATGGGCAAATATTTTTTTGTGTTTTATAAATGTAAATTCTTTACCAAAATCTGAGGCTAAGAATTGATCGACTTGTGCTTCATTTTCTGAGGGTAATACAGAGCAAGTTGCGTACACGAGTTTTCCTTTAGGTTTTACCATTTTGGAGTATTGGCATAGGACGTTTTGCTGAGTTTTTTTTATGTTGGTCAAAAACTCAGGGGTTAGTTTCCATTTAGCATCTGGGTTTCTGCGTAAAACGCCTAATCCAGAGCAGGGGGCATCTATAAGCACGCGGTCGGCTTTATTGTATAGTTTTTTTATGGGTTTGGTAGAGTCTATAACTTTTAGATCGATATTATGAGCGCCATTGCGTTTGGCTCTAACTTTTAGTTTTTTGAGCTTACTTTCATAAATATCCATAGCTACAATCTGTCCTTTGTTTTGCATTAAAGCAGCTAAGTGTAGTGTTTTTCCGCCAGCACCAGCGCAGCTATCGATTACCTTTTGTCCTGGAGCCACTTCTAGGTAAGCTGCTACTAACTGTGATGAGGCATCTTGCACCTCAAACCAACCTTTTTTAAAGGTTTCTGTCATAAACACATTGGCACGTGCTTTTAGTTTTAGAGCATCGGGGTGCTTAGGAAGTATTTCGGTTTCAATCCCTTCAGATTGTAATCGCAATTGTAATTCTTTTTTTGTGGTTTTAAGGGTATTGGTTCTTAAAATAACGTCTGCTTGTAGGTTAAGTGCCGCCAGCTCTTTTGTCCATAAGTCGTTGCCAAGTTCTTTTTCTCCAATTTCATCAATCCAATTAGGGACGGCTTCTCTAAATTTTCTGTCTTTGGAGAGTTCGTCAAAACGTCCTTTTATTTTTCGAGTGGGGGTGTTTTCAAAATAGTTCCAATCTGGAAGTTTAATCCCTTTTAGGGTAGCCCATACAGCAAATAGCCGCCAAGCATCGTCTCTATTAAAGGGTGTTTTTACATTTGCAATTTCTGCATACAAACGTTTCCAACGTACAATGCTGTAGGTGGTTTCTGCTACAAAGCCTCGGTCTCGACTTCCCCAGCGTTTGTCACGTTTTAATAATTGTTGAATAACCTTGTCTGCATAGGCATCTTCATTAAAAATTTGAAGAATTCCATCTATAACTGCAAAACATAAATTTCGGTGTAAGCGCATATGCTAAAAATATGACTACAAAGTTACAGTTAATTTCTAGATATGTACTGGGTTATTTACATTATTGACTGCGTTATAGATGTGATAGAGCTGTTTTAGGATTCTCTTTTTTTAAGGAAACCTTTATGGATGTTTTGTAGGTATTGTCTTTTATGAAGCTTAAAGACTTTAAGCGTAGTTTTGGTTTTGGTTCAATTCCTTTTTTTAATTATTTTTTAATTATGTTATAAATAAAGGTATTAACGTGTTTTTTTGTAATATTAACAATAAATGTACAAAATCGAAATAAAAACAAAGTTATGGTTATACCAAATTTGTGACTCAAAATAAGTCATATAATTCGTTTCTATTTTCACCTAAACACAATATATTCCAAATTATTTATAGCTTATTTTAAATAACAATTGGTATTAACTGAAAACTCTAAACATACTATATGCCCCAAACTAACAAACTATTCCCAAAAAATACTAAAAGCAAACCTCATCCATTTTGGAGGTGGTTTTGGCTCACTTTTCTTGTCCTATCTCTTGCCTATGCATGGTACTCATTTTATGCTCCGGCTACTAATATTGAGTGGGTTAAGAATAGTAACTCAATACAAGAGTTTGGTAAAACCCCAAACAGACATACACTTCTTTTTTTTACAGGACAATGGTGTTCACCTTGCCGAATTATGAAACGTGACGTTTTTTCGGATAAAACTGTCGAAGCACTCATAAAAGCACAATTTACACCAGTAATGGTTGATGTCGATAAGCCAAACAGTAAGGCACTTGTAGCCCATTATAACATACAATCAACCCCAACAACACTTATTGTTAATCCTAATGGTGAAGTCCTTGATTATGCGGTAGGAAGGATTAAAAAAAAGAAGTTTCTCAAAATGCTTAATGACATTAAAACGAAATAGGGTATTACTTTTATAAATGTTATAGGACGTTAAGGTTTAATGAAAAAAATTGCTTTACTGAAAAAAAACATGTTTTTAGTAGCCGTTACTATTGTGTTTTTGGTATATTGTGCATTGTGTATTGTGCAAAATGTATATACCTACTAAGTGACTGTTTGTTACTGTTGTCAGTAGCGTATGCATTAACCAATAGAAAATTAAATGAAAAATTCCTTTGTTGCTTTTTTTGATGTTTTAGGTTTCAAAAATCTGGTTGAAAAAAATTCTCACGAAAAATTAATGGATATTTATGATTCTGCACTATATAAAAGTATCAGTGAAGTTGAACAAATGACTAATATGGTTCTTGGAGCAATTACGCCATTAAAAGAAATGGAATCCTTGAAAATTAAAATTTATGTCATATCAGATAGCATAATTTTTATTCAAGAAAACTTAACTCAAAGAGGACTTTTATATATAATTTCATATTGCAGATTGTTAATTGGAGCTACGATGGCTGACGGAATTCCGATTAGAGGCGGACTTTCATATGGGCCAATTTCTGTCGGAGATAGACGTGGAACAACGGTTGTTGGAAAAGGATTGACAAACGCTTATAATATAGAATCAAAACAAAATTGGGCTGGTGGTATTATCGATCGAAAGTGTTTTGAAATTGTCCCAAAGGATAACCAAAATCTGGTCAATCATCTTTTGAATGATAAAGAACATCCAATTATTAAGGAATATAATGTTCCGATGAGAGATGAAAGTTTCAGCAAGGAATTTGTGTTTGATTGGACAATTTACGATTTGATAAAAAACGAAGATGATGTAAAAAACTCATTTTTAAAACACAATAAAGAAGTAAATGATAGTATTCAAAAGAAAATTGATAATACTGTCAAATTCTATAATGAAACGAAGAAAAAATAAACACTACTGCCAATAGCGTGTATAATTAATTGCTTTGGTTGTTGCTTATTTGGAAAATTCCTTCGGAATTTTCTTGAGTTCGTTTTTGTTTAATAAATTAGCTGCTTAAACACAAAAGTCACAACAATTATTAAATATGTTAATTAAAGCTTAACAAAAAAAGTCTATTGTTTTAGATAGACTTTTTTTGTTATAACCTCGATAACCCAGTCTTTTAAAGACTCATTATAGGTTTTATAATACTCATAAAAAACATCTCTATTATACCAATACAAGAATAGCACGTCTTGAGGTGCAACACTTACCAATAATCGCCATATCAAATCTTGATGTTGTACGTTTAATGATGAGTGCGGACGGTGTAATGCAAAATAAAAACTAAGATCTATAAAATCTTCAGCCTTAGGCTTATCACTTGTTTTTAAATGTTCTAAATAAATTTCTACAGCATTAATTTTTTTAATTGTAGCAAGGTCTAATGTGTTGAGATAGCGCTTAAACAATACAGTATTACTTAAAATATCTTTTATAGGATGCTCTGGCTGTATAATATATTTTTGAAAATAATAATGTTTAATTCTGTTATAACGAGCTGTATTTACGTCTTCTTTAAGATTAATATCTAGTATTAAATGGTCTTTTAGTTTTGCTATTAGTTCTGGTTGGGATATATGGTACATCAATACCTCATGAACACTGTCTTTAATAGCCTCTTTGTAAGCTGTATGGTTTTCAAAAATTAAGATAGGGCTAATAAAGTCACGCAATAGATAAACACCTCCAAAGGCTTTGGTAAAAAAGGAATTGGTTTTAAAAAATATTGGATCAAGATGTAGTTTTCTATGCCTTAAGTCCCCGTATTGTTTTGCCGATTTCAATAATTTATTATGAATATTCTCGTTTATAAAATTATCGGCATCATAAAATAGTTTTACCAATTTTAACTGCTCTTCTTGAGCTTTATCTAAATTACCTACTAATTTAAAACGAATAGTTATGCTATTGTATTTTAAAACATCTAGGGGGTTATAAAAAGTATCTATGCCTTGATCAAAATCTATACAAATGGCAGTATTTCTAGTAATATCTTGAATTTTTGCCTCGTAAGTTTTAAAAATCTGTTGCATCATTTCTTTATCGAATGTATGAAATGCTGCGTAGATAGGTTTACTTTTTTGTAGGGGCGAAATAATAATACCGTGTAAATTTGCGTCTCCATGATTAAGATAATGCGTAAGTCCTTTTTCTTCAGCTATTTCTGGACTCCAGCCTATAGCATCGATATTAAAAGACTTTAATGCAGTAGCTTTGAACCCTAGAGTGCGTAGGCATTGGTTGTAACGCTCAACCAACTTACCACTTACTGGTATAAGCTCACTTCTGTATAAATTAGCGTTTTTTAATTTCTGCATTTTGTTTTAGAAAAAGAATTGTTTTAAAAATTACAATCTATTTTTTTAATTGTTTTTTAGCCTCTATGTCAATATTAAATTCATTGATTCGGTGGTTTACTTTGCGTTTAAAATCGGTATCAGCAATGGAAGCAATATTATCTAAATATTTTACAACTTCTTGCCGTCTAATTTCAGAAAAATCTAAGCCTTTCATATTAGCAATCATTAATTCTCTAAGCATATTAAGTTTTGTGTCATAATCTTTTTTAAAATATAATTCTGGGCTGTTAAACCAATCTTCTTCCAAATTAAAATCTGTAAGACGTAATGATATAGCCGATTGTATATTGCGTACATCTCTTGAAGAAAAAAATGGAAACACTTTTTGCACTTCACGATATAGATTAGCAAAAAACAAATGCTCGTTAAGTCCAAATTTGCGCTCTACAGTATTGTAAATGGTTAAAATTCGTTGTTCAGAGGGTTTTTCTATATGTTCCAAAAGTTCTCCTTTATGTGCTACTAGTCCCTGCTCACTTAAATATTTGTACCCTTTAGGGTCGCTCATGCTGATAAAATTTGGTAGTGTTGTTTTCAGTTTGCTCCACCAAATATAATCTTGGTCTAAGAAATCGTTATTAGTTTTAGCGCCATCAATTTTAAAGCGACCTTGTACACGCGATATTACTGCTTTGTCGAGTGTTTCGGGTAAATTTGTAAATAGCCCAATAGCACTATTACCATAGTTTACAGCGTAAGCTCCCTCAGTATATCTTAAAAAAACTCCGATGACTTCCTTCACACCAGCAGAAACTCCTTGTGTTGTTCGTTCTTGTAAGTTATTTTCGGCATCATCTATAGGCGCAAAAATAAGTCTTGTAGGGTCTTGCATAGGTTTCATCCATGCTACCATTTTTTCTGCAGACCCACCTTGAAAGGTGCTAATAAGAGTATCTGGCATTGGATGAAATAAAAACGGAATGTCCAAATGATCGGAATACTCTTTTAGTTTGGTTGCAATCGCAGCAATAAGCATGCTTTTTCCTGTACCAGGAATGCCGTAGCCCATAAACACGGGCATAAAACCTCCCAACTCTTGGAACGGATTTTTTTTTGTTTCAAAATCGTAGCTTAGCATTCGCTCCGTTAATCGTTTGGCAAAATGCTTAGCATCTTTATTCCCTACAATTTGCTTAAATGTAACATTGTTGAAGGTTTTACTTTGTATAGTTTCTGAAAAGGTATTATCCCAGCCTGAAATAGAAAATTTAGAAGCTTCTAACTTATAGCTTCGATCTGTAATAGTTTCTGTATATTTTAAGTTACTTTTTCGAAGTTCAATTTCGCTAATTATAGTTTCAAAATAAACTACCGTAAAGTCGATAACATCCTTGTCTGTTTTTATAATTTCAGGATGATTTAGGTATTTATCATAGTAAAATAAACAGCAAGAGATTCCTTTTAGTGGCGATAACAATGAGATTTCGGGAATGCCAGCAAACTTAGTGTGCATAATATTTAAGTCGTTGGACGCCTGTGGTTTTAGATTGTATAATATGTGTGAGGCTATGGCAAATAACTTAAATGCTGCGGCAGTATGCATTTTACCTTCGTACACTCGCTTATCCTCATTGTTTAATGTGTCTTTACGCTCGTTTAGGTTAGATAAGCCTGAGCTATCATAATAGCTATCCCTTATCCAGCACCCTAGTACAATACCTTCTTGTACAGCAAATAATGCGTTATTTAACTCCGTAGGTAGCGCAACAGAGTCGGGTAGTAATCTTTTTTTTAAAGCTAAAACACTTTTAGATACCGAAACGATACTGGTATTACTACCATTGTTAGCCTTAGAGAGATAAAGTAATATGGAATTGTCTTTAGTGCCTTTGTCTTTCTGTTTTGCCCGCTGTCCCTGTTCCCATTGTATGCTTTTTAAGTAGGAAGCTGCTTCGTCGCGGAGTATATCTAATTCTAATTGCTTTATAGGAAACGTCGAGTTGTGATGCATTGAAGTTTGTTAAAAATTAAAGGCGCTCAATATTTAGTTCAGAAATTTCTATAGGAGATTTTGCCAATGTGTGTATTGTGTGAGGTACTTTGTTGTATAGCATTTGTATAATACGATGCGGAGCAAACACGTAATTTTGATGTGTTACATTACTCCATTTTTGTAATAATTGTTCAGAAAAAAAACCTCCTTTTTTGAAGGTACCTGTACTGCTTACGCTATCTATTTTAAGCGATAGAGCATAAGATTCTAACGCGATGTCTTTTTTTGAAATACTATCTAAAATAGCATGCGTAATCTCATTTTCGTCCTTTGCAAATATGTTGTGAAATGGCCCTAAATCTATTCGCTTAATGTATTTTGGAAAAACATCTTTTAGTTTACGATCTATACCATAAGCCATAGTGTCTAATGCCATTTTGCGATCTGCTACAGTGTTTAAAACTTTATAGATATCATTTTTGTCTTTTTCTATATTTTTCCCATTATAATCAAAATACATAAAGCAAATAAAGGGGCGATTATGTGTAACGTCATAAAAACTCCAACTCGTTAAATATTCTGAATTAATGGTTGTTTTGAAAATTTTACCTTGGGCAAACCGATTAAATATATACTTTTGATCTACAGAAGTGTAATATACTATTGATGCTGCTTGAAATAAGCGTTGTTTTTTAATAGGCTGTTTCTTGCGAAGAAGCTGGTCTAAAAATTCTTCTTTTAGTACAGAAACGTCTGTCAGTTTTTTTAAATAACGGTCTTTTAAAGACAAATCATTAAATAAGTATCGAAATTCTAAATAGTTTGGAAAACCAGAGTCTGTTAAATCTACTTTCATATTATCCTCGTTGTCGTACATATACTTAATGCGCATAGCCTCAATAGAGTATAATAATAAATCGCAGTATTGTTTAAACAAATTAATTTCTTGCGTATTGCAAAGGTTATTTTGTTGTACACTTACAATTAATTCTTTTAAAGAAAAATCCACCATTTTATGATAAAACACATACTGCGCTTTGGAGTCTAAAATAGCAGAGTCTAACGGTGTTACAATATGGTTTATAGACATACTAAAGCAAATTAAACTTACAAAATATACTATTGAACTTAAAAGTTATTTTGAGATATTTCATACTAAAGTTCAAACTGGATTAAATTAACTTAACAAATCGTCATTTTCAGTAGTTTGAGTCTTTGTCTGTTCTGTGTTTGTGGTTTCATCTTCTTCAAGTATTTCGTTTTTATTTATGGCGTAATAATCTTCAAAAATTTCTTTCATATCAATACCATAACGATCGGCAAAATTCTTTTGGATATCAATGTCTTTTGCACGGATTTCTTGTAAAGCTTCGGCATAACTGCTATAGACACCTTTCATTACTTTTTCGTGAACAGGAATATTACTCATCATATCTTGTCTTGCTTTAGCACTAGCAGTGTGCATTGCTGCAAGAGTTTCGCCAATGTGCTCGTCTGTTTTTACGCCTAAGTGTTCTAAAATAGCTGCAAATTCTTGGTCTGTACGTGCTTTTAGGGCAACCACGTAACCGTCATAATACTTTAATCGCTCTTCGGTATCTGATTTTAGCTTAGCACGATGTGTTTGTAAATTGCTGCGCAAAGAGGTTAGTACCTTAATGGTCAAGTTGTGCTTATGCACAAAGCTATCTTTACTTGCGGCAAGTGTGGTATAAGCATTTTTAAGTCCTTCTAGTTCCTCTACTTTTTGTTCTAAAGTGGTTACTTTGCCAACTGCCTCGGCATACGCTGTAGATTGTTTGTCAACAATATCCTCTAAAGCTTGACGTGCTTGTTTTAACAAAGCATAACGTTCTTCAAGTTTATCCTCTACTTCCTTCTTTTTTTCTAAGGATTTTGTGTGGTTTTTAGTAGCTTCAAAAATGGCGAGCTGTAGTTTATCTTCTACATCTTTAATTTCTATTTCGCGATCTTTTAAACGTTTTACTGCGGCTTGACTTTTAAACGATAATTCGCTTAGTAGCGTTTGCACATCAGCACTTTCAATACGTTGTTGAAATAGTGCTTTTGCTTTATTATCTGCTGCATCACGAGTTGCTTGCGCCTGTTTTAAGACCTCTTTTTGTGTTTTAATTTTACTTTTTCTTCCTAGTAGATTGTTCCACCAGTTATCTTTTTTACTTTGAGCATTCTCAAGCTCTACACGAGCGCGCTCTAAGGCTTTTTGTGCATCGTCAATTATTTTTTGCTCACTAGCATTAAGCGTAGAGAAACGCTCAAAAGTAATTCCAACTTCATCTTGGTAATCTGTTAAGTCTTTTATGGCATCTAGTAGTGTTGTACGATCTTTTTCGGCCATATTTACAACATCATCTAAGGTTGCATTTAATATTTTTTGGCGTACTTGTGGGTCGTCTTCTTGAGATAACTTAGATTTCATTTGGTCAATAGATTTCCCCCAGTTTACGTCTGTTTTTACTTGTTTTTCGTTGGAGTTGGTTTCTAGTAAATCAAAAGTATCTGCCATAGTTGTAATTTATGTTGTGTTATGTAATCGTTTTTGTCAAGCAATTTCGTTAAAAAAATGCAATTGTTAAAATATAAATTGTACTAACTTGTGAGTATCAATTTGCTTGTGATTGTTACATAATTTTACATTAAAAAAATATAATGACTATGCGCAATAAAATTCCTTTTCAGAAAGTTTAGGTTAAATTAAAATGATTACATTTGCAAATCGAAAGAAAACCTTTCGTGTACATAACAATCATTTACAATAATATTAGAATGTATTTAACAAAAGAAGACAAAGAAAAGATTTTTAAAAAGCATGGTAAAGATGCTAAAGACACGGGCTCTGCAGAAGGGCAAATAGCATTATTTACAAAGCGTATTAATCACTTAACAGAGCACTTAAAAAATAATCGAAAAGATTATAATACAGAGCGTTCCTTGGTTATGCTAGTAGGTAAACGTCGTTCGCTTTTAGACTATTTAACAAAAAAAGATATTTTAAGATATCGTGCAATTGTAAAAGAGCTAGGATTAAGAAAATAATGAAAAGAGGTCGCAGACCTCTTTTTTTAATTTAAGCAGTAGTATACACAAACTACAATTGCTTAAAAAATAAAAGAAGCTCAACTCTTACTAGATTTAAGAGTTAATGGTTTTTCATTGGTCAAAACAACTACAACAACACAACGACCATTGTTTAATATTTAGAATTAAAATAAGTTATGATTCCAAAAGTTTTTAAAGAGGTTATAGACCTCGGTGATGGAAGAGAAATCTCTATCGAAACCGGTAAATTAGCAAAACAGGCACACGGTTCTGTTGTTGTTACATCGGGTAAATGTATGTTGCTATGTACCGTTGTATCTAATTATAAGCAAAGCGATGTAGATTTTTTACCTTTAACGGTAGATTATCGAGAAAAATTTGCAGCAGCAGGGCGTTATCCAGGCGGTTTTTTTAAACGAGAAGCACGACCTAGCGATAGCGAAGTATTAACTATGCGCTTAGTAGACCGTGTATTGCGACCACTGTTTCCAAAAGATTATCATGCAGAAACGCAAGTTATGATACAGCTTATGTCGCACGACGAGAATGTAATGCCAGAAGCTATGGCTGGTTTAGCAGCATCGGCTGCGATACAACTTTCAGATTTCCCGTTTGAGTGTCCTATATCTGAAGCTAGAGTTGGACGTATCGATGGAAAATTTGTAATTAACCCAACAAGAGCACAGCTAGCAGAATCTGATATTGATATGATGATAGGTGCTTCTGCAGATTCCGTGATGATGGTAGAGGGGGAGATGGATGAAATTTCTGAAGAAGAAATGGCAGAGGCTATTAAGTTTGCACACGAAGCTATTAAAGTACAATGTGCTGCTCAAGTAAAATTGGCTGAAGCCTTTGGCAAAAAAGAAGTGCGTGAGTACGAGCCAGAAAGAGAAGACGAAGATTTGGCAAAGAAAATTTATGATATGGCATACGATAAAGTATATGCTATAGCCAAAGCAGGGTCGGCAAAGCAAGAGCGAAGTGCGTCGTTTTCTGAAATAAAAGAAGAGATAAAAGCAACATTTTCTGAAGAAGAATTAGAAGATTTTGGAGATTTAGTTTCTAAATACTATTCCAAAGCAGAAAAAACAGCAATACGCGATTTAACCTTAAACGAAGGCTTACGCTTGGATGGACGTAAAACAGACGAGATAAGACCGATTTGGTGTGAGGTAGATTACCTACCATCAACCCATGGTTCTTCTGTATTTACTCGTGGAGAAACACAGGCTTTAGCAACAGTAACCTTAGGGACATCTAGAGATGCAAATATAATAGACACGCCATCCTATGAAGGCGAAGAAAGTTTTTATTTGCATTATAACTTTCCTCCTTTTTGTACAGGAGAAGCAAGACCGTTAAGAGGAACGTCTCGTAGAGAAGTTGGTCATGGTAATCTAGCACAACGAGGCTTAAAAGGTATGATACCAGACGATTGTCCTTATACAGTGCGTGTAGTTTCTGAGGTGTTAGAGTCCAACGGATCGTCATCTATGGCAACTGTTTGTGCAGGTACAATGGCACTAATGGACGCTGGGGTTAAAATAACACGACCAGTTTCTGGTATTGCTATGGGTTTAATTTCTGATGCAGACTCAGGCAAATATGCAGTACTATCCGATATTTTAGGAGACGAAGATCATCTAGGAGATATGGACTTTAAAGTTACAGGCACAACCGAAGGAATTACAGCCTGTCAAATGGATATTAAAGTAAAAGGACTGAGTTATGAAATTTTAGTTAATGCACTAAAACAGGCTCGTGAGGGGCGTTTGCATATATTAGAAAAACTAACAGATACTATTGCAGCTCCTGCCAAAAGTGTTAAAGAACATGCGCCAACAATGATTACACGTAGAATTCCTAATGAATTTATTGGCGCGCTAATTGGTCCAGGAGGAAAGGTAATTCAAGAACTTCAAAAAGAAACAGGAACAACTATTGTAATTAACGAAGATCCTGTTACCGAAGAAGGTATCGTTGAGGTGCTAGGTGTAGGTACCGATGGTATTGATGCTGTTATTGCAAAAATAGAATCCTTATTATTTTCGCCTACTGTAGGTGAGGTTTACAAAGTAAAAGTTATAAAAATGCTAGACTTTGGAGCGGTTGTAGAGTATATTGATGCTCCAGGAAACGAAGTATTACTACACGTTAGTGAAATTGCATGGGAACGCACAGAAAATGTTTCTGATGTAATAAATATGGGAGATGTTTTTGAAGTAAAATACTTTGGTGTAGACAAACGCACCCGCAAGGAAAAAGTATCTCGAAAAGCCATTTTACCAAAACCAGAAGGCTTTGTAGAAAGACCACCTCGAGACAATCGTAATTCAAGAGATAATAAAGGTAGAGATAATCGTGGTAGAGATAACCGACGCGAATCGTAAGCTTACAGAACGTAAATAAAATATCCGTATGGATTAAAAAACACAAACTCGTTGGGGAAACTCCTAACGAGTTTTTTTTGGCAGTATTTTATTAGTTGTGCAAACCATGTGTAGTAAAAAAAAGCTATTATTTTTTAGATAATACAATACTCATAAAACAAAGGACACTCCAAAAGCGATACAAAATGAAGACGTATCTTAGAGTTTATGAAGCCTTATAACTTGAAATATATTTTATTTTAGCTAAATGAAAATTACCTAACAAATTATAGTAATTTGTATACTTGTATATGAACCAATATTACATATTAATAAAATGGAATTTAAAAACATAAACTAACTTATAATTAACATTTAATTGTTTTTTTTTATAGTTTTGAGAACAAATAAATGTTTAACTTTTCATAATTTTAAATTATGAAAAAACGAATTTTAGGAGTTGCCTTTGGAGCAGCTTTAGTTTTTGGAAATTTTGGGTTGTTTACTCAAAATGCAGATGCTCAGGAAATAGCTATTGAAGATATATCTGGCAGCTCTTCTGGTTGCGTTAATAAACCTGACTTGAACAATGGAGATTGTACATATGCTTCCAATAAAAATGGAAAAAATAAAATATACTTTTGTGAAAACTCAATAATTTTCCATGATTGCGTAAAGGGTGGATTAAGTAAAGGGTAAATTAAAATAATCTTAGCCCAACTAAATTTTTAGTTGGGCTACCATAATAGCCATATTTCATATGAGAAAAATATTTTATATTATTTTAATACTATCAGGGTTTTCTTCCTGTAAAAAAGAAAAAGACTTTAATGAAAATAAAGTAATAAATATAGCTTCCAACTATTATTTATCAGTTAAAGATACCATTAGCTTTCCATTAGATAGTATTACAACTAATTCAACGAATTGTATTCAATATATTGAAAATGATAATACAAAATCTTTTTCTTTTCTTAACGAATATAATAATACTATATATGTATATGATTATGATACTAAGGAATTCAAAAATAAGATTCTATTAGAAAAAGAAGGCGATAATGGAGTTGGAAAAATTACAGGATATAAAATTCATAATAAAGACTCAATATTCACTTATTCTTACAATGAAAGTAAATTAAGTATAATTAACTGTCAGTCTAAGATTATTAATAGTTTTAAATTATTAAATGAAAATAATATTAAATACCCTCCATCACCAAAAGGTATAACGACAGCCCCTATAAACTTTATTAGAAATAAAATTTATTTTGGGGGATCAATAGCTGGAGAGTATAAAGATGAAACAAAAAATAATAGGCCAATAATGGTATCTTTAAATTTAAAAAATGGGGCAACAAATTTTTTATATAATTATCCAGATTTATACTTGAATAGTAATT
>CALLUG010000012.1 GCA_938011315.1 uncultured Flavobacteriaceae bacterium
TAACTTTTATAATCACAAAAGAAGACATCAAGGAATCGATAATCAAATACCTTTTAATAGGTATTTGATTAAACAACAAAAAGTAGCTTAAATGAATAATAATCTGAACTTAATTTAATACAAAAACTGTCTAAAAGATGGGGGAATGATCATGTTGTCTAAGATTACTGCTTTTACTAGGGTTCAATACTTAAACTTCTTTGTTTTTAAAAAACTTTTAAACAAAATTAAAACTAACTCAGCCTAAATGCACAACGGTTTTACTATCTCTTTATATAACTTAATTAACTTTTCTTCTTCTATTAGCCAATTATATTTTTTTTCAACAGCTTGTCTTCCATTTTTTCCCATTTCTTGAGCTTTTTTAGGATTGTTAATTAAATATCTTATACCTTTCTCTATTGATTTTGAATCTTTAGGGTCAACACAAATTCCACAATTATTTTTAGAAGCAATTTCTTTCCAGTACGAAAAATTAGAGGCAACAAAAGGGATTCCAGCGGCCATATATTCAAACATTTTAATAGGCAAAGAGTCTAGATAATTAATAATAGGGTGCAACGTTACTAAGCCTATTTTTGATTCTTCTAATATTAAGTTAATCTTATCCCTACCTACAAAACCTTTTTCTTCTATTTTACATTCTTTCCAAGCTTGCATTCCAACTAACTGCTTTCTTAGCTCAATTGGTTGATATCTACCTGCTAGAACTAATTTTAAATCTAACTCAGTAAAACTTTCTATCAATTCAACAGCTCCCCTAACCTTAGTTATGGCTCCAATATAACAAACTTGATTTTTTTTATTTTCCCAGTTAATATGGCTAAATTTAAATTCATTTAATAACGGAAAATTATTAATATCTATCGCATCTGCTCCAATTTTTAGAAACCTATCTCTTATATATGGTGTTGCGGTAACAATTTTATCAAATTTCTTTGAGGCATAATTTTCTAATTTTTCTACTAAAAAAGATAAGGTTTTTCTAAAAATAATTGGAATGTAAAATTTACTAAGTATTTGTCTCGGAATATCTTCATGTACATCATAAATTACTTTTTTTCCTTTCTTTTTTAGCATTAAACCAGCTGCAATTAATTCTGGATCATGAAAATGATATACATCACAATTAAGTTGTAGAGCTTTTTTATAAATTTTTTTAGTAGTTAAAAAAATTCTATTTATTCTCCCTCCGAGTTTTCCTACATCAAAAATTTTAATATTATTCACAATTTCGTTATCAAGACCATTAGCTACAATAAAAGAGACATCAAAATTATTATTAACTAAAGAATGGCATTGCTTTAAAAATATTCTTACATCATTTCTATTATGAGCTGACGTTAAATGACAAATTTTATGTTTCATAAATTTATATTTTTATTGGCCTCAAAAATAGTTAAAACTATGCACTTTAGTACATTTCGCTCTAGCTTTTAAAAAAAGCTACCTTTTGCTATGACAGTACAAAGGGTTAATGGTCATACCGTTTCGAGGTTGACATTACATATAGCTTGGAGTACGAAGTATCGTTGTCCAGTTTTAACTGGTGATGTTCAAAAAAAGTGTAAAACACTTCTGATTCAGGTCTGCGACGCAGATGGTATTAATATTTTGAAGGGAGTAGTAAGTAAAGACCACGTTCATATAGGTATAGAATATCGTCCATCTCAAAGTGTAGGTAGTCGCCCCTTAAATTAACTAAAGTGAATTTAATGAGCGACTATTTAATCAAATGCAAAGCAATCTAAACTACTTGCCAAAAGAAGTGGTTTATGACAGAGGCGGAAAGGGACAAAAACAAATAGGGCAAACAACAATAGCAACACTAGACTATCGCCCCTTAAAACGAGATAACCAATATCAAAAAAGGATTAAGGGCAATAAATTTAGAAGACGAACTGCTATAGAACCTGTTATTGGGAATCTAAAATCAGATTTTAGAATGGGACAAAACTATTTTTATGGGGCTAATTCACCACAAATCAATACTTTTTTAGCTGCAACGAGATTGAATCTTAAGAAAATGATGAAAAAGTTAAAACTAGAATATCTAAAAACGAATTGTTGACTTTATAACTTCTTTTGCAAACTGTTATTGAAAACTACAAATACGCTTTGTAAGGAGCGACTATATAATATTTTTCAATTGAAATTCTCATGCTATGTCTACATTAGGCTGAAAATGTTTATTTTTAGATGTTAAAAATAAACATAGTACAAAAGAATAAAATGCAATTCCAGAGTAACGATTCATTATACTTTCAAAAAAAGAATTGATACTTATTATAATTATAAAAGCAAATATTAATTCGTTAATCTGTTTGTTTAACATATTATTCTTGTATAGTACAACTAACTGCATAATATAGCATATGAGGGCTAATACTCCACACTCTATTAAAAATTGAAAATATTGATTATGTGCATTTAAGCTCTCCCTGTAGGGGGTAACGTAGCGCTCTTTTTTATATTCTTTCTTTAACTCATTATATGCGTCTCCAATACCTACCCCTAATAAAGGGTGTTTTTGTATAATTTGTAAAGAAGAACTCCATGTCATTAACCTTAACGATGTGCTGTTTATATCTTCATTATGGAAAGTTAATCCTTTAGTTATTAATTCGTTAAACATAATTTTAACCCTAGAGTTAAATAATAATAAAGGAATGGCTATAAAAACGCCTACTATTGTTATTATTACAAATGTTTTAACATCAACCTTTTTGTAAATATAATACATATAAATTAGCACAAGAACAGCTATGCCTGCCTTTGAAGAAACTTGCAGCACAACCAAGCTGAATAGGCTAATTAAAAGTATTTTTATTCTTCTCAATTTAAAAATTTTGTTTTCAAATAATAAAATAGATATAGCAAAGCATAAATACATTGAATAATAAACAGTTTGATGCACGATAGAAAAACGTGTGCCAAAAAAATAGTTTCCTCCTTTTACAGAAGACTCAATAAAGCTAAGTTTAGAATTTATTTGTGGTTTAAAAATCAGTTCTTTGCCTGTAAAACTTATTGAGTTATAAAATGCAAAAACATAACAATATATTACAGATATTAAACAGCCTATAACAAATACAAAAAGAGCCCTATTTACAATAGCTTTAGTATATCTAAAACTATTTATAAAAAAGATAAAAGGGAACACTATTAAGGCTGCTTTCTGCTCAAAAAACTTAAAACTGAAACTACTAGAATAGAATAAGGAGCCTATGTAAATTAAATACAATATTGGCAGTAACCATAACTCTTTAATTTTAATAATTCTTTTTGGTTCTAAATAAATGAGAGATAAAATAACCCAAATTATTATAAAAAAAGTTGACAGCTTTTGACTAATAGGCAATAATATACAAAACATATAAAGAGCATAAAGCATTACTCTATTTTTTAAATCTAAAATACGTTTCATTATTATTTTTTTTTGAGTGAAAAATACTGAAGTAAAAAATATACAGAGTATATTACAATTTCATGAATAACGTATATAATAAATACATCTTCAATATTAATTTTCATTTTAACAACAGAAATGTAAAGGACTATATTTAAAGTTATAAAATAGTTTACCTGCCATATAGATAGCCATTTTAACCTCTCGGTAGTATCTAAAACAACAGATAGTGGACTGACTATTAATTTGATTGCTGTAGCAAAAACCAAAATGGAAGCATACTTTCCAGATTCAGTCCACTGATCTCCATAAATAAAACTAAATAAAAACTCTCCAAAAAAGAATAATACTACCGACAGAACAACAGCTATAACAAATAAACCTAAAGCGCTAAATAAAAAAAACTGCCTTGCTTTTAAAAACTCTCTATTATTATAAAGTTGTGTTATTTTTTGATAAAAAACATCTCGATATGATATTCCTATTAATGCTGTTGGCGCCACTAAAATCATACTTGCTAAACCCAAAAAGCCTAAATTTTGATCACTATAATGTGGTCTTGCATATAAAATTAAAGCTTGTAGTGAAAAAATATTCATTAACGTTGGGATAATAGTTAGTTTTGGATAATCTATATACTCCAACGCTGTTTTTTTTAGTTTTTGGTAATTTAATTTAAATTTAAAAATTCTAAATAGCAATAATGTACTCACTAACAATCCTAAAAAACGAGCTACAACCAAGCCAAATAAGTTAAAACTAAAATAAATAATAATAGCAGCAATACTGTTTACTATGGTTTGACTTATTTTTGCTTTAATGTTTTTTTTAAATTTCTTTTCTCTAATCGAGTAAAATAATCCTGAGTTATATACTCCAAAAAGAAACACAAAAAATGGAACTAAAAACCAGAGTTCATCTAACTTATAGTGCTTATTAAAGAATGAATAACCTATTATTATGACGATTAATAATAGAACGTTATATACAATAGATAGTAATACACTTAACTGATAAAGTCGCTCTGCTTCATTATGACTTTTGGGTTTAACAATAGCGATATTATAGCGTCCTGCGTTTGGGACGCTTAATACACTGACAACAGCCATGAAAACTGCTAATACTGCAAAGGCATCTTGCTCGTAAAGTCTAGCTAGTATAGGAGAGATTGCTATAGGTACTAATTGGGCAATTAAAGTTCCTGTTAATTGAACAGATATATTTGTAAAATATTCAGATTTAATTAGTTTATTAACAGACTCTTTTAGTTTCATTACAGTTTATTAAAAACCTTCTATTTTATATTCTATACAGGAAGAATCATTTTAAATTTATTACTTCCCAAAAGGATGTCCCGTCAAAGTTTTTCTTGCAAACGGATGATAATCTCCAACAAGTCCCTTAGGCTCGGCGTGCCTTATATTGTGTACAATTTCTATAGCTTGTCTTGCGTCTTCAAGACCATAACCTTTACCTGCCAAAATACCTTCATAAACCCTATTATGCAACTCTGTAAAGCCACCACTAAATTCTAGCTCTTCGCCTTCAATAGTTATTGATCTATAAGTTCGCTGCCCTTTAACCTTTACCTCATTTGGCAATACATCTTCATTTATTGAAAGAAACCATCTTACACGTGCTTTTTCTAGCTCTAGATACCCTGAGGCTCTATCGTGCTGTTGTATGTGTACAATATTTTTTTTGACACCTCCAAAAATCCAAGATAACATGTCGTAAAAATGTACTCCTATATTTGTTGCAATACCTCCCGACTTTGAAGCATCACCTTTCCATGAGGTATAATACCAATTACCCCTAGAGGTCAAATAAGTTAAGTCTACATCAAAAATTTTATCTTTAGGAGCTGCTTCTATTTTCTTTTTAAGATTAATAATGCTTTCGTGCATTCTTAGTTGTAGAATGTTATATACTTTTTGACCAGTTTCTTTTTCTTGTTTTGTTAATGCATCTATATTCCATGGATTTAAGACTAGTGGTTTTTCACAAATAGCATCTGCACCTCTTCTAAGTGCCGTTCTAATATGAGAGTCGTGTAAATAGTTGGGCGTACAAATACTTATATAATCTAAATTAACGTTTTTTTCGTATTTTAGTTTTTCTAAATGTCTATCAAAGCGTTCAAATTCAACAAAAAAATCAGCATTAGGAAAATAACTATCCATAATACCAACGCTGTCAAAACGGTCGTAGGCGGCTAGCAAATTGTTATTAGTTTCTTTTATTGCTTTTAAGTGTCTTGGAGCAATATATCCCGATGCTCCTATTAATGCAAAGTTTTTCATTTGGGTGTCTTTATTATTTTGTTAGTTTTGAAACTTTATTATTTTTAATATAATATTTTTCTTTACTTTCTAAGCATATTGCCTCTCCGTATTCATTAAATTCTAAGCGATGTCCGTATTCACTCATCCAACCAATTTGCTTAGACGGGTTTCCTACTACTAAAGCATAATCTAAAACTTCTTTAACTACTACTGCTCCCGCTCCTATAAAAGCATATTGCCCTATATTATTACCACAAACTATAGTAGCATTTGCTCCTATTGAGGCTCCTTTTTTTACAATAGTTTTTGAATAACTACCCCTACGATTTACTGCACTCCTAGGGTTTATAACATTGGTAAATACCATTGATGGCCCTAAAAACACATCGTCCTCACAAACAACCCCCGTATATATAGACACATTGTTTTGAACTTTCACATTTTCACCTAAAACTACTTCTGGCGATATCACTACATTTTGTCCTATATTGCAATTCTTTCCAATATCACATTTTGGCATTATGTGAGAAAAATGCCAAATTCTAGTTCCATCTCCGATGTTACTACCTTGGTCTATTACGGCTGTTTCGTGTGCAAAATAATTTTTCATTAGTTTTGGCAATATGATTCCACAGTTAACTCAATCCCCTTTTCAAAAGAATATATAGGATCGTATTGAAGCATTTTTTTTGCTTTCGATATGTCGGCTAGCGAGTGCTTAACATCACCTTTACGATTTGGACCATGAGTTACTTTAGAGTTAATCGGTTTGTTTAAAGCATGTAACCCTTTTGTTATTGCTTCTATTAGTTCTGTAAGTGTTGTATTTTGCCCAAAGGCGACGTTATAAACTTGATTTGCAGCTAGTTCATTTTTTGTTAATGCAGCTTTAATGTTTGCTTGAACAACATTTTCTATAAATGTAAAATCTCTTGAGTGCTTTCCGTCTCCATTAACAACAAGATTTTCGGCATTTAAAAACTGTCCTATAAATTTAGGAATTACCGCAGCATAAGCTCCATTGGGATCTTGTTTTTGTCCAAAAACATTAAAATAACGCAACCCGATACTCTCTAAGCCGTAAGTTTTATAAAATACATCGGCATACAATTCGTTAACATATTTTGTTACGGCATAGGGCGATAGGGGTTTTCCTATAATGTCTTCTTTCTTTGGTAAATCAACATGGTCGCCGTATGTTGAAGAACTAGCAGCATATACAACGCGTTTGACAGTGCTAGAGTCTTTTGCAGCAATTAGTATGTTTAAAAAACCAGAAACATTAACATCGTTAGACGTTGCAGGGTCGTTTATAGATCTTGGTACAGAACCCAGTGCTGCTTGGTGCAATACATAATCTACCTCAAGCATTGCTTTTTTGCATGTCTCTAAATCTCTAATATCAGCATTAATAAACTCACAATTTTTTTGTTTTAAAAAAGCATCAATATTGCTAAGATGCCCTGTTGCTAGATTATCCAACACAACAACCCGCTTCGCATCATATTTAAGAAGGTACTCAACTAAGTTAGACCCAATAAATCCTGCGCCTCCTGTAACTAAAAAGGTTAATTGTGATAAATCGGTATCGTGATATTTGTTTTCGTACATTATATTACAGTCTTTTATCTACTAGGCTAGAGCTTAGATTTCCTTTTACATCATAAACAATAGCATTATCTTTTTTCATTGCCTGCAAATCTAGGGTACTAAATGTATCGTGAGCGACTACATGTACTACAGCGTGATAGGTATCTTTAATTTCAGAAATGGTAGTAATTGCATACTCTGTAGCAACTTCGCTTTGGTTAGCCCACGGGTCGTACACATCTACATCCATATTAAAAGACACTAGAGCGTTGTAAACGTCTATTGCTTTTGTATTTCTTATATCTGGACAATTTTCTTTAAAGGTAATTCCTAGCATTAATACTTTAGCTGCTTTTACTGGAATGGATTTTTTTACCATAAGCTTTAAAACTTCGGTGGCTACAAACTCTCCCATAGAATCATTTAAGCGTCTGCCGGCCAAAATAATTTCTGGATGGTAGCCTACCTCTTGTGCTTTTTGAGCTAAATAATAGGGGTCTACACCTATACAATGCCCACCAACTAAACCAGGTTTAAAAGGCAGAAAGTTCCATTTTGTTGCTGCTGCCTCCAAAACAGCATGCGTATCAATATCTAGCTTATTAAAAATCTTGGCAAGCTCGTTTATAAATGCAATATTAATATCGCGCTGTGCATTTTCTATAACTTTCGCAGCTTCTGCCACCTTAATTGTTGGTGCTAAGTGTGTTCCTGCGGTAATAACAGAAGCGTATAGCTTGTTAATAACCTCGCCTACCTCAGGTGTAGAGCCAGAGGTTACTTTTTTAATATTAGCTACGGTATGTGTTTTATCGCCTGGATTAATACGCTCTGGAGAATAACCTACATAAAACTCGCTATTAAATTGTAATCCGCTTACTTCCTCTAGTACTGGCACACAAGTCTCTTCTGTAGCACCGGGATATACAGTAGATTCGTAAATAACAATATCGCCCTTTTTAAGTACTTTTCCTATCGTTTGAGATGCTTTTATTAAGGGGGTTAATACAGGTCTATTGTTAATATCCACAGGGGTTGGCACCGTTACAATATATACATTGTAGCTAGCTAAATCTGTAGGTGTAAAACTTAGTTTTAATCCTTTCGTATTGTTTTCATTTAGTACAGCGGCTAAGTTAGCGTCATTAACTTCTAGGGTCGAGTCATGCCCTGAGTTTAATTGATTTACTCGATTTTTATTGATATCAAAGCCTAGTACCGTATATTTTTTTGCAAACTCTACCGCTAGAGGTAAGCCTACATAGCCCAAGCCAATAACAGCAATTTTGTACGTATTATTATCCATTAATTTTAAATAAAAACTGAGGCAAAATTACAACAATTATAGCTTTTTTAGTGCACATTCATTAAAATAAGTTAAACTTACATCCTATATGACTTAATGTGCCTTATAAAGATAAATTGAACCTATTTTTAATGAGATTAACACATTTTTCATTATAAAGATATCTTTTATTTTGGATTATATTTATTTTTTGTGTACGATAAACCATGTGGCATTTAACTAAGCTAGAGACTAAAAGCATTTTATTTACATATAATTAAAAAAAAAATTGTTACTTGTTGGCTCAAAACATAGTATTACAAATTTTATAAAAACATATTAAAAATGGCATTAGTAACTCCATTATCTGCAGATCATGATTTAGAAACTAAAGAATTGGCAGAGTTCTTTAACGAAACACTTGGGTTTTGCCCTAATTCTGTTTTAACAATGCAGCGTCGTCCTGCTATAAGTAAAGCTTTTATTAACTTAAACAAAGCTGTCATGGCTAACGAAGGTCGTGTCACGTCTGCCTTAAAACGAATGATTGCTTGGGTAAGCAGCAACTCTACAGGTTGTCGTTATTGCCAAGCACACGCTATCCGTGCAGCAGAGCGTTACGGGGCAGAGCAAGAGCAGTTAGACAACATTTGGGACTACCGTACACATCCTGCTTTTTCTGAAGCAGAGCGTGCAGCTTTAGACTTTTCATTACAAGCTTCTATGGTACCAAATGGCGTTGATGCGGACATTAAAAAACGCTTATACGAGCATTGGGATGAAGGTGAAATTGTAGAAATGCTAGGCGTAATTTCATTATTTGGATACCTAAACCGATGGAACGATAGTATGGGAACCTCTATCGAAGAGGGTGCTGTAGAAAGTGGCGAAAAATATCTAGGTAAACACGGCTATAATGTTGGAAAGCACGATGGTTCGCACTACTAAAACCTTGCATTGTGTGTAAAAACTAACTTACATAAAAACGCTTCATATTTAATTTTTATTAAGGCAATAATGGAGCGTTTTTATATTAAAAATTAAAGCCAAAGGTACCTGTAACTCCAAAACGTCTTGCCCCAGGGTTATCTAGGAAGTTTCCTCTAAAATTGAAATCTAATCTAAAAATTTTAAAGATATTACCAATACCAAAACCGTATTCGTAATAAATTTCGTCATCGGGTGCTTGCAAAACAATGCTATTAGGGTTTGACGTTGTGTTTAAGGCAATATTCCCATCAGAAATTTCACCCCAAACGCCTCTTACACTAACAATTTCTCTTAAGTTAAGTTTTCGTAAAAAAGGAATTCTAGAAAAGATACGACCATTAAAATTGTGTTCAATATGCAATGAAGTATAGGTGTCTGTAACAAATTCGTAAAAATCGAGTTGAGAAAACGTGTTATATATCGAGAACAACGATTGGTTTCCAGGAACCACACTAAGCAAACTCAAGGCGACATCGCCAAAGGTTTTGCCTGCTTCTAAAGATGTGGTTAATCGACCAAAACCACCCAATTGCCATGGTTTTATATACGAAAATTGTACTTTGGTAAAATTAAAATCGCTATTAAAAATAGTTTTATCGCCACGACTTACTTGTGCAAAAATTCTTGAAAACCCATCGTTGGCATTCAAACGTTCTACACCATAACCCGTTGTTTTTCGCTCTGGAAAGTAAAATAATGATACTGTCGCTTCAAATTGTTTTACTTCTGAAGAAATTCCTGTTGGGGCATCGAGATCATTGTAATCTAAACTAAATGTTGGAGATGCCGACGCCAAGGTACGGTAACTTCCTCCTAACCTAAATACAAGGTTACGTAAAGGCTCAACCTCTACAGCAAACGTAGATAAATTAATATTGGTTAATCTATCGTTAGACCCTGTATTAACAATTGAAGACGATGCCAAGTTACGTCCCAATACATCTGTCGAGGTTGTAAGGCTAGCACCTATTTGCTCCACATCTCTTCGATTTCCGCCAGAGATAATAAGTCTGCTTTTTTTGTCTAGCAACCATTTTCCTGAAATACCGTACTTAAATTTGTTGTCCCTAAATCCGTAAGCCGTAAAACCCTCTACTCGCCACAAATCGTTAGGGCTAAAATAGGTTCGTGCTCCTATGCGTAAGCGAGAGCCCTCGACCTCATTAAACCCTACACTAGAAAACAAAGGGCCATAGTCTAAATTTAAACTTGGAAATTCTATATATCCAGAAGCCAAAATACTTCCTAGACTATAAATTTGCTTAAACTTTTTGACCGTTCTAAGCGTATCTAACATTTTATAAACCCCTTTTTCGTCTTTGCTCAGCTTTTCTAACCTATTGTTTTCCCAAAACGCATCATTTCTGTTATATACATCTTTATCAAACTCGTAAACTTGCTTATCGTAAAACTTGGGGTTTTCTAGTGGTTTGTCAAATTCATAATTGTCGTAAAGTGTAGTTCGTTTTCCGTAAATACCGCGAGATTTTTCTTTTTTATTCAAGGCAAAATCAGAAAGCATATAATCGCGCTTTATTAAAAATATAGAGTCGTTTAGCACCTCGTATTCTTGTTCTATATAAATTTCTTTTACCCAGTTAATATTTGCGCTTTTTGTGGCTTGAAGGTTAATTTCTTTTATCGCATAAGTTGAGTCGTTAACCCAAAAATCACCTTTAAAAGTAAGTTCACTTTTTCGCCTAGGATAGTAAATAATATTGTAGCACCATTTATGGTCTATATAAGCACTGTCTGAAAGTATGTAGTTGTAGGTGTTAATGCCTGTTCGAGACAAAGGACTTACAAAACTTTTATCAAAAAACTTTAGGTAGTTGTCGTAAATATTAAAGTCGTTATACAGGTCATCTATAAAGTCTATTATAACTTGGTTGTTACTAAATCCCGAGTTTTTGTTTCCTTTTACAACTTCTTTTTCTTTATTTAGTAAGTTATCGCCGTAAACTTTTGATGCAGCTTCGTTAATAAACATTGGGAGATAGGTTTTTCCTGTAACGCTAGAGGTATCTACTTGATCAAACACAAACTCCATACCTCTAAATAGGCGGCTTTTTATTAAGGCACTATCTATGGTATTAATATCAAACTCTACTTTTTCGTATTTGTCGTAGTTGTATTGTTTAAATTTTTTAAGTCCATTTTTTCGTTTATTTTTCCATATTTTCCTAAGAATATCAATGGCAGGATTGTTTTTTTTAGGTTGTTTTCCAGAAACGATAAAGACTTGACCTAATTCTGAAACGTCTTCTTCTAAAGTGATTTTTAGATTATAATTTATTTTTTTTTCTAAAGTAATATCTAGTGTTTGGTAACCTACAAAACTAATGCTTATAGTATCCCAATTTTTGTTAGATTCTAAATAAAATTTTCCGTTTTCGTTTGTTGTTGTACCAGTAACAGAACCTTTAAAAACTACATTGGCAAATGCAATAGGCTCATTGTTTTTATCAAGCACATAGCCACTAATTTTTGTTTGAGAAAAAACAATGCTTGTTAATCCTAAACACAAGTAGAGTAATAGGTATTTCATAGATTCAAAAAAATGTACATTTTACTGTTGTCATAAAAAAACTTCATCAAAGCTTTGATGAAGTTTTATAACGTGCAAAAAAGGTTGTTTTTTATGTGTACATTACTTTTTTAACAGCTTTTTTAACATCTTCGCTATTAGGTAGCCATTCTGCCAATAATACTGGCGAAAATGGAGCGGGGGTATCTGCTGTATTAATTTTTATAATTGGTGCATCGAGGTAGTCAAAAGCTTGTGATTGTACTTGATAAGTAATTTCTGTAGCAACATTGCCAAAGGGCCATGCTTCTTCCAAAATAACTAAACGGTTTGTTTTCTTTACAGAGTTTAAAATGGCGTCATGATCCATAGGGCGCACGGTACGTAAGTCTATAATTTCGCAAGAGATTCCTTCTTTCTCTAAGTCGTCGGCAGCTTTATAGGCTTCTTTTATAATTTTTCCAAAAGAGACTATAGTAACATCTGTACCTTGCCTTTTAATATCTGCAACACCGATAGGAATAACGTAATCGCCTTCTGGCACTTCTGCTTTGTCGCCATACATTTGTTCGCTTTCCATAAAAATAACAGGATCGTCATCGCGTATAGCAGATTTTAATAAGCCTTTGGCGTCATAACCGTTAGAGGGTACAATAACCTTAAGACCTGGTGTATTGGCATACCAACTTTCAAAAGCCTGAGAGTGTGTTGCAGCTAGCTGACCTGCCGAAGCTGTTGGGCCTCTAAATACAATAGGACATTTAAACTGCCCACCAGACATTTGCCTAATTTTGGCAGCATTATTTATAATTTGATCAATTCCTACTAAAGAAAAATTGAATGTCATAAACTCTACAATAGGTCTATTACCTGTCATAGTAGATCCTACAGCAATACCTGCAAATCCTAATTCTGCAATTGGCGTGTCTATCACACGCTTAGCGCCAAACTCATCTAGCATACCTTTGGAAGCTTTATAGGCACCATTGTACTCTGCGACTTCTTCTCCCATTAAAAAGACGCTTTCATCTTTGCGCATTTCTTCACTCATCGCTTCACAAACTGCTTCTCTAAATTGAATTGTTCTCATTAAATTTATCTATTTGTAAATTACATATTAACTAACAACAAAAATACTAATTATATTTACCTAATATACATAATAAAGGTGCATAATTTTATGTAACTTTGCAGTCTTAAAAAAATCATTTTTTTTAGTTTTAAATCAGTGCTTTTTATTTATAGCACTTTTAAGATTGTTTTTCTAAAAAAGAACCTTGTAAAAAGATTAAATGATGAACATATTAGTATGCATAAGCCATGTTCCTGATACGACTTCAAAAATTAATTTTTCTGAAGACAACACAAAATTTAACACCACTGGAGTACAGTTTGTTATAAACCCTAACGATGAGTTTGGCTTAACAAGAGCCATGTGGTTTAAAGAAAAGCAAGGTGCAACGGTTCATGTTGTAAGTGTTGGAGGTCCAGAAACAGAACCCACCTTAAGAAAAGCATTGGCTATTGGAGCAGATAGTGCAATTCGTGTTAACGCCGAGGCTACAGACGGTCTTTTTGTAGCAAAACAACTTGCTAATATTGTTAATAATGCTAGTTACGACTTGATTATTGCTGGCCGAGAATCTATAGATTATAATGGAGGAATGGTACCGGGTATGGTTGCCGCATTAACAACAACAAACTTTGTTAACACTTGCATTAACCTAGAAATAGATGGTGAAAATGTAACTGCTACAAGAGAAATGGATGGCGGAAAAGAAACTGTAACAACCAAGCTACCTCTAGTTATTGGAGGACAAAAAGGTCTAGTAGAAGAAAGTGATTTGCGTATCCCTAATATGCGCGGTATTATGATGGCTAGAAAAAAGCCATTAACAGTTGTCGATGCTATTGCTACAGATACTCAAACCAAAACAATTACTTTTGAAAAACCCGCAGAAAAAAGTGCAGTAAAATTAATAGATGCCAACCATATTGACGAGTTAATAGACTTACTTCACAACGAAGCTAAAGTTATTTAAAAAAACATAATATTATGTCCGTTTTAGTATATACAGAATCAGAACAAGGTACTTTTAAGAAAGTAGCTTTAGAAGTGGCTTCTTACGCAAAAGCAGTGGCTTCTAAAATAGGAACAACAGTTACTGCTGTTAGTATTAATACAGAAAATACCACAGCATTGGCTAATTATGGTGTAGATAAGGTTTTAAATATCACCAATACAGAATTAAGCAACTTTAATGCAAAAGCTTACGCTAGTGTGTTACAACAAGCTGCAGAGCAAGAAAATGCTACTGTTGTTATTTTAAGCTCTAGCGCAAATAGTAAGTATATATCACCTTTACTTACTGTAGGCTTAAATGCTGGTTTTGTGTCTAATGTTGTTGAGGTACCTTCTAGCATAACACCATTTAAGGTAAAGCGCACTGTGTTTACCAATAAGGCTTTTGGCCATACCGAAATTACATCTGACATAAAAATAATAGGGCTTTCCAACAATGCTTTTGGATTGGTAGAATGTCCTGCAAGTGCTACAACTGAAGTGTTTTCTCCAAACTTAAAAGACAGCGATTTTAATATTAATATTACAGCTGTAGATAAAGCAACAGATACAGTCACTATAGCAGATGCTGAGGTTGTTGTATCTGGAGGACGAGGATTAAAAGGACCCGAACATTGGGGGATGATAGAAGAATTAGCTAGTGTTTTAGGAGCTGCAACGGCTTGTTCTAAACCCGTATCTGATTTAGGTTGGAGACCTCATAGCGAACATGTGGGGCAAACAGGAAAACCCGTGGCCTCAAACCTATATATCGCTATCGGAATTTCTGGAGCAATACAACACTTAGCAGGCATTAACGCTTCTAAAGTAAAAGTTGTGGTCAATACAGACCCAGAAGCACCTTTTTTTAAAGCAGCAGATTACGGTATTGTAGGAGATGCCTTTGAGGTTGTACCAAAATTAATAGAAAAGCTAAAAGCGTTTAAAGCTCAAAATGCTTAAAAAAAGTAGTACACTAATTTTAAAAATTCATAAATTTACCTAAGCCTTAGTCTTAGCTACTTTTTTCAATAAATGATGAGTTTAGTTCGCCTTAACATAAAAGGAATTTCTTATAGCCAAACCCAAAATGGAGCTTATGCGTTAATACTAAACGAAGTTGATGGGCATAGAAAATTACCTATTGTTATTGGGGCTTTTGAAGCACAGTCTATAGCCATTGCGCTAGAGAAAGAAATAACACCACCGAGACCACTAACTCACGATTTATTCAAAAATTTTTCAGACCGTTTTTATATTACGGTTAAGCAAGTTATTATACATAAGCTTGTCGATGGGGTGTTTTACTCAAGTTTAATTTGTGAACGTGATGGTGTTGAAGAACTAATTGATGCTCGCACAAGCGATGCTATAGCCATAGCCTTACGCTTTAAGGCACCTATATTTACCTATAAAGACATTCTTAATAATGCTGGAATTTACTTAAAAATAAATCCAAAAGAGGACGATAAAGACGCATTACTGTCTAACGACATATCCAGTCAAGAAGTAAAAAATCATGCTGATGAAAACCACAGTAGTTTTAAGCAAAAATCTATAGAAGAACTCCAAAACATGCTTAAAGAAGCTGTAGCAAAAGAAGATTATGAAGCCGCAGCTAAGCTTAGAGATGAAATTTCTAAACGCTAATGAAATTTGAGTGCCTAACGGATAATAAAATTTTATTTCTTGTTTGAGTACTTATAGTTCAGTTATATTAAACTACACAATAAACTTGGCAAAACTTATTAATACTACAATAGTATTTACACCAACAAAGTTACAAAGCTCAAACCTGCATTTTTGGAATAGCATTGATTAACGTTTTAGTATATTGCTTAGAAGGGTTATGATATATCATGTCTGCCTCTCCTGCTTCTTCAATCTTACCATTATTCATAACAAGTAGTTGATCTGACATATATTTTACAACCGCCAAATCGTGTGAAATAAAAATATAAGTAAAACCAAAACTATCTTTCAATTCGTTTAACAAATTTAAAACCTGCGCTTGTACAGAAATATCTAAAGCCGAAACAGACTCATCGCAAACAATTAATTTGGGTTGTAACGCAATTGTTCTGGCAATACCAATGCGTTGGCGTTGCCCTCCAGAAAACTCGTGCGGATAACGGTCAAAACAATCTTCGGGTAATCCAACTTGGGTTAAAAGAGTTATTGTTTTTTTACGTCGTTCTCGATTAGATTTGTAAAGTCGATGAACTATCATAGGTTCCATAATCGCTTTGCCTACAGAAATTCTTGGGTTAAGCGATGCGTAAGGATCTTGAAATATAATTTGAATATCTTTTCTGAGTTTTCGTAACGCTGTTTTTTTTAAGTTAGTAATATCTTTCCCTTTATATAATATGCGTCCTGCTGTTGCTTTGTTTAGTTGAAGTATGGCATTTCCTAAAGTAGATTTTCCGCAGCCAGACTCTCCTACTAATCCTAAGGTTTCGCCTTCGTATAGCTTAAAACTGACGTCGTTTACAGCTTTAAACGTATTTGGGGTTTTAAAAAAACCAGAGCGCGAAAAATACTCTTTTTCAAGATTATTAACCTCCAATAAAGGAGGTTTAGCGTATATTAATTGGTGTTGTTTGTCACGCTCGATCTTAGTTATTTTGGTACTTGGTATCGTATTATTAATGTAATCGCTTACTGTTGGCAACTTTTTTAGACGATATTCCAAAGAAGGTTTGGAGTTAATTAGGCCTTTAGTATAGTCGTGTTTGGGCTTGTTAAACACTGCTTTTACAGCTCCTTGCTCTACAATACTACCTTTGTACATTACTAAAACTCGGTTTGCAACTTCGGTAACTAATGCCAAATCGTGCGAGATAAAAATCACGCTCATATTGTAAGTATGCTGTAACCCTTTTAGGAGTGTAATAATTTCTTTTTGAACCGTAACGTCTAGGGCTGTCGTGGGTTCGTCTGCAATCAAAACCTTAGGCTTACAAGCAATAGCCATAGCAATCATAACTCGTTGTTTTTGACCTCCAGAAATTTCGTGCGGATATTTACGATAGGTAAGTTTTGGGTTTGCGAGTTTTACATCATTAAAAAGCGTATATACGTTTTGTTTTGCTTGTTTGCTTGTTAAAGAACTGTCATGTGTTTTTAAAATTTCTAAAACTTGATCGCCACATCGCATAGAAGGGTTTAACGAACTCATGGGTTCTTGAAACACCATAGCAATTAATTTGCCTCTAATGGTTCTAATTACTTTTGAAGTTGCTTTTGCGATGTCTAAATTTTCAAAAAGTATTGCTCCAGACATACGTGTGTTACTATTTTGTGCTAACAAGCCCATAATAGCTAGTGACGATACGGATTTCCCGCTGCCAGATTCTCCTACAATACCTAACGTTTCATTTTTAAACAACGAAAAAGAAATGCTATTAACAGCAAGGTGTTTTGCAAATGAAATGGATAGGTTTTTAACCTCTAGTACTGGTGTTTTTGGTAATTTGTGTACTGTGTTACACATGCTTTATATCATCGTTTGTTAGAATATTGTCTCCACGCAATCTTAAAAATATTTGAGCGACTGCAATAGTATCTTTTTCGCAGTATGTAATAATACGATCAATATCCTTTTCTTCATAAAATACGCGATATATTTCGCTGCCATCAATATCGTCTTTGGGAGAAGGAATCCCAAGTACATTAGTCATTAATTTTAAGGAGGTATAAGTTTTATAATCTCCAAATTTCCAAAGCTCTAAGGTATCTAGGTGGGGGACTTCCCAAGGTTTTTTGCCAAATAAATTTAGCTTATAAGGAAGCTCAATACCGTTAATAATCATGCGGCGAGCAATGTATGGAAAATCAAATTCTTTACCATTGTGCGCACATAGTAAATGTTTTGTTTGGTTAAAATGTGATGTTAGCAGAAGTTTAAACTCTTTAAGAAGCTTAACCTCTTCACCAAAAAAAGAGGTTGTTCTAAATGTTTTGTGTTCTCCTTGATATTTAAAATACCCAACAGAAATACAAACAATTTTACCAAACTCTGCCCAAATTCCGGCATGGTCATAAAATTCTTCGGCAGTAATACTATCCTTGCGTTGGTATTGTGATTTATGCTCCCATAAGGCTTGTTTGTCACTATTCAAATCTGAAAAATGCTGTGTTTCTGGCACAGTTTCAATGTCTAAAAACAGGATGTCTTCTAAGTTCAGTTTACTAATCATAGCGTATTTAGCATTGCGTAAGCTTCATCAATATAGGTATAAAAATCGGACGAAAAAGACTTAGAAAAATTGAGGCTGCGTTTATGACCTAAGCGTACTATAATTAGATTGTCTTCGGGGATTGTGATAACATATTGTCCCAAAATACCTCGCATAGCATAAATATGTTTGCCTTTGTAGTTACTTATCCAAAAGCCATACCCATAGGGTTGTCCTTCAAAACGTGGTTTGGTTGCTTTGGCAACAAAAGAGGAATCTAAAATTTGTTTTCCACCCCAATAGCCGTGATTTTTATAGAGTTTTCCAAAACGGGCAAAATCTCTTGCATTGCTAGAAATACAGCAAAAGGCCTTTGCTAATTTGTTTTTACTATCATCTAACTGCCATAAGGCATCGGTTTGAAACCCTAGAGGTTGCCAAAAACTTTTGGACAAGTATTCTGCTAGTTGTTGCTTGGTTGCTTTTTGTATAATCATACCAAGTAATTGAGTACTGCCGCTTAAATATTTGAATGATTGCCCTGGTGGCTCTGTGATTTTTAAGTTTAGAATTGTACTTGCCAAATCATCATCATAGTTGGCTCTAGCGGTAAGCGAAAAAGGGCTTGTGTAATGTTCCACCCAGTCTAAGCCCGATGCCATAGACGACAAATCACCAACGGTGGTTTTCTTTCCTTTATATTGTGGGTAAAAATCGCTTATGGGCTGATCTAAACTTTTAATGTAACCATCCATTATGGCTTTTCCCAAGAGCGAAGAAACAATACTCTTTGCCATAGAAAATGAATTGGTTTTTGATGTTGCATTATATCCCTTGGCATACCATTCATAAAAAAGGCTGTCATTTTTTATAATAGCATAAGCCACTGTACTAAATTTTTTGTTGGCTTGTTTTAATGTTGGGGTTGCTACTACTGTAGCATAGTTTTTATGCAAAGGCCATTCGTCTGTAAATGTTCCTTTTTTAATCGTATCATTTTCAAAATGAGGATAGTCATCAATAAAAGCGGTTACATGACCAGTAAAATAAACCACTCTAATTCCCTTTAGGATATACTCATAATCCAGTGTATATGCTGTAATAATTAATAATGCAACTGTTATTATGGTCCATTTTAAGATTTTTTTTAAGACACCCATTGCCAAAATAATTTTATATAAATATAAGTATAAATTTATTATAACTATAAAGTGTTTTAGGCTTCAAATTACACTGCTTGTAAATTATAGCATTAAGTTTATACGGCTACTGCCTCTGTAATTTGTTTTTCTATATCTTTAATAAGTGTAGCATGATCGTTATTTGCTAAAACAATAGGCTTGTGTATGGTGTATGCTATATGTGTTCCTAGTCCCATAGGAAAACGCCCGTAAGGAAACATTTTCCATGAATTATTGACTGTTATAGGAACAATTACAGCCGATGGAATGCCTTTGAAAAGAGCTAATAGACCTTTGGTTTGAAATCTCTTGGGAACCCCTTGTCTGCTTCGCGTACCTTCTGGAAAAATGACTGCTGCTCGTTTGTGAGTTTCTATAGTGTTAGAAAAAATCTTAATTGCCTCGACAGATTCTTTAGGCTTTTTTCTATCAATAAGTACAGAGCCTCCATGACGTAAATTATAAGATACACTTGGAATGCCTTTTCCTAATTCTTTTTTACTTACATACTTGACATGATGTGCTCTAAAATGCCAAGTAATAGGCGGGATATCGTAAATACTTTGGTGGTTTAAAATAATAATTAAGGGTTTGTTTTTAGGGATTTTGTAGGGATTATTAAAGCTATATCGTGTGCCGAGAAGTCTTGTACACCACATTGCTACAAGTTGAAAGGCATCGACACTTTTTTTATGAGCAGAATAGCCAAATAAGTTAAAACATACCCACTGTATTGGTTGAAATATAACTAAGGTTAATCCAAAAAAGACAAGAAAGATCGGGGTTAAAATATAAGATAATAGCTTAGACATTTTCGGTATTATAAAACGCTAAAATATGGATGGTTTATAAGTGTAAATTATTGATTGTACTGTAAAGCTATTCACGTTTTGAGCTTTTACAATTAAAAGTAAAAACACACTGTTTCTTTAGAGCTTAATGCTGTTTGGTTAGCAATGTGTATTATAAGCGTCCATAAGGTTATCGGCGATTAAACCTGCTTCACGTCCTTCTATATGGTGTCGTTCTAGCATATGTACTAGCTCACCGTCTTTAAATAAAGCAACACAGGGTGAGCTTGGAGGAAAAGGCACCATAAGTTCTCTTGCGGCATTAACCGCTTCAGTATCTACACCAGCAAAAACGGTAACTAAGTGGTTTGGTTGTTTTTCATTTTGCAATGATTGGTTAACTCCTGGACGTGCATTTGCTGCGGCACAGCCACAAACAGAATTTACAACAATTAGTGTTGTTCCTTCTTTTGCTAAAGCCGTAGTAACTGCCTGAGCGGTTTGTAGTTCTTTAAAACCAACATTGGTTAAATCTTCTCGCATTGGTTTTACTAAATCTGCTGGATACATAGTACTATGTTTATATGTTTTTTTAAGATTACGAAGATACGTAATTGTATAAAAAATGGATTATAATTATTATTAACTAATGTTAAACTTAATACAATACTTAAGTTTAAGAACCACACATTAAGCAGTCATCGCCTTCTGTTGCCTTTGCTTGTGCAATTAAGGCTTTCATCTCTTCTGGACTCATAGGGTCTATATCTACTTTTGGTGTTTTTTCAGCAAATTTTGCTGCTGTTTGCGCTGCTTTTGCTTGTTGCTGGTTAATAACTGTTTCTTGTAATTTTGTTTGTGTTGCTACTGGTTTTTGTTTTACTTGTTTGGTTACCGTAAATTTTTTGGCATCTACGGCAGCTTTAGTTCGTAGGTAATACATTCCTGTTTTTAAGCCACTTTTCCAAGCATAAAAGTGCATCGATGTCAATTTTGACATAGTAGCTCCTTCCAAAAATAAGTTTAATGATTGCGATTGGTCAATAAAGTATCCGCGTTGGCGCGACATGTCTATAATATCTTTCATGCTCATTTCCCAAACGGTTTTGTACAACTCTTTAATGTCTTGTGGGATGCCTTCTATATCTTGTATAGAACCGTTGGCTCTCATAATGTCTTGTTTTAAGCTTTCGTTCCAAAGGCCTAATCCTACTAGGTCTTCTAGTAGATGTTTGTTAACAATAATAAACTCCCCAGAGAGCACTCTACGGGTGTAAATGTTAGAGGTGTAAGGTTCAAAACATTCGTTGTTTCCTAGTATTTGTGAGGTACTTGCTGTTGGCATAGGTGCAACTAATAGTGAGTTTCGCACACCGTGTTGGATTACTTCTTTTCGTAAGTTATCCCAGTCCCAAAGTCCGCTCAATTCTTCGTCTTTTACATTCCAAAGATTATGCTGAAATTTTCCTTCGCTTATTGGTGAGCCTTTGTAGGTTTCATAAGCGCCATCGGCTTTGGCTTCTTCCATAGAGGCTGTAACTGCTGCAAAGTATAGAGTTTCAAAAATATCTTGGTTTAGTTTCTTTGCCTCATCACTTGTAAAGGGTAAGCGCAGCTTAATAAAAGTATCCGCAAGTCCTTGTACACCTAGTCCTATTGGTCTGTGTCGCATATTAGAGTTTTCGGCTTCTTTTACAGGGTAGTAATTTCTGTCAATAACTCTGTTTAAGTTTTTTGTAACACGTTTGGTTACTCGATATAGTTCGTTATGGTCAAAACTTCCATCTGCTGTTACAAACATTGGTAAGGCAATGGATGCCAAATTGCATACTGCAACCTCATCTGGAGAGGTGTACTCCATAATCTCTGTACAGAGATTGGACGACTTTATGGTTCCTAAGTTTTGCTGGTTAGACTTACGGTTTGCCGCGTCTTTATAAAGCATATACGGTGTTCCTGTTTCAATTTGGGATTCTAGTATTTTTTCCCAAAGCTCGCGAGCTTTAATAGATTTACGTCCTTTGCCTTCTGCTTCATATTTAAGATACAATGTTTCAAAGGCGTCGCTATGCACGTCGGATAATCCTGGGCATTCGTTTGGACACATTAAAGTCCATTGGGCGTTATCTTGCACTCGCTTCATAAACAAATCTGGCGTCCACATCGCATAAAATAAGTCTCTAGCTCGTAACTCTTCTGCACCATGATTTTTCTTCAAATCCAAAAAACTCATAATATCTGCATGCCAAGGCTCAATGTACATTGCGAAACTTCCTTTTCGTTTTCCCCCACCTTGATCCACATAGCGGGCAGTGTCATTAAATACTTTTAGCATTGGTACAATACCATTGCTTGTGCCGTTGGTACCAGCAATGTAACTTCCTGTTGCTCTAACATTGTGTATTGCTAAACCTATACCTCCTGCCGATTGTGAGATTTTAGCTGTTTGTTTTAGGGTGTCGTAAATGCCATCAATACTATCGTCTTTCATGGTTAATAAAAAGCAAGATGACATCTGTGGTTTTGGTGTTCCTGAATTGAATAGCGTTGGTGTTGCGTGTGTAAAGTATTTTTTAGACATTAACTCATAGGTTTCTATGGCAGCCTCTAAGTCGTTTAGGTGTATGCCTATCGATACACGCATGAGCATGTGTTGTGGGCGTTCTACAATTTGTCCGTTTAATTTTAAAAGGTAAGAGCGCTCTAAGGTTTTAAAGCCAAAATAATCGTAGCCAAAGTCACGGTTATAGATAATTGTGGAGTCCAAAACGTCTTTGTGTTCTAGGATAACGTTATAGACTTCGTCCGAAAGTAATGGGGCGTCTTTTCCTGTACGTGGGTTGACGTAAGTGTACAGGTCTTGCATGACTTCACTAAATGATTTTTTTGTGTTTTTATGTAAGTTAGAAACTGAAATGCGTGCGGCTAGGCGTGCGTAATCTGGATGTGCTGTAGTCATGGTTGCAGCAACCTCTGCTGCTAGGTTATCTAGCTCACTAGTGGTTACACCATCATATAAGCCTTCTATAACACGCATTGCCACTTTTAGTGGGTCTACAAGTTCGCTAAAGCCATAGCATAATTTACGTATCCTGGCCGTAATCTTGTCGAACATTACCTGCTCTTTTCTTCCGTCTCTTTTAATTACATACATACTCCTAATATTTTTAATTAACTTTTTGAATTTAGTTTTTCAAAAAGTAAGTTGGTTAGTTGTGCTACTGTTATAACGTATTGATATAAGCTTACTATACGTTTTGGCAACTACATTTTATTTAAGGCACTAATTATTGGTTTATCGATTTAAAAATCGAGATCCATATTGTACTTATCCTCATCTACTTCTTTATTTAGGACTCCTGCTTTTTGGTAATCTCCTACTCTTTTTTCGAAAAAGTTTGTTTTTCCTTGAAGTGATATCATGTCCATAAAATCGAATGGATTTGCTGTATTGTACACTTTTTCGCAGCCTAGGTCAACAAGTAATCCGTCTGTTACAAACTCTAAGTATTGCGACATTAGATTGGCGTTCATACCAATTAGGCTAACGGGAAGAGATTCTGTAATAAATTCTCTTTCAATATTTAAGGCATCAATAATAATATCTTTAATTCGCTCCTTAGGGACTTTATGTATTAAATGGTTTTCATGCAAGTGAACAGCAAAATCGCAATGCATCCCTTCGTCTCTAGAAATAAGTTCGTTTGAGAATGTTAATCCGGGCATTAAGCCACGTTTTTTGAGCCAAAAAATAGAGCAAAATGACCCTGAAAAGAAAATTCCCTCTACTGCAGCAAACGCAATTAAGCGCTCTGCAAAGCTTGGAGACTCAATCCACTTTAGTGCCCAATCTGCTTTTTTCTTAATGGCAGGAAATGTTTCGATAGCATTAAAGAGTTGGTTTTTTTCTTTTTCGTCTTTTACATAGGTGTCAATAAGTAATGAGTAGGTTTCGCTATGAATGTTCTCCATCATAATTTGAAAGCCATAAAAAAACTTCGCCTCACTATACTGCACTTCATTTACAAAATTTTCGGCTAGGTTTTCGTTTACAATACCATCGCTAGCGGCAAAAAAAGCGAGTACGTGTTTTATAAAGTAGCGTTCGTCGTCGTTAAGTTTTGTTGTCCAGTCGGTAAGATCTTGGTGTAGGTCAATTTCCTCGGCAGTCCACATACTGGCTTCAGATTTTTTATACCATTCCCACAAATCGTGATGTTGAATTGGAAATATAACAAATCGGTCTTTATTCTCTTTTAAAATAGGTTCTATTTGTTCTGACATAAGCGTGACTTTATAAAAAATTAACGTAAAATATCTAAATATTTTGAACTAACAAAGATTTGAAAATGTATTGAAAAATGAAAGCTTATTTTATAAACAAAGTAAGCGACTTCTTAACAACGAGTGCCTATTTTCTTACAAAACTAGAATGATTTTATTTGTTTTAATTATTTGATTTACAATTATTTGTTTAGGATACTCCCTGTTAGGTGTTATAAATCAAGGTGTTTTTAAAAATGCAAATTTCACTTTTTTCATTAAAAAAATTAAGCTTTTTTATAGAGAGTAGAAGTGGCTTTATTTTTTTTGGTTTTGCATTTGCGCTGCTACTTTTTCTAATTCTGCATACCAATCTTCACCGTATTTTCTAATTAGGGCTTCTTTTACAAATTTATAAACGGGAACTTGCAGTTCTTTTCCTAAAGAGCAAGCGTCGTCACAAATTTCCCATTTGTCGTAGTTTATTGCAGAGAACTCACTGTAATCTTTAATTCTAATAGGATATAAATGGCAAGAAATTGGTTTTTTCCAAGAAATTATTTTTTGATTATAGGCTTCTTCAATGGCACAAAGTGCGGTGTTGTTTTTGTCAAAAATAACATAAGCACAATCTGCACCATTTATTAGTGGAGTCTCAATATCGTTAAACTCGTTAGTAACAGAAGTGCCTTGGGCTGCAATAGCGTCAATACCTTCTGATCTTAAAAAAGGTTTAATTTTTGGATACATCTTATCTAAAATAGCAGCCTCTTCTTTTTCGAGAGGTGCACCAGCATCGCCATCAATACAACAAGCTCCTTTGCACGCACTTAGATTACAGACAAAGTCTTTTTTAATAATTTCTTCTGAGACTATTGTTTTTCCTAACTGAAACATATTACAAAGATACTAGTATTTGTAAGTATTGAAAAAAATACTGCACATCTTTACTAAGTGCTAAAAAAATAGTATTTTTAAATATTCAACTTATGAAGGTTTTAATCTAAAGTATATGCACTTAAATTTTAAAGAAATATTTACAGCATTTATGATTTTGTTTGCTGTGATTGATATTATTGGAAATATCCCTATTATTATCGATTTGCGCAAAAAAGCAGGGCATATACAAAGCGAAAAAGCGTCTATTATTGCTGGTGTAATTATGATTGTTTTTTTGTTTTTAGGAAATAATATTTTGTCGCTTATAGGAATAGACGTAAATTCTTTTGCCATAGCCGGAGCTTTTATTTTATTTTTTATTGCTTTAGAAATGATTTTAGGAATCACTTTATACAAACAAGATGAGGATGACAACGGGGTTACGGTGTCTGTTTTTCCTTTAGCCTTTCCCTTAATTGCAGGGCCAGGAAATCTAACAACATTACTCTCTATACGTGCAGAATATGCCATACAAAACATTATTGTTGCTGTAATTGTTAATGTTTTGGTTATCTATTTAGTTTTAAAAACCTCGGCCAGAATAGAGCGTTTTATTGGCCAAAATGGCATTAAAATTATTAGGAAAGTGTTTGGTGTTATTTTATTGGCTATTGCTGTAAAGTTACTAACCACAAACATTAAACAACTCTTATAATACTAATAAGTTATGAAACTATTTACCTACATTTTGAGCTTAGTAGCTCTTGGCTTTGTAATTTATAATTTTACAAAAGTTAATTTTGAAGCTCCTTTTAAGGAAGAGAGCATAACGGCTCTAATCACTATTTTTGCTGGACTTTGTGCCATAATATTGCTTAGCATTGTACGTGTTTCTAAAACCATTGAACAACGCAAAAAACTGAGTAAAAAGCACTAATTGTTTTTGCTGCGTTCTGTCTTTACTTGTTATAGTTAATGCATTAAAATCTATAGTAGTGCATTAACTATTTGATTAAAACAAGCTAATATCCTTTACAACTAATTGTAGCAAACTTTTAGGAGACAATCACTTACAATAGGTATTACCTAAGCGCACAATATAGGCTTGCGTATGCTTACCTATTAATATATACGGTTAAAATTGTTAAAGTTTTAAATTTTATAACTAAAAAATTAGTTTCAACTAATTTTTTAGTTACATTAGCAATCTAATAAGGTTAGTGACAAAAAATAATTTTAAAACAGACATATACTAATGAAGCAATTAACAAAAGCAGAAGAAGACATTATGCAAGTGCTTTGGAAATTAAAAAAAGCAAATGTAAAGGCAATTATTGAAGAACTGCCATCGCCCAAACCTGCTTATAACACAGTATCTACAATAGTAAGAATACTAGAGGGTAAAGGTGTTGTGGATTATGAAAAACAGGGTAAGGGGCATATTTATTTTCCAGTGATAGACAAGCAGGATTATAGTAATGAATCTATAAATAAGCTTGTGGATAATTATTTTCAAGGCTCTTTTAAGAGTATGGTTTCTTTTTTTATGAAAAAAAATGATATTAACCTAAACGAGTTAGAGTCTATATTGAAAGACATTAACAAACAACAATAACTATGGTACACTATATACTACAAACTATTGTTTTTCAGTTACTATTTTTGGTCGCTTATGAGTTGTTTTTAAAAAAGGAAACTTTTTTTAATCATAATAGAGTTTATTTACTGTGTACGGCAATAATTTCTGTAATATTACCTGTAATTAAAATAACTGTTTTCAAGCAAATTATTCAAAAGCAGTTTGTTATAGCCCTCCCAGAGGTATTTTTAACAAACACCACTAGCAACACAGCAGCCCCTATAATTACGTTTATTGATGAGGTTACGCCACAAGCGTTATCGTTCCATGCAATATTAAATTTAGTACTATTTATAGGCATGGGTGTTGCTACATTAATTTTTATCTACAAGCTAACAACCGTATTTTTATTAATACGAAAAAGTAATAAACAGAAAAAAGAAAACTTTACCATTGTAAATTTACCTAATAGTAAAGCTGCATTTTCATTTTTCAGTTACTTATTTTTAGGAAACGAGATAAAACCGCAAGACAAAGTACATGTTTTAAAACACGAAAGCATACATATAGCACAAAAACACAGTTATGATTTATTGTATTTTGAGTTGCTTCGTATTGTCTTTTGGTTTAATCCTTTAATATATCGTTACCAAAAGCACATTACGGTGTTGCATGAGTTTATTGCAGACAATAAAGCCATAAAAACAACAGAAAAAAAAACATATTATCAAAGTCTATTGTCTCAAGTCTTTGAAACCAAAAACGTATCTTTTATAAACACATTTTACAAACAATCATTAATTAAAAAACGAATCGTTATGTTAAGTAAATCAAAATCAAATCAGAATTCAAAAATTAAGTACACTATTTTAATTCCTCTAATATTTGGTATGTTATTGTATACCTCTTGCCAAAGTGAGACTGCAGCAGAAAAAGAGGACATCAACCTCAATAAGTTAACTTTTTCAGTTCCTATACAATTAGGCTCCGGCAGTAATAATCGTGATGATTATCGTGCTTTTGAATACATCGAAAAAGAGATGGTGTCGGTTTTAAAATCTAACCCTGACTACGTGAGGTGGGTTAAAGTAAATCCTCGTAGTATCGAGTTTTCAGTTCACTCCAAACAAGAGGAACGACCTGAGCACTACTTAAATTTAAAAGGTTTTGATGGTGTAGACAAAGGGCTATCTTTTTATTTGTCTTACGTCGAAGCCTTAAGAAGCGGCAATTTTACTGGCTCAGAAGATGAAGAGGTAATAATAGAAGTGCAAGAAATCATCTTTGAAAACATAGAGAAAGTCCCTTTTGGAGAGGCTGTAGAGGTTGAAGAAGTTCCTTTTGCGCTTATAGATGAGTCTCCCATTTTTATTGGCTGCGAAAATTTAAGCGAAGCGGAACGAAAACAGTGTTTTATTGAAAAAATAAGAACGCTTATTTCGGGGAATTTTAATCCAGAATTAGGCAAAATACAAGGTCTAAAAGGAAGGCAACAAATAAATGTAATATTTAAAATAGATGCTGAAGGCAATGTTTCTAATATTAAAACTAGGGCAGCTCACCCAAATTTAGAACAAGAGGCCAAGCGAGTGATACAGTTGTTACCTAAAATGAAACCTGGAAAGCAAAATGGTACTGCTGTAATGACTTCTTATTCGTTGCCTATTATTTTAGATGTTGATGATAAGTAGAATTTCCCTAACCAGTAATTGGTTTTAAACATTAAAAAGGATCCCTATTTCATGCCAATTATTATTTAAAATGAATTCTAAATAACTTGAAATAATAATTGGTATTAGAATAGAACGGTAATACTTAATTTAACAAGCCTATATGTTAATATGTTACATAATATAACAGTAAAAAACGCTTTAATTATTGGTTAGAGGTTGCTTTAAGCCGATTTTCCAGATCGACTGGACTTTCTAGCCTCGTTATTTAAGTCTTTTACGGCGCCTTTCATTGTACAAGAGGCATTAAATGTTGCTCCTGGTTCTACCGCTAGTTTGTTAACAGTGACCTCTCCTTCTAAGTAGGCAGATGTTTTTAAACTAAGCGTGCCTGAGAGTTTCAATTTGCCAGAAAAACGACCTTCTAGATCTGCATTTTCTCCTTCAATAGTACCATTAATCACACCTGTTTTTCCAACAACTATTTTCCCTAAAGTTTTGATACTTCCGTTTAAAATACCGTCTATTCTAAATCCACCTTTACTTGTTATGTCTCCGACTATAGTAGTATCTTGAGAAATTCTATTTTGTTGAGGAACTACATCTGTTGGTTTTTTTGTTTTTTTGTTATCAGGATACATTTTTTTGTTTTTTTTTAATTGCTGTATAGTTTTAAATAGTCATCTAGGTTTTTGTGAATTTGGAGGATTTCATAATTTTTTGATGAAATTCCAAAATACGTTTCACTTATTATAATTAGCTCTTCGGCGTCTTTATTACTGTCTTTTACAAATTCTGAAAACCCTTTAGCGCCTTGTATGCTATTAAACCCATGGATGGTTACAAAAGTAGTATTATAATTGTAAAAATCCTTTGATATTGTTAACTTAAAGTGATCTATTCTAGCAATAGCCTTGGTTGCTTTTTTTATAAAGTTATCAATCTCTTGTGTACTTGTATTTTTAAATTCAAAAATAGCTTTAAATGCGTTTGCTTTATCATCAGAAGCAAATTTTGAGTTTTGCATTAGTGGTAAAACAGACTTAAGCATTTCTTGGGCGCGCTTTCCTTCGTCGCTATTAGGATAGTTAAGCGCAATAAGTTTAATGGCTTCTTGGTAAGGCTCAAAACCATATAATTTTGCTTTTGAAGTTGCTTTTAAAAATTCAAATTTCGGAACTATAGCTTCGCCATCAAAGCGTTTTATAAGTGCTTCACTTTCTGAAATTACTGTGCCGTACTCTTGGTTTAAAAATTTTTTATACAGCTTTTTGTAACTGTTTTCTGGGCTGTTTTCGTTAGCATTTAACGCTTTATTTGGGTTTAATAGTATTGAAGCATATCTAGAGTCGGGATGCTGTTGTATAATATCGTTTTTAATAGTTTTTGCGTTATCGTTTAGATTTAATAATGTGTATATTTTATATAGGTTATACTTAGAGGGTAATATTAAGCGGTTTTCTGGGTTGTTGCTTAGTAGAAATTCTAATCTGTTTTTTGCCAAGTTGTACTCTTTGAGCTTTTCTTTATAGATTAGTCCTAATTGGTAATATGCAAAATTCCTGTCCTTAGAAATACTATCTATAACAGACGGATTTGTTGGTAATTTGGAAATATAAAATTCTGGATTATACACTTCATTTTCTGAAGTACTGTCTGTTTCCAACGTCGCGTTAGACGAGTTTTCTACTAACGAAAGGCTGCCATTATTTGTTAACCTCCAATTGTCTTTTAGGGTTCTATCTCCCCATCTATTGCTAAAGTCGTTTTTACCAAAGGCAACTGTTTCTGGGTTGTAGAAATAAAATAAACCTCCTGCTGAGGCATTGCTAGTGTTTGTTGCAAAGGCATCGGTGCTAAATGTATTTGTTAGTGCCGAGGTCTTTCCGTTTTCTGCCTCATCTTTTTGTTTTAGGGCATTTATATAGTTTGTAAAGTATGCAATTTGCTCTTGTTTTGGTAAGTTTACTAAGGTTAAAATACTATCGTTGCGTTTTGTTATATCTTCATAAAAAATAACATCGTCTAGGTTTTCTCGTTTCTTCTTGACGTTACGGTATTGTTTTGTGTTTTCTTTTAAGGTCGTTAGTGTACTGTCGAAGTAAGCTCCCGCTACTTTAAACTCCGATTTATCAAAAGCTATATTGCCAATAGCTTGGTAATTTTTGCCTAATAAAATACTGTCTTGCGAGTTAGTGCGCAATGATTTTTTGTAGTAGGTTTCTGCAACAGAATCGGAGTTTGCTTTTAAGTGATACTCTGCTATATGATGGTATATTTTATCTAGAAAAGGTCTGTTTTCTCTACTTTCTTCAAGAGCTTCTAGGTGTTCTAGAAATTCTATTTTATTTCCTGTTTTAATATCAAAATTTTTAACTTTTTCTAGGTAGGCAGCAATTAGGAATATTCTAGGTATTTTTCTGTTAAGTTTAATAACATTATCAAAGGCGTAATTGGCACTATCTTTTTTGTTTGTAATATTGTACAGCTGTCCTAGTATAAAGGTGTAGCGTCCTTTTTCTGTGTTGTTTTTTGTGTTGTTACTTGCAATTTTTAGCTGTGTTATGGCACTGTCTAAATGTTTTTGATTAAGGTATGCTTGGCCTAAAACAGCGGTTGCATTGGCTAGTTCTTGTGTTTTTAGCTCCTCTTGTTCTAGTAATCGTTTTAGGTTTTTAATAGCAATATCGTCGTTATCTAAGCGCATATTGGTTTTTTCTCTCCATATCTTAGCACTGTTTATTTTATCGCTTGCGGGGTATTTGTATAAGATATAATTAAAAGCCTCTAAAGCAGGAATAAAGCGTTGATCGAAATATCTAGATTTTCCTAAAAGTAAGTAGGCTTCGTCTATTTGGGGGTTTGTTTCTACTCCTTCTGGAGCTATAGAATGTTTTTGAATGGCTTTAGCTGCTTTTTCTTCTGCTCGTCTAAAGTTGCTATTATCAGAGGTTTCTCCTAATTTAATTTCATCTGTAATTGCCAAACGCTCTATGGGGAGGATGTCCCAAAAATTGTCTGAAAAATCGCTAGTAATTCTATTAATTTCTTCATTAAAGGCATTTTCGCCATTATAAAGAGTATTAAACTCTGCGGTTACTGCATGGTAATTTCTACTTACAAATGTACTTTTTTTGCGAGAGCAACTCATTACAAGACTTGCAAAGAGTAGTAAGATGTATAATGTTGTTATAAGCCTTTTCAAAATTAATTAGTTTAACTAATACATAACTGCAATGTATTACTAATATTATGCTAGAGTGTAAAAATAAACATCTTTTTCAAAATACTTACAAAATAAACGCTTTTAGATAATTACTTGTTTTGAAAAATGATTTTCTAAGTCTTTTAAGGTTTCTGCGTTTGTAATTAGATCTTTTACAATATTCCCTTTTTCTAAAACTACAATACGCTCACAAACGTCTGTGACGTGTGTTAGGTCATGACTGGATATTAACACAGTGGTATCTTGTTGTTTTGTTAGGGTTTTTATAATTTGTTTTAATCGAATTTGTGTCGTTGGGTCTAGGTTTGCAAAAGGCTCATCTAGGATAATTACTTTTGGGTTTCCAATTAATGCGGCTACAATACCTACTTTTTTTTGATTTCCTTTACTTAAATCACGCAAGTATTTTTTCTTACCGAGAATTTCGTCATTAAAAAAATCTTTAAACGTATTTATTAAGTCATCAATATCGGCTTTATTTTGTTTGCGAAGGTCTCCTATAAAATAAAAATATTCTTCGGCAGTTAGGTAGCCTATTAAAAAATTTTCATCTATAAAAGAGGAGGTGAATGGTTTCCAGGCTTCACTTTTATGTACTAAAATAGTATTATTTGTTATACCTCCTGTGCTTGGCTTAATTAAATCTAGGAGTAAACTAAAAAATGTTGTTTTTCCTGCACCATTGTTTCCCACCAAACCAAAACTTTGTCCTTTAGGGATGCTTAGATTTTCAATAGTTAAAACTTGTGTTGTATGGTATCGTTTTGAAAGGTTGTTTGTAGTTATCATAAATGTGTGGTATTAATGTTCTTGACTAAAGGCACTAATCATTTTATATTTGTACGATTTATATTTGTGACTTATGATATGCATTAATTTTTCATGAAGTACGATGCCCAAAACGCCTAAAACAATTAATACTGCAACAGCTACTTCAAAATTAATGAACCAATTTGTAAACCCAAAAATTAGCATTGGAAATGCCATTAGTGGGATGCCTATTAGCCATTGTACAGCACCTGTACCTTGGTAATTAAAGGCTGCACGCTTATCGAGGTTTATTTTTTTTCTATTAAATGCTCCGCCATACATAATAATATGAGTATTAACTCCTATATTATAAATGGCACAAGCAAAGTTAACTAACAAAATTTTCCATCCAAAATAAACGTATGGCGATGTTAGTAAAAATAATACAACAACGCTTATAACCATAAGTGTGTGTTTAGACTTAAGATACTGTGTGTACTTAATGTTTTGGCTCATTAGCATCTTGTAATAGCTGCTATCCCAAGCGGGAATAAACTGCCCAAAGTTTATTAAAAAAAATCCTGTTGAAAACACTCCTATAAATGAATAAAAATACTCAAGGTCTTTATAAGCAGGGTTAGGATAAAAAATTAAACCATATAGCACACCAAAAACCAATAGCATTACCATAGATTTTGTACGTTTGTTTCGCCAAATTAATTTTAAGTCTAGTTGCAAAAAAGGTGCAATATCTCCAAAACGTTTAGTCCATTCTAGGCTAGAAGCATTAACTTCTTGCACTTTTGATTTTAAAGTGCTGTCTAAAAACAAGTTATTTTTTAATATCCTAAAGTTGCAGTAATATAAAATAGACAGAATAAGCAAAGGCATTATAATAAGAGCTAAGTGATTACTAATATGCAATATACCTTGAGATATGATGTCTGTAAACGAAATAATATTAAAGCTATTTAGCAGATATAACGCACCAACTAAGCTTGCAATAGGCAAAAAAGACGCCGTTGTTTTAGCAGAAAGATTTTCTATAATAAAGTTTACAAAATTTAACATCCATACGGTTACAAGCAACGTTAGGTCCCAACTCAATACAGTTGAAACATTATAACCATTGTTAACTAATATAACACTAAAGGGGATAATGATAAAAAACGGTAAGAAATTAAAGAATGAAAGACTAGATTTGCCAAGTACATAGTGTATTATTACATTCCGCTTTATGGGCAGTATAAGTAATGGTTTGACAGACATTACGGGTAGTTTTTGAAGAAAAAATCTAAGCATTAAATCGCCTATTAACCAATAAAACAAATAACCATTAACTAGAATAAAAGGGTCTTGCTCTGGATAAAGGTTTTTTAATAAAGGGTATAGGCCAACCCCTAGACCTAAAAACGATAGACTTATCCAAAGCGCAAAAAACATCAAAAAAATGTTTAGGGCTAAATTTTTTTGCCAATATGAAGAACGAAAATGTTGTTTCCACTCTAAGCTAATAAACTCTTTAATCATAAGTGCTGTAATTGGTTCGTATTAGTTATTCTCTAAGTTGTTATAAGTTATACTAAAAGATAATCGGTATGCGTTTGGCTAAACTGTTGTTGTAGCTTTGGTTTTACTATCATTATAATAATGTATTGCGTTAGCATAACAAAGACCGCTAGTGTACAAAACATTAAAACATACCATTGGGACGTATTTACAAATGGGATAATACTATGAATATTAAACAAAAAGCTAAAAAGATACACGCCTCGCCCTAATTGAGTGAAAGTGGTGTCAATTAACCATTTTTTGCCAGTTAGCTTTGTGCGTTGTTTTACCTGCTTATGCGTTTTATAAAAGCTTATAAGTGCGATACTAAACACTAGGATGGCTAACGGGGTAAAAACAAACATTTTGTTTTCAAAGTGATTTGCTGTAAGATAAAGCACCCATACTAGCAGTCCTGTTAATACTAGTTTAGGAGGTTTTAAAAAAGAAATAAAAGCATTCCATACTAGTAGCCAGTACCGTTTGTTTATAGCTCTAGATTTTTGTTCAACAATGTCCATAAAGCCAAAAACTCCAAATTTTTTAAAACATAAATCTCTAGCCTCTTCAAAGCTTAAGTTTGGCTCATCTTGTAGTAGTGTTTCAATGGCGTTAGCTAGGTGGTCTACAAGCTCTGTTTGCACATCATAATGCTCCACATAGTGTTGTCTTGTAAATTTGTATAAGCTATCGATATGTTGTTTTGTTAATGTCATTACTAGTATCGCTTCTTAACGGTTTTTATAGTTCAAAATTTTGCCAACTTCAATTGCTAATTCACTATTGCCAACTCGGTTTAGGCGATATAAGTGTTTGCATTGTTTTAATATAATTTTCTAGCTCGTTTAGTTTGCTCACGGTTTCTTTATTTCCTTGCTCAGTAAGTTTGTAGTACTTTCGCAAACGGTTGTTTACCTCTACAATTTCAACACTTAGCAGCCCATCGGCTTCTAGTTTATGTAGTGCAGGATATAAAGCGCCTTCAGTAATTTTTAACGCCCCTTTGGTAATTGTTTTTACTTTTTGCGTAATTTCATAGCCATACATTTTTTCGTGTTCACTTAATAACTTCAAAATAATTGTTATTAAACTCCCTTTATATAATTTAGAATTTTTCATAGAGCTTCACAAATATACCTAATTTTTTACATACCTATGTATTTTAGGTATTGTTTTTAATCTAGTATTTAATCGGTATTACCATCCACCCGAAGCACCACCACCTCCAAAGCTACCGCCACCAAATCCTCCGCCAAAGCCACCACTAGAAAATCCTCCGCCAGAACTGGAACGCCCTCCAAAACCACCAGAACTGCGTCGGTATGCGCCACGGCCAGAATTGCTAAGGATAATAACATCAATAATGTCAGAAAGGGTGTTTTTGCTGCCGCCTCCAGGCCCTCCATTGCGACGGTTTTTAGAAATTGCAATTAGGAATATTAAAAATATTAAAAATAAGAAAATAGCCACTTCAAAAGGAAATTCACTCTGCTTAGAAATTCTAGAACCTTTATATGCGCCAAGCATAACTTCAAAAATAGCATCAGTACCACGGTTTAAACCGCCGTAATAATTATTTTGTTTAAAGTAGGGTATAATATCACGTTCTATAATGCGCCTAGACATTGCATCTGTAAGCAAATGCTCTACGCCATACCCTGTACTGATAGTGATTTTTTTGTCCGTTTTTGCTAGTAAAATTAAAATTCCGTTGTTTTTATTTTCTTGCCCAATATTCCATTCTTCACCCCAACGTGCTCCTAGATAATTAATCAACTCCCCTTTTGTTGAGTCTATAATTACAACTACAATTTGTGTTGATGTGCTATCGGAATAGCGAATTAATTTTTGTTCTAAATTTGTTTGTTCTGTTGCGGAAAGTAGGTTATAATAATCATAAATACTGGTTTGAACTTTTGGAACTTCTGGAATCTTGTACTGCGCAGCAAGGCTAAAACTAATACAACACAAAAAAAAGCCTAGTATGTATCCTTGCCTAAACATTATAATGTGGTGGATATTTCGTTTGGCAATTCGTTTGGGTTTTCTGTATCGCAAGGAAAATATTTTTTTAGCTGTATCCCTGCATTTTTAATCCCAAAAATAAGACCTTGTTTAAATTCTCTTTTTTGAAAATACGATTCTATAATGGCTATTGTGCTGTCCCAAAAATTAGGAGGAACAACACAGTGTATGCCTTTATCGCCATAAATAGCAAACGCCTTGTCTTGTACCGCAACATAAATTAATACACCATTGCGCAATTTAGTATTGTGCATTTTCAAAATAGAAAAAATATCTAAGACTCTATGATTTAAATTGTCATTGTGCGTGTTTTCTATATGTACACGAATTTCACCAGAGGTATTGTTTTCGGCTATTTGTATTGCCTCAATAATAGCTTGCTCTTCTGTTGCACTTAAAAAATGTTCAATATGCTGTTGCATAAACTTAAAATGCTACTTTAGGCGCAATCTCACTCCCTTTTTCTGATTTAAATAAAGGCATTTCATTAAAATTTCTAAGATTAGCTATAACATTTGTGGGTATTTTTTCAATAATAATATTGTAGTTTCCAGCCAAGGTGTTAAATTTATTCCGCTCCACATTAATACGGTTTTCTGTACCTTCTAGTTGGCTTTGTAATTCTAAGAAACTTCGGTCAGCTTTAAGCTCTGGGTAACGCTCTACAGAAACTAAAAGCCTAGACAAGGCACCACTTAGTCCTTGTTGCGCTTGCTGAAATTGTGCCATATTCTCTGGAGTAATTGCACCTTTCTCAATAGTTATTTCGGGTTTAGTAGCTTCTGCTCTTGCTTTAATGACAGCTTCTAAGGTTTCTTTTTCATGGTTGGCATAGCCCTTTACTGTGGCTACTAGGTTAGGAATAAGATCGGCTCTACGTTGATAAGAACTTTCCACGTTAGCCCATTGTACTCTTGCATTGCCTCGCTTTTCTATTAGCATATTATTTACGCCAACACCCCATTTTAAACTTGCTACTACTAATAGGACAATTATTATTGGCACAAGATATTTTTTCATAATTTAAAGGTGTTATAGGTTTGTTTTTAGTGTTATTAGTTTATGCTTTACGCTTTCTAATTTGGCTATAATTTCAAAGGTTTTAAGCGATTGTTTTTTATTTTCTTTCAAATGTGTTTTTGCGCCCTCTAGGGTAAACCCTCTTTCCTTAACCAAATGGTAGATAAACTTTAGATGTTTTATATCTTCTGGTGTAAACTTACGATTGCCTTTAGCATTTTTTTTGGGTTTTAAAACATCAAATTCTTTTTCCCAAAAACGAATTAAAGAATTGTTAACATGAAACGCTTTGGCAACCTCCCCAATGCTGTAATATAATTTTTCAGGAAGTTCAATATGCATTAATCTAACGATTGGTTTTCTAGGGACGCATTTTCAAGTAATTTGGCAAACTCGTCTGCCGATAAGTTTCCGTAATAAAAATTTATAGGATTTATACGTTCACCGTCTTTAGAAATTTCGTAGTGTAAGTGGGGAGCTTCTGAGCGCCCTGTACTTCCTACAAACCCAATAACATCGCCTCGTTTTACTTTTTGATTTTTCTTAACATTGTACTTATATAAATGTGCATATAAGCTAACATAACCAAACCCGTGATCTATCCTAATATGCTTGCCGTAGCCGCTAGATGCCGCGTCTGCACGTTTTACAACACCATCTCCAGAGGCGTATACAGGTGTTCCTCGTGGCGCTGTAAAATCCATTCCGTAATGAAATTTACGAATCTTAGTAAACGGATCCGATCGATATCCATAACCAGAGGCAACTCTCGTTAAGGTTTCGTTAGTAATAGGCTGAATTGCAGGGATAGACTCCAAAAGCTTTTCTTTGTCTTCTGCCAAAATAGCGATTTCATCTAGAGACTTAGATTGGACTACAATTTGTTTTTGAATAATATCTAAGCGTTTATTGGCTTCTATAATTAATTTTGAATTGTCATAACCTTCAAACTCTTTGTAGCGGTTTACACCTCCAAAACCAACTCGCCTTTGCTCGGCAGGAATTGGGTTGGCCTCAAAATATAGCCTGTAAATGGCATTATCTCTTTCTTCCAAATTAGATAGTACAAGGTCTATTTCGTTCAACTTTCTGTTTAATAAACCAAACTGAAGTTCTAAATTATCTAGCTCTCTCGTTAATGCTTTTTCTTTAGGCGACTCAAAGTAATGGCTTGCCGTAATCACAAATATAAAAGCAAACAGGGCAGAACTTAATATGAAAACAGAAATATACTTAAAAGTAGTTCGTTTTTTACGCACTACTTTTCGGTAAGATAAAGTTTCTGGATCGTAATGATATTTTACTTTAGACATAAGTTAAAAAATTCTATTTTTGTAAATATATTCTACCATATTTTGTAATACAGCATTTTTACAATAGTAACAAAGGTAAAAAATTGTTTAGGATTTAAACAAATTATAAAAAATAACAGATAAAACAGCAAAAAAACAAGACAAGTAAACCTGTAATTTTACAAGTCATCGTTATACAAAACTAAAATAAGGCCATGACCTCTCAAGACATCCGCACCCAATTTCTAGATTTTTTTAAGCATAAAAAACATAGCGTAGTTGCCTCGGCCCCTATGGTACTTAAAAACGACCCAACACTAATGTTTGTAAACTCGGGTATGGCTCCTTTTAAAGCGTATTTTCTTGGAAATGCTACACCAAAAAATGTTAGAATTACAGACACCCAAAAATGCTTAAGAGTTTCTGGTAAGCATAACGACTTGGAAGAGGTTGGTTACGATACATACCATCATACCTTATTTGAAATGCTAGGAAATTGGAGTTTTGGAGATTATTTTAAGAAAGAAGCCATTACATGGGCTTGGGAGTTGCTAACCCAAGTTTATGGTATCGATAAAGAACGCTTGTATGTTACAATTTTTGAAGGTAGTAAAGATGCCGATAATTTACCCATAGATGAAGATGCTTTAGCGTTATGGAAAACAATATTGCCGGAGGATCGTATTTTATTAGGAAATAAGAAAGATAATTTCTGGGAAATGGGCGATCAAGGGCCTTGTGGGCCTTGTAGCGAAATACATGTTGATATACGTAATAATGATGAGCGTAAAAAAATTCCTGGGGCAGATTTGGTAAATCAAGACCACCCACATGTTGTAGAAATATGGAATCTTGTTTTTATGCAATATAACCGTAAAGCCAACGGAACTCTAGAAGATTTGCCTAACAAACATATAGACACAGGTATGGGTTTTGAGCGCCTTTGTATGGTGCTACAGGGCGTACAGTCTAATTATGACACCGATGTGTTTACCCCGTTAATTAGAGAAATTGAGGCAATTACTAAAATGAAATACGGTAAGCTCGAAGAAATTGATGTTGCAGTGCGTGTTATTGCAGATCATGTTAGAGCCGTTGCATTTTCTATAGCAGATGGACAATTGCCGAGCAACACGGGGGCAGGCTATATTATTAGGCGTATTTTACGACGAGCAGTCCGTTATGGATTTACTTTTTTAAACAAAAAAGATCCTTTTATTTTTCGTCTAGTTGTTGTGCTTACTGAAAAAATGGGCGATGCATTTCCGGAACTTAAATTACAACAACAACTCATACAAAATGTTATAAAAGAAGAAGAAACCTCTTTTTTAAGAACCTTAGACCAAGGCTTAGTGCTACTAGATAGTATTATAGATCACACAGAAGGTACAGAGGTCTCTGGAGCGAAAGCTTTTGAGTTGTATGACACTTACGGGTTTCCTATCGATCTAACGGCACTAATACTAAACGAAAAAGGATTTACGTTAGATAAAGAAGCTTTTCAAACTGAATTGTTGCAGCAAAAAAACCGTTCTCGTAAAGCAAGCGAAACTTCTACCGAAGATTGGACGGTTTTAATTCCAAATTCAGAAGAAAACTTTGTAGGTTACGATAGCTTAACAGCTAGTATTAGCCTAACGCGATACCGAAAAATAGTCTCTCAAAAAGATGGTGAAATGTATCAGTTGGTATTTAATACAACACCATTTTACCCAGAAGGAGGTGGGCAAGTAGGAGACAAAGGCTACCTAGAAGCTCCAAATGGCGATGTGATATATATTTTGAATACTAAAAAAGAGAATAATGTTATTATTCATTTTACAAAAAACTTACCCAAACATTTAACAGAACCCTTTACTGCTGTTGTAGATCAAAAGCAGCGCAATAGAACAGAGTGCAACCATACTGCAACACACTTACTGCACCAAGCACTCCGAGAAATTTTGGGGACTCATGTAGCGCAAAAAGGCTCTGCGGTACACTCAAAATATTTGCGTTTTGATTTTTCACACTTTGCGAAATTAACAACCCAAGAATTGCGTGATGTAGAAAACTACGTTAACGCCCGCATTAGTGGTAAATTACCATTGGAAGAATCTAGAGATATCCCCGTAGAAAAAGCCCTAAAAAATGGCGCTATAGCACTGTTTGGAGAAAAATATGGCGATACCGTACGTACCATCCGTTTTGGGCAATCTATAGAGCTTTGTGGTGGAACGCATGTAAAAAATACAGCAGATATTTGGCACTTTAAAATAAAATCCGAAAACGGAGTTGCAGCAGGGGTAAGACGTATTGAAGCCATTACTAATGATGCTGTTAAAACATTTTATTTTGAAAACAACCGTGCGTTTTATGAAATCAAAGATTTGTTAAACAACGCAGTAAACCCAGTAAAAGCAGTCTCCGACTTACAACTAGAAAATACAGACTTAAAAAAACAATTAGAAATCTTATTAAAGAGCAAAACAAATGACTTACAGACTCAACTTGTTAAACAATTGCAAGAGGTTAATGGGGTTAAATTTTTAGCTAAACAAGTTGACTTAGACGCTGCAGGGATAAAAAATTTATCATTTAATATTGGTAAAGACATTAATAATATATTTTTATTATTTGCTACAGTACAAAACGGAAAGCCCTTATTGTCCTGCTATATCTCTAAAAGCATTGTAGAAAGCAAACAGCTTAATGCAGGACAAATAGTTAGAGCATTAGGAAAGTACATACAAGGTGGTGGTGGTGGACAAGCCTTTTTTGCAACTGCAGGAGGTAAAAACCCTAAAGGAATTGAGGAGGCTCTAATTAAAGCGAAAGATTATTTACTATAAAGCTATTTTTTTTTGGAACTACAAACGCAAATACCTTTACAAAAAATTACTTGTAAGCCCATAACTTATAACTCTAAACTTGTTTTGTTGGGGTCTTGCTTTGTTCAAAATATAGCAAACAAACTGGCGTATTATAAGTTTACAACCACGGTAAACCCTCTTGGCATTTTGTTTCACCCCAAAGCAATCAAAACTTTAGTAACCAATGCAGCTAACTCTAAAACGTACACTAAGGCAGATACATTTTTTTATAATGAGCAATGGCATTGTTTTGATACACACTCTAAACTGAGTAACACGTCGCAAAAAACACTATTAAATACAATAAACACTGCGACTAAGCAAACGCAACAACAAGTAAGCACAGCAACACATATTATTATTACATTAGGGACTGCTTGGGCTTACTATACTACAGATAATGCTAATTATGTAGCTAATTGCCATAAGCTTCCGCAAAAAACATTTACAAAAAAACTGTCATCTATTAAGAGCATTAAAACCTCGTTATTGACCATTATTAATTCAGTAAAAAAAATTAACCCAACAGTATCAATTATTTTTACGGTATCACCAATACGCCATACTAAAGATGGTTTTGTAAATAATACGCTTAGTAAAGCGCACTTGATTTCGGCAGTACATAAAGTTACTAAACCTATACAGGGGGTCTATTATTTTCCTTCGTATGAGATTATGTTAGATGAACTAAGAGATTATCGTTTTTATAAAGAAGACATGCTTCATCCCAATAATACCGCTATAGATTATATTTGGAATAAATTTAAAACAACTTGGATTAACCCCGAGGTTTACACTGTTATGACAAGTGTAGAAGACGTGCAAAAAGGACTAGCCCACAAGCCATTTCGACCTAAGTCCGACTCACATCGGTTGTTTGTTGAAACATTAGAACTTAAAAAAGCAGCACTTCAATCAAAGTACGCTATTGTATTTTAATGTAAATTAGCCCATGCAAAAAATTATACTAGGCATACTTACAGCATTACTTTTTGTTTTAACATTAAAGAGTTTTGACAAGCCTAATGAAAAAACGACAATTCAAGAAAATGCAATGCTCATACAAGAGCAACTTAAAAATGTTGGTAAACTAATTGTTACCGAAGGACATTTTAGCGATGTTTATAACTACAAAAATTCAAAAGAAATAATTGCAGGCATTAGTTCAGAAAAAAAAGCAATTGTTGTTGTAAATGCTGAGGTAACTATTGGTTATGATTTAAGTAAAATAGAATATTATATTAATGAGCAAAGCAAAACGATAAGCATAAAAAATATCCCAAAAGAAACCATTAATATAAATCCAGATTTACAATATTATGATGTAGAGTCTGGTTACTTTAATCCTTTTGATGCCGATGATTACAATAAAATTAAAACTACCGTTAAGCAATCGTTACTAAAAAAAATAGAAGCATCTAAACTTAAAACTAACGCTCAAAATAGGTTGATGAGTGAATTGTCGAAATTTTATATTCTTACAAGCTCTATGGGCTGGACTTTGGAGTATCAACAACAACCCATTAAAAGTATTAATTTGCTAGAGTAACAATTGAAATTTTGAGTATAGGGTAGAAATAGTAAGCTCTAAAGTTGACAAACCACACATAAGATGCCTTGAAAAACGGATATTAATACTAATTACATTTTAATACAAGCAAATACATTTGCTATAAATAGACATAGCCCTTTTGAATTAAGCACTAAAGCCTTATTTATTTATAGCCCTGTAATGCTTTTACTTAGCAAGTTCTATTCTATATTCATTTCTAAGACAAAATTCTCCATTTAACTTGCTTAAAATTAAATCTCCAAAGGTTAAATCTTTTTTTTCATTTGTTTTTTCGTAAAGCATACTGTCAATTTTATTGTATGTATTATAAGAAATAAACTTTATAATCAGGCTATTAGCTATCCGTATTGGTAATTTTAAAATTCCGAAGACAACTGTTTTAAAATCAACAAACTCTCCTTCAGAATCAAAATGTGCATCATAATTAAATTTACTAAAGTCAACATCGTATTTATTTAAAAACGCCTCTAATAGGAATAAGTTATCATCTCCCCATAATCCTAAATCATCAACAATTGTAGTATTTAAATCTTTAACTGTCATGCTAGATTTGTATTCTAGAAATTTTTTAATTTCTAAATAAGCATTTTTTATTTCAGTGTATTTAAATCTCATAGTCTAGGCTGTTACTCTTCTCTTTTCTGAAAAAAATAAGCAAAAGTATTATTCTTCTTCATCAATTAAGCCTAAGCGTTTTGCTCTAGTTTGCCAGCTTTTTCTGGCTAGCAACTGTAAGTTTGGAACATGATCGCTCTCATCCATAATTTCTAAACCAAGTAAAGTTTCAATAACATCTTCTTGGGTTACAATACCACTAGCAGAACCATATTCATCTACTACCAAGGCAATATGTTCTCGTTTGCTAATTAAAGTTTCAAATAAATTTGCAATAGAAGTGTTGCGTGTGGTAACTGTTAGCTTTCGTTGTATAGACTCCAAGGCTTGTGCGCCATTACCTTTTATGATGGCTTCTAGTAAATTATCTTTTAAAAAATAACCAGAAATATCATCTACAGTTTCCCCAAATACAGGGATTCTAGAAAACTTAAGATTTTGGTTAGCCTCATAAAACGCTTTAATACTCATTTTGTTAAATGCTGTTTGTACAACCGTTCGGGGCGTCATGATATCTTTGACCAAAATTTCTTTAAAATTAATGAGATTCTTTATAACTTTAGTTTCAGATTTTTGAAAAACCCCTTTGTCTTCTGCTATTTCGGTCATTACGGAAAAATCTTCACGACTTAAAACGCTTTCATGTGCGGCTTTACCAAAGAGCTTTGTAAAGAGTTGAAGCAACCAAATAATACCTGTCCATTTAAAAAAGAAAATAAGCGCATTCAAAATTTGTGTAGCACTTTTTGCAAATTGTTTCCAATATGTAGCCCCAATAGTTTTTGGGATAATTTCTGAGGCAACCAATATTAACAAGGTCATTACAGCAGAGACAATAAACACACCGTTGCCCTGATCGTTAAATACCTTTTTTGCCTCTGCACCAACCAAAATTGCACCTACTGTGTGAGCAACAGTATTCAATGTAAGTATGGCAATAAGGGGCTTATCGACATCTTTCTTTAGCAACTCTAAGGCTTTTGCAAAAGCTTTACCTTCTCTTTTTTTTATATTAATATATGTCGGTGTAACACTCAGTAGTACAGCCTCTAAAATAGAACATAAAAACGAAAAAAATATTGATAACACTCCGTATAAAACGAGTAAACTCATTGTTGTAATTTTATGCTGCTAAAATAACTAAAAAAAACATTGTGTTAAAAATATTACATCAACACGCACTTTAAGACCTTCTTACACTAGCTTGTATTGCTTGAGGGAACTATAGTTTACTATTTTTTATAAAAATATTCACAAGCATTACAATACACATTTACTATATTTACAAAATGAGAATAATACGTATATCATACTTTGTTATTGCAGCTATGTTTTTGGGTTGTTTTTACAGTTTTTCTCAACAAATTGTTGTAACAACCCCTCTAAACACCACTACCAAGGCAGAAGCCTTGGCAAAAACATACTTTGAAAAAGGTGAGTTTGAAAAAGCTTTAATATCATATACTAAGCTTCATAATAAAGTTAAGGGTAACCCAAAATACATTATTAAGCTTGTTGAAATTTATCAACAATTAGAGCGCTATAACAAAGCAGATTCTATATTAACAAAGCAAATTAACCTAAAACGTAGCCCTTTGTATTTGGTAGATCTAGGCTATAACCATCACTTACAAGGCGATGAGGAAAAGGCTGTAACCTACTACAACCAAGCTATTTCAAAAATATTGGAAAAACCTGTACACGCTTACAGCGTAGCACAGCGCTTTGAAGACCATGCCTTAATTGACTTTGCTGCACAGTCTTACGAGCGCGTTACAGATGCTTACCCAGACTTAAATTTTAGCCTACAGCTTGCCAGAATATACGGAGAACAAGCTAAAATTGAAAAAATGTTTAATAGCTATATTAACTTTATAGAAATAAATAGACCCTATGTAAACCAAGCAAAACGAATTTTTAGTGCTTTTATTTCCGAAAGTGCAGACGATACCAACAACATAACATTACGTCGTGTTTTGCTCAAAAAAATACAAACAAACCCCGATGTATTATGGAACCAATTGCTAAGTTGGTTATTTATACAACAACGAGACTACAATAAAGCCTTTGCTCAAGAAAAAGCTATTTACAAACGATTTCCGGAAACACTACAAGGCATCTTAGATTTAGCTAACATTGCGATAGATGAAAATAAAACTGAAACAGCAACTACAATCTTAAATTATATTATAACACATGCCTCAAGCAAAGAGACCGTTATTATAGCCCATCAAAAATTACTAAATATAGCCCTTGCAAATGCAAATCCAGAAGATTATCCTGCTATTGACAGGGCATACAAAGACCTACTAACTCGTTTTGGTACTACGGCAGAAACCTTAGACTTACAAATTTCTTATGGCCACTTTATTGCGTTTTATAAAAACAAGCCAGAAGAAGGTTCAAGCTTTTTAAAAAAAACCCTAGATATTAAATTACAAAAGTACCAACAAGCAAAAGTAAAATTAGAGCTGGGCGACATCCTAGTGTTTCAAGAAAAATTTAACGAAGCCTTAATTTACTACAGTCAAATACAACTAAGTCTAAAAAACAGCATTGTTGCACAACAGGCACGTTTTAAAGTCGCACAAACTAGCTATTACAAAGGCGATTTTAACTGGGCAGAATCACAACTCAAAATACTAAAAGCATCAACCTCACAGCTAATTGCCAACGATGCCTTAGATTTAAAACTACTAATTTCAGACAATAGACAAGAAGACTCCTTACAAACAGCCTTAAAGCTTTATGCAAAAGCCGACCTACTAGCTTTTCAAAATAAAACAAATCGAGCCATTACACTATTAGATCAGGTGCTGGACAATCACAAAACCGAAACGATTGTTGACCAAACACTGTACTTTCAGGCGCAATTGTTTGAAAAACAAAAAGAGTTTAACAAAGCCAAAGCAAACTACGAATTTATTATTGAAAATTTCAAAGACGATATTTTAATCGATGATGCTTACTATGCCTTAGCAAACCTACACATCAACCAATTTAATACTCCAGAAGAAGCAAAAGCCCTTCTAGAGCGTATTATTTTTAATTACGCCGATAGTATTTATGTTGTAGAAGCTCGAAAAAAATATCGTACCCTGCGCGGCGATGCGATTATTAACTAGCAACAAAAGTGATTTTAAACTATTATAACAGATGCTTATATACAATGTAACCTCAAACATAGATGTTAGCGTGCATAACGATTGGTTGCTTTGGATTAAAAGCCATATCCCAAAAGTTTTGGCAACAGGCTATTTTACAGAAGCAAAACTTACCCGCGTCCTTGTAGAAAATGATGTAGAAAGCGTAACCTACTCCGTACAATACAGAGCAAAATCTCGTGAAGCCTTACATACCTATTACAATAATGACGCTAGTACATTACAGAAAGAAGCCACAAGCCGATTTGGAGATAGCGTATTACATTTTAGAACCGAACTAGAAATCGTGCAAGAATATACAGCAACATAAATACCAAAAATTGCCTTATACCAATTGTTATTTAAAATGAGTAATAAATAATTTGGAAGATACTGTGCTTAGATGGCATACAAAACCTAAACATAGCCTTAATTACACTTAGGTTTTATAGTGATATATAGAGACGACTCATATAACTTATTTTGAGTCATAATTGATATTAACAAGGTTTTAAAGATAAACTAACCATGACGATAAAAGCAAAAAAACATCTTGGGCAACACTTTTTAACAGACGAAGCTATTGCAGAGCGCATTGCAAATACACTAAGTTTTGAAGGCTACCAAAATGTACTAGAAATAGGGCCTGGCATGGGAGTTTTAACTAAGTATTTACTTAAAAAAAGAACGAAAACTTATGTTGTTGAAATAGATACAGACGCCGTAGAGTACCTAAAAGCGAACTACCTCAACCTGTCAGAACGGATTATTGAAGAAGATGTTTTAAAATACGATTTAAACAAGGTTTTTAAAGGAGAAACCTTTGCTATTATAGGCAATTATCCTTATAATATTTCTTCACAAATTGTATTTAAAACTTTAGAAATGAGACACCAAATTCCCGAATTTTCAGGAATGTTTCAAAAAGAAGTTGCACAGCGAATTTGCGAAAAAGAAGGGAATAAAACTTACGGCATCCTATCGGTTTTAGTCCAAGCGTTTTACGACGCAGAATACTTATTTACAGTACCACCAACAGTATTTAACCCTCCCCCCAAAGTGGACTCTGGTGTGCTGCGATTAACTCGAAAACCACATACAAAATTAGACTGTAATGAAATTTTATTTTTTAGAGTCGTAAAAACAGCATTTCAACAACGCAGAAAAACACTTCGTAATAGCTTAAAAACATTCAATTTGAGCAATAAGTTAAGAGAAGATGTTATCTTTGGCAAACGTCCAGAGCAGCTAAGTGTTTTGGAGTTTATAAAACTCACGACCTTAATTGAGGCGGACATAAATTATTAGACATAATTTATTGTGAAAGAAACAAATAACAAAATTCAATTTCAAGTAAGCGATACGCTTATCGAGAATGTAAAGCAGCTCATTAACTCTAGAGAACAACGGCAAATCTTAGCATTTTTAGACCGTTTTCACTACGCTGATATTGCCGAAATCTTGGACGAACTTAGCTTTGAAGAAGCCATTTACAGTATTAAACTTCTTGATAGCGAAACCACTTCGGGTGTTTTAAAAGAACTAGATGACGATCTTCGCGAAAAAATATTTCAAAATCTATCGGCAAAAGAAATTGCAGAAGAAGTTGAAGAGCTAGACACCGACGATGCTGCTGATATTATTGCCGAATTGCCAGAAGAGCGGCAAGAGACCGTAATTGAAAAAATTGAAGATCAAGAACATAAAGCAGATATACAGGAGCTATTAGCTTACCACGAAGATACTGCAGGGGGGCTAATGGCAAAGGAGTTGGTTAAGGTTTACGAAACTTGGACTGTTGCAGGTTGCCTTCGTAAAATTCGTGGACAAGCTAAAGATGTAAAACGTGTACACTCTATTTATGTGGTTACTAAACATGACGTCCTAATTGGTCGTTTATCCCTAAAAGATTTGATTGTTGCAAAAAGTGAACAAAAAATATCTGACATTTACCTCTCTAATGTCGATTATGTAAATGTAGAAGACCACGCAGAAGATGTTGCCAAAATAATGCAAAAATACGATCTAGAAGCCATTCCTGTTATTAACAAAAACAGACAACTTTTAGGACGAATTACTATTGATGATATTGTAGATGTCATAAAAGAAGAAGCCGATAAAGATTACCAATTAGCGGCAGGAATTACACAAGATGTTGAGGCAGACGACAGTATTATAGACCTTACCAAAGCACGCTTACCTTGGCTTTTTTTAGGACTTATTGGAGGTATTGGAGCTTTTATAATTATGGAAGGCTTTCAGACCTCTCTAAGCGAGTTTTCAATATTATTCCTTTTTACCCCTCTTATTGCCGCTATGGCGGGCAATGTAGGCGTACAGTCGAGTGCCATTATTGTACAGGGTTTAGCCAACGACGATGTAAAGGGTAGTATTAATAAACGCTTACTAAAAGAAATGCTTTTAGCTGCTCTAAACGGAATTATTCTATCCGTGTTCTTATTTCTATTTGTTTACATTTGGAAATCACAAAATACAAGTTTAGCAATTGCCATATCTGTTTCTCTAATTGTTGTTATTATTATTGCAGGTCTAATAGGGACATTTATCCCACTATTTTTAAACAAAAGAGGAATAGACCCTGCAATTGCAACAGGCCCTTTTATAACCACAAGCAATGATATTTTTGGTATTGTTATTTACTTAATTATTGCTAAAACTATTTTAGGAATTTAACACAGCACACAACGATGAATACGATTAACATTAATGAAAAATTTTCAAAATTTTCAAAAAAATGGCATCCGCACCAAATTGCTATTGTAGACGACATGCAGGTAATTATTGCGAAAATAAATGGTGATTTTGTTTGGCACAGTCACGATGATGAAGACGAATTATTTCAAGTTATAAAAGGAACTTTATACTTACAATTTAGAGACCGTACAGAAGTTGTTAAAGCAGGGGAAATGATTGTTGTTCCCAAAGGTGTAGAGCATAAACCATCTACCAAAAATAACGAGGAAGTGCACCTACTCCTTTTTGAAAAATTAAGCACCGCACACACAGGCAATGTCACAAGCGATATCACGCAAACGCAATACCCTAAAATATAATACAAATTTAGCTTTTGTAAGCCGTTAATATGAAAATTCTTCATCTCGATAGCAACCACCCTCTATTAATACAACAGCTCAATGCTTTAGGCTGTATTAACGATACCGATTATACCTCTTCAAAATTAAACCTTCTTAATAGGATACAAGATTATGATGGCATTGTAATTAGAAGTCGTTTTAGTATAGACGAAACATTTATAGACGCAGCAACAAACCTAAAGTTTATTGCAAGAGTTGGAGCTGGTGTAGAAAATATTAATAGCAATTACGCACAAAAACAAGGCATACATCTTATTGCTGCCCCCGAAGGCAATCGCAATGCCGTTGCGGAACATACCTTAGGGATGTTGCTCTGCTTATTTAACAAACTTAATATGGCAAATAGCAATGTAAAAGCAGGGAAGTGGCTTCGGGAAGCCCATAGAGGCTTTGAGTTAGACGGACATACTGTAGGGCTAATTGGTTATGGGCATATGGGAAAAGCCTTTGCCAAAAAACTTCGTGGCTTTGATGTTGAGGTTTTGTGCTACGATATAAAAAAAGATCTTGGCGATGCTAACGCAAAACAAGTATCACTACCCGAACTAAAAAAAGAAACTACCGTACTTAGTCTACACACACCACAAACTCCACTAACGCTCAATATGGTAAATGCAGCATTTATAAATGAATTTAAACATCCGTTTTGGCTACTCAATACCGCAAGAGGTAAAAGTATTGTGACCAAAGACTTAGTAGCAGCACTACAAAGCAAAAAAATTTTAGGGGCAGGTTTAGATGTTTTAGAATATGAAAAATCATCTTTCGAAAATTTATTTTCCACAAGTCAGCCCCCAGAAGCATTTCAATACTTAATACATGCTGAAAATGTGTTGCTTAGCCCACACGTAGCAGGTTGGACCATGGAAAGTAAAGAGCGATTAGCCAAAGTTATTGTTAGCAAAATTGAAGCAATATTTTATTAACTTCATACAATTCCTTAGTGTAATAAACCGTACAATAGCTGTATAAGATGATCCGTATTGAATTCTAGAAAACAAAAAAGTTACAAGGTTCAAAACTAAGGCAACGCTATTAAGTACTCTTCCTAAAGGGCTTGATGGCTCGCGGCAACATATATAGGCGCAATAGAAACGAACTGCATAGCTTATTTTGAGTTATAATTGGAGCTAAACTACAGCAGAACATTACTTCCAAAATAAACGTTAACCAATGGGCTACGGTACACCAAAACACATTACAAGACTAAAACTGTAACAAAAATTAAAAAACAGATACATATAGCATAAACATTATGAACAACAGAGTTACAGGTATAGGAGGTTTCTTTTTTAAAACTAAAGATCCCGAAAACACAAAAGCTTGGTACAATAAACATTTAGGGTTGCCTACCGATGCTTATGGTTGTACCTTTTGGTGGAAAGACAAGCAGGGAAACAATTGCTCAACACAATGGTCGCCATTCAAAGAAGACACTAATTATTTTAAGCCTAGCACTAAAGAATTTATGATCAATTTTAGGGTTGCTAACTTACACGAATTATTAAACGTTTTAAAAGATGAAGGTGTTACCATTATAGGAGATGTTAAATCGTACGATTACGGAAAATTTGCATGGATTCTAGATCCAGAGGGTAATAAAATAGAATTATGGGAACCCATAGATAAAGCATTTTTATAAACAAAAACATAGAGTTATGTCTAGCGAAAAAAAATTACAAGACGACCTAAACGAAATTTTAGGAGACACAAAAGAACACCTTAAAAAAGCAGCCGATCAAGTAAGCAAAAAAACAGCGATACTTACTGAAGAAGCAAAAGAAAAAGCTTCAGAATTTGCAGATGAAACCAAGGAAGTTTATCAAAAAATATCTGGAGAAAACAGAAAAGTACTTGCAGGAGTTACCGCAATTTTATTAGGAGGCTTTGGTGTACATAAATTTATTTTGGGTTATTATAAGCAAGGAATTATATTATTAATACTTACACTGTGTATTAACATTTTTGGTCTAGGTTTTTTTGGTTTAATCGTTTGGTTTTTCTCACTTACCGAAGGAGTCATTTACTTGAGTAAAACCAACGATGAATTTTTTAAAACCTACCAAGAAAACAAAAAATATTGGTTGTAAAGCCTAGTATAAATACTTATTTTTGAACCTTATTAAAAGCATTGTTATTTTAATACTATTGTATTTATTATGAAAACAGAAGCGTTTTTATCACTATTATCCAATCATCAAGACAAAGCCTTATTGTTTGAGTACGCACCAAACCTTCTAGTTGCTGCTAATTATCATATTACAGAAGTTAAGCATATTACTATAGACTCTGTAGACTGTGGCGCACAAGAAGACCACTGGAAAGAAACAATTATACAACTTTGGGAAAGTCCAAGCGAGTTAGGAAAAACCGAATATATGTCTGCCTTTAAGGCTCTAGGTATCCTCAACAAAGTAGCTAAGGTAAAGCCATATACCCTAAATGCCGAGGTAAAATTTGAATATAGCAATGCCACATTTCATCTGTCACAATTGTTTGTCAAAAGCTTTGAAATAAAACACAAGCATCTTATTTTTAAATTATCGACCAACAAAACCGATTGTAAAGCCAAGGGCATTTGTGGTGTACCAGAAGAAGTAGAAGTAAACAAGGAAAATGCTTGTACACCGGGAAGTGGTTGCTGCTAATCGGCATATAAAATAAAGCGCTATTATGAAAAAAAACATCCTTGTATTGTGTACAGGTAATTCTTGCAGAAGCCAAATGGCACATGGTTATTTAGACCTGTATGCCAAAAAAACGGCTAATATATATAGCGCAGGGATAGAAACACATGGGCTAAATGCAGATGCTGTAGCTATTATGAGCCAAGATGACGTCGATATTTCTAAACATAGCTCTAATCATATTGACGAGTATGCGGCAATAGATTTTGATTATATTATTACCGTATGCGATCATGCCAACGAAAACTGCCCATACATACCAAGCAAAAACGCAATCCGTTTACATCATAATTTTTTTGACCCTTCAAAAGTTATTGGCACAAACGAAGAAAAACACAAGGCTTTTGTAAAAGCTAGAGACGAAATTAAGCACTATATCACAAATTTTGTGAAAAAACACTTGGGTCGTTAAGACTCTAGGTTATTATTGACTTAAAACAACTGCTTCCAAAAAACGTTTTTTCTCATAACCTCTTAAAACGATTTAACAATGATAGTAATCTATGTTATTATTGCTATAAAGGATTTTAATACTTGAGGCAGCTCCATCACTATAATAAGTAGAAAAAAGATGAGCTGTTTAGTCAATAGTCAAAAATTTACTCGAGCCTTAAAAGCTTAACAAAACAGAATACTACCTAAAGTTCAAAGTGGAGTAATTTTATATCTTTGTTGACAATAATTAAAAGAAACTATGGCAAAAAAAGAAAATTCAAAACAACCTGAACCAATTATTGAATCTACAGTAGAAAAAAACTCTGAAGAAGAAGCAAAAAAACCAATGAAACAGTTTGATGTTATTAGACTAATGATTGATGCTTATAATGGAGAAGGAAACGATTCAATAATTCCGAGTTTTCATAAAGCCTTCCAATTTTATTTAAATCAAATTTTCAATCAGTCAAACTTATCGAGTAAATACCATTTAATTGTTCTTTATGATGATAGTACAATGATGAAAAGTGATGCTGATAAAATATATGATGCTGTTACAAAATTTGCTAAAGATAAGCCAATTTTAATGGTTTTATTATCTGGAGGTGGAGTTCCAGGTTCAGCATATTTAATTGGAAAATTATGCCGTGAATATTCTAATGGACAATTTATTATTGCAGTTCCAAGATACGCAAAATCAGCTGCTACTTTATTGTGTTGTGCTGCCAATGAAATTCATATGGGAAGTCTTAGCGAATTAGGACCGATAGACCCACAAATAAATGGATTACCAGCTTTAGGACTTAAAAATTCAATAGAACATATTGCGGAATTAGTCGCAGAAAACCCTACTTCGTCTGAAATGTTCGCTAAGTATTTACAGCTTTCTATAGAACCAATTCAAATTGGATATTATGAAAGAGTTGCTGAATCTGCAATGCAGTATGCTGAAAACCTTTTGAGTACTCACAGTGAAAACTTACCTAAAGCACCAAGTATAATAGCAAATGAATTAGTATATAAATACAAAGACCACGGTTTTGTAATTGACAAATCAGAAGCTATAAAGATTTTAGGAGAAAAAATAATTAAAAATAATACAGCGGAATACGAATTAGGAAATAACATTTATCAATTTTTAGAGTCATTGACAAGAGTTGCTCGCCTTTTAAATCATAGCTTCTATTTCATTGGAGGTTTAAACTCTGAACCAACATTAACAGAAAGAAGAAAATAACTATTGCCAATAATGGCTATAATTAATACGGGTTTCGGTGTTTAATACAAAGGTCAGTGTATTTTTATAAAGTCCGCCAAATCTTTTTGATTTGGATTTAGAACAGAAAAGATAAAATAAAAAGTTTTGGCTAATCGCTTAATCTAAAATTAAATACTAATTTGATCCCTTACTAATCATAGCCGAGACCGTTGGCAAACATTACAGAAAATGAAGAAAGGAACTATAATTTTATTAATTTTAATTTCATTTAAAAGTTATTCTCAATCTTTTAATGAAGTAGAAATAAAACGTATTAACTATTTTGGAATTGAAACGAGCTCGTACGATTTGAATAATTATAAGATTCAAACTGATTTTTCTAGAATTCTAAAACTGAATGGAAAAAAGAAGTCAAATAAAACCTTTGGAATAATTTTAGGCTCAGTTTCGGTATTGACTTCAAGTTTAGGAATCGTAGCTCTATCTACTAAAAAGGAAGGTGGAATGGGAAAAGCTATTGTGGACACATTTGGAGGTATTTCGTTAGGAATTGGTGTGATTTCGGGAGGATTTTCTATAAAGTTATTTAATTCATCCAAAAAAAGAAAAAAAGAAAGAGACAAATTGATTGAATTTTATCAATAAATGAATAAAAAACGATTTGCCGTGTATATTTTATTGCTTTCTTTTGCTAACTTACAAAAACCCTCGAAGATTTTATATTCAGTAGTTATTTACTAAGCTTATACAAATCTTTGTAGGTGATTAAAATCAACCTTTGCGAATGGATGACTACTTAATTTAAAACAACTGCTTCCAAAAAACGTTTTTTATATAGCCTCTTAAAACGATATAGCAATGATAGTAATCTATGTATTATTGCTATAAAAGATTTTAATCCTTGAGGCAGCTCATCACTACGATAGGTAGAAAAAAGGGTGAAGTTAAGTAATTTTATATCTTTGTTGGCAAACATTTGGAATAAAATTTGTTAAACATAATTTAATATACATATTTAAAATAAAATATTATATTTGTATTCATAACAATATGAAAAAAGAAACTCTTAATATCGACTTCAGAAAAAAGATATTTAAAGCCCAATTAAATGGAATTGGATTTAAAGAAGGAGATTCTTATATCATTTATCTTCCAAGTCTTCAAATATCTTCTTACGGAGACACAGTAAAAGAAGCTAATAAAATGATGAAAATTTCTCTGAAAGAGTTTTCTGAAAATTTACTTGAATTGAATGAACTTAAAGTTAATTCAATATTAAAACAGTTAGGTTGGTCTAGAACTAAATTCTTTAATAAAAGATTAGTTCATTTGAGTGAGACAACATTTGAAGATATTAAAAAAGAATTTAATCTTCCAGATGATACTCAAGTTCAAAAAATCCCAATAGCTGTTTAAGAATGGGAGAATACAATAATCCTGTACCAACTAAATGTTGGGAAGCTTATCTTACATTTTGCGGATGTGTTTTTGACAGACAACAAGGAACTCATCATCATTGGAAATGTCCCAATTGTTGGAGAACAGTAACTTTTTGGGGACACAAAAAAGATGTTCCGCGATTTCATATTGGTACTTGTTTGAAAACAATGAGCAAAACTAAGACTGAATTCAATAAATGGGCGAAACAGAATTGTTAATAAAAAACGATTTGCCAACACCGTATATAATTTATTGCTAGTTCTAGCTTACTTACGAAAATCCTTACGGATTTTCTATTCGATTTTTATTTGCTAAATTACGCAACAAACCATATACAATCACGTTGTAAACAATTAAAACACAATAAATGAACAAGAACATTTTTTTGAATAAGAGATATTTTATCTCATTATTACTAGTAATTTTTTCAACTTTATTATTTAGCCAAAGTAAAAAAGCTACTGTTTTTTATAAAAACGGAGATTCAATTCAAGGCTTTATTAGTAGAATAAACTATGATCATATAAAATTCAGTAAAGAGAAAAAAGGAAAATATAAATGGCTAAAGCCTAAAGGTCTTGATAAATTAATAATCTATTCTGAAGATGGAATTCAAGAACGCCATTATGTTGAACACAAAAAGAAAAAGAATTCTAAAAAATCTAAAACACGTCTTGCAATACTAGTGCTGAAAGGAGAAGTTAATTATTATATCGAGCCTTATAATTTTGGAAGTGGATTTCGTAATGATGGAAAATCTTTTGGAATGAGTCAAAACTTTTACTACGATGAAGGTTTTAATCAAGTTAGGTTATATGTAAAAAGAGACAACGAGAAATACGTTACTTTACTTTCTACAAGTGGTCAAGTAGTTTTTTCCAAAAATTTCAAAAAAACAGCATCTGACTATTTTAAAGATTGTTTGGAATTGGTCTCCAAAATAGAATCAGGCTATTATAAAAAAGCTAATGTAACTGAAATGGTCGAATTCTATAATAAAGAATGTAAATAAAAACTGTTTACAATAGCGTGTATAGCAAATTGCAATGAATTCCTAATCGGAGCTCATTGCAATTTGCTGTTTTCTGGTTACGGCGGAAAATCATAGTTGATTTTCCGCAACGAGCCATACACAACAACGCTGCCAATAACTTAAAAAACCCAACCAAATGAAAAAATACTTCTGATTTTATTATTGTTTACAATCAAATCTCAATTATATAGCCAGGAATATATTCCAGCAGACAATTTCAAATTTAGATTTATAAAAGCAAAAAAAGCTGTTGGAGGTAATTATTATTACACAATTAAAACGCCAAAAGGAGTTAGAAAAACACAAGTTAGATTTAAAATGCAATCCTTATCAGGAAAGAAAGATGATTTTGATCCAAATAAATTTTATCTAGTAACTGATAATTATAAATGGAGGGTAAGACCTATTGATGTAAGACATAATTATGCTGCTGGTTGGATATTTATCGGATTTGAATATTTAGTTGACTTTCAGCCCACCGACAAAAAACTAAAAGAATGGTTATCTTATAAGCCAGAAGTTAAGAATACTTTTGACGATTATAAAATTGATGGATACAAAGACATTCGTACAAATATAAATTTTGGAACAAAACGAAAACCAAAAATGTCTTCCCCTTATTTAAATCACAGGGAATTAAAATCTTGTAAAATTGACTTATATTTTTCGCTACCAAAAAATTTAAAAAAATTTAGAATTTATTACGGTAAAACTTTGATTGCCGATACAGAAGTAAAATAAACTATGGGAAAGGAAAGTGTATAATTCATTACTAACATCTCCTATTTACGAAAGTGGACTACCCAATAAATTTGGTGCAAATTTGACACATATTTATTCATGTTTCAAGTTGTTTTTCAGTAGGAGTTTTAAAGCCCAAAGCGGAATGTAATTTTTCGTAATTATACCATTTAATATACTCTTTAATAATATTATAAGTGTTTAAAAATGAGTGAAAATTATATCTGTTTGCACATTCATATTTTAGGGTTTTAAAAAAAAGACTCAACTATTTCAGAAATTCCAATATAGAAGACATTTGCTGCCGCCAATTTCTGATAAGAAAAAATAAAACGGCAGAAAACCGTGTATAATATCTTTTTTAATAAAAAAACAAGCCCATAAGCTATAGTTTCTATTGGCACAATGAAAGGTTTGATGCGTTAATTTCAAAAATAATTTAAAACCAAAAACATTGCCCCCAAACTAATAATAGTTATCAAAAATACCTTAAGCATCTTTACTAATGCCGATTCTAAAATATTATGTACCTTTAGTCATAAGAAAAAAGGATTGGAAAGAGGAGAGTATTACCGTAAAACCATTGAACATTGACAAAAACAAAAGAAAATATTGAATACTATCTTGACTCAAAAAATGATAAGGATTATCTTCAAGATTTAGTATTTAATATTAAAGAAGCATATACAAATCAAGAAAAACTAACGTTTCAAATTGTTAAGCCAAAACAAAAAGGGTTTTTAATAAAAATCGGAGGTTTATTTGCGTTTGTCTCTTTTAAGCATTTAGGGTGGACTTACCCTTCAATCCAATTTTGGGAAAATGCCTCGAGGTTTCTCGTTGGAGCTTACTTTACTGCAAAAATTCACGACGTCCAAGAACATCCAATTTCAATTAGAATAAATGCAAGAGAGCAGAAATTTGAAAATCCAAACCTAGAAAAATACACCAAATATCGTGGTGTTATTTTACAAAAAGCGAAGTATGGTATTTTTGTAGATTTAGGTATTCACTTCAATTGGAAATTTGGCTCACTTTTGGGTCTAATCCATAAATCGACATTAATAAATGAGTCCGATTACGACAATTGGGATGTTAAACAAGAAATTGTCACACTATTTCAAGGCTATAACCAAGACGGTAAGCTCATACTTGGAGATAATCGTGAGCGAGGAAAATGGACAAATGGAGAAATGGGCAAACTCATTGGTACAAATCAAAAAGTAAGTGTTGTAATCCCTGAAAATGGAAAACACGAATTTTACGTTTTAGGAAAACATAAAGCAACAATACCAATTAAAAAAGAGTACTATCCTAATTTTATAACAACAGTAAAAAAATACATTTGCGCACTGAAAAATGAAGAAATTATAAATTGCGAAATAATGAGAATAAACAAAAAGAAAGATAGCTTTGTACTGAAATTAATAATTGAATCACCAAAAAGCTAAAAAACAGCGAAATGCCAATACTATTGCATAAAGGATATTGCCACTTTATTGTGGACGCAGCCTAAATTGAAAAAACATGATTAAAATAAGAATTATTGGATTAGTAATATTAATTATAGGAATTACAATTCAATTCGTTTTACAAAACGATGTAATCGATTTTATTTCTGGCATTTTTACTGGTGGTGGAATTGTGTTACTTATTACTGGAAGAATAAGTAAGTCACAAAATTAATTGTATTTTCGGAATTGAAACCTAAATCGAGTACATTCTAAATTACCCCACATCTTTAAGTAATTACAAATTAACTTTTACTAACTGAGCAAAACTCTATTTGCTTAGCAAGGATTATAAAATAATAGGTTAAAATGAACTAAGGGCAGGTAATTTTTTATAAATTTACTAAAAATAAACCTAAACCCTATTGCAAGTTTCTGCCTTCAAACGATATATTGTTTTTATTATTCTTACCGTACTAGGAGCATTTGTATTACCAAAACTATCGGTAAAACTTAACCCTAGTAATGGTTTGCCCTCTATAACGGTAAGTTACCTATGGCCCAATGCTTCGTCTTACACCTTAGAGCGTGATATTACTTCTATTTTGGAGGGAGGGTTTGGAACTTTAAAAGGACTAGAAAAACTAGACTCAAAATCCTCAAAAGGATCAGGGTACATTACCTTGAGTTTTGATAAATATACCAATATTGATGTTGCCCGTTTTGAAACCGCAACCATTATACGACAACTCTATAAACAGCTACCAGATCGAGTTAGCTACCCAGTTATTAGTGTTAACCGCCCCGACAATGCCATAAACCAGCCGTTTTTGTCTTACAGTATTAATGCCCCCGAAACACCCTTCAAAATTCAAGAACGAGTAAAAACGATTTTGGAACCCATTATAGGCGCTATTCCTGCTATAGACAAAACAGTGCTACATGGCGCCAACCCTAAAGAGTATGTTGTAACCTACAACACCAATGCACTATTAGGGTTAAAACTAAACAAAAACGACTTAATACAAGCCATACAAGAGGTGTTTAAAGAACAGTCACTAGGCGAAGTAACCTACCTAAACGACTATATTACACTATCCATACAAGCCAAGGGTGCCGAAAACTTTAATTGGCATATTCCCATAAAAAAAATTGGACAGCGTCTAGTGTACCTAGACGAGTTAACAACCATTAGAGAGCAAGAGCAAGAGGCACAAACGTACCAGCGTATCAATGGCAAAAATGCGATTAGTGTTTCTATTTATGCCGAAAAACAAGCCAATACCATTACATTGGCCAATACTGTAGCTGAGCAAATGGCGTTAATTAAACAGCAATTTCCTTCTAACTACGAGTTTGTAAAATCTTTTGACGACACTATTTTTTTAAAAGAAGAATTATCCAAAATCTACAAACGTAGCCTATATACCCTAGCCATTTTATTAGTGTTTATACTATTAGTTAGTCGAAGTTTTAAATACTTATTAGTCACACTTCTAAGCCTAATAGCCAACCTAGGGCTTGCATTTTTATTGTACTATATGTTTGGTGTAGAAATACAGCTTTATTCCTTGGCAGGAATTACAATATCGTTAGGATTAATTATAGACAATAGTATTGTTATGATTGATCATATTAGGCATTTGCGCAATAAAAACATTTTTATACCCATACTAGCCTCTACACTAACTACAGTTGGAGCCTTGGCAATTATTTATTTTCTAGACGATAAGTATAAAGTTAACCTTATCGATTTTGCACTAGTAATTATAATTAACCTAAGCGTCTCCCTTTTAGTCGCCCTATATTTAATCCCCGCATTATTAGAGCACATCACAATTCCTGAACGCAAAGAACAACGCTGGAGCATTAGTGCAAAAAATTATTTTTACCACCTATACGGAAAGTTAATAAGTCTAGAGCTGCGCTTTAAAAAATTAACGATTAGTGTTATAATACTAATTTTTGGGATTCCCGTATTTATGCTTCCCCAAAAAACAGAACACAATACCACTTGGTATGAAAAAGCGTACAATAACACCCTAGGAAATGAGTGGTATCGTGAAAATATTAGACCACATATAGATCGCTACTTAGGAGGATCATTTCGTCTTTTCTCTTACTACGTATTTGAGGGTGCCTCTTCTAGGCGTAACGAGCAAACCAAACTATATGTAAGTGCACAAATGGAAAAAGGGGCAACGGTACACCAAATGAACGATGTGTATCTAGGGATCGAAAACTACCTACTACAGTACAATGAAATTGACCAATTTAAAACCAATGTTTATAGTGGTGATAATGCCCGAATGGAAATAACCTTTAAGGATGGCTATCAGCAATCGGCATTTCCATTTTTATTAAAAGCGCGCTTGGTTAGAAAAGTTTTAGATCAAGCAGGCATTGACTGGAATATTTATGGCGTGGGTAATGGCTTTAGCAATGGTAGCTCTAGTGGTGAGCCCGTTAATTTTAGTGTTAAAGCTAAAGGCTACAACTATGATAACTTAAATGCCTGGGCGGATACCTTAAAAACAGCGTTATTAAAACACCCACGCATTCAAAAAGTATTTGTTAGAGAAAATAGTTATTGGCGAAGAGAGGCCTCTTATGAGTATCGTTTTTTGTTAGACAAACAACGTTTAGCACTTCTTAAAAGTAACCCCAGCAACGTTATAAACGAATTAAAAAACCTAACCCTATCAAAAACACAAGACTTATCTCTAAACATTTTTGGTAAATATACCCCAGTGCGTTTTGAATCTGAAAACTCAAAAACCTACGACATTTGGCGTATTAAAAACGCACCCTTAGATAGTATTAATAAACCAGTAGTGCTAAAAGGAGTTGCTGAAATTTATAAAGCTCCCGAGGAAGAAAATATTTATAAAGAAAATCAAGAATATATCCGTTTAGTACAATTTCAATATACCGGATCGAGTAAATTTGGTTCTCGCTTTTTAAAAGAAAAACTAGAAGAACTCAAAACCAAATTACCCTTAGGGTACACTTTTGAAAATAGCCAAAATCAATTCTTTTTTGGAAATGACGAAAACAATAATTACAGCACTCTGTTACTTTTAATACTAGCTATTATCTATCTTATTTGTTCTGTGCTATTTGAAAGTTTTAAGCAACCTTTTATTATTCTAAGTGTTATACCAATTTCTTTTATTGGTGTGTTTTTAACCTTTTATCTATTTGATTTTAATTTTGATCAAGGTGGCTTAGCCTGTTTCGTGTTACTAAGTGGAATTACAGTAAATGCCTCTATTTTTATTATTAATGGATTTAATAAACTACAAAAACAAAACCCCGAACAAAATAAAATAGAGCTATATTTAGAAGCGTTCAAACAAAAAATATTTCCAATTATGCTAACCATTATCTCTACTATTCTTGGATTTATCCCTTTTGTAAAAGATGGACAGAATGAAGTGTTTTGGTTTGCATTGGGTGTAGGCACTATAGGAGGGTTAATCTTTTCTTTAGTAGGTATTTTGTTATATTTACCTGTATTTACATTAAAAAAACAGTAAACAAAAAAACCATCAGAGACGAATGCCTTGCCTAAATTTTTTTTGCCTCTAACCAAAATCGCTATACATTTTGTTTGGCAAATACCTCTATTTTGTAATAATAATGATGTAAACGTAATATATATTGCACGCTTACAATAAGCTATGCCTTAACTAGAAACAAGTTAATAACTTTTATATATTTAGCCTTATAAAACCCTAGTAGAAAAAGGCTTTTTATTTAATTTCGTTTTTTAAGCAAAGACATCATTTACACTAATTAATAGTTACTAGCTTATACCAATTGTTATTTAAAATAAGTTGCAAATAATTTGGAATATAGTGTGTTTAGATGACATAGAAAACCTAAACATAGTCTTAGTTGCGCTTCGATTTTATAGCGATATATAGACGCAATAGAAACGAATGATATAGCTTATTTTGAGTCATAATTGATATTAACAACCCACATTGCAATGAAACAATATTTAGATTTAGTAAAACATGTTTTAGAAAACGGCACCCAAAAAGGCGACCGTACGGGCACAGGCACAAAAAGTGTTTTTGGTTACCAAATGCGTTTCGATTTGGACAAAGGGTTTCCTATGGTAACCACAAAAAAACTTCATTTAAAATCTGTTATTTACGAACTATTGTGGTTTTTAAAAGGCGATACTAATATTAACTACCTCAAAGACAATGGGGTTCGTATTTGGAACGAATGGGCAGACCAAGATGGCAATTTGGGTCCCGTATATGGTCATCAATGGCGTAATTGGAACAATGACGAGATAGACCAAATAAAAGACCTTATACAAACCTTAAAAAACAACCCTAATAGCAGAAGGATGTTAGTATCTGCTTGGAATCCCTCTGTGCTTCCAGACACCTCCAAGTCGTTTAGCGATAACGTTGCTAATGGAAAAGCAGCACTACCCCCTTGTCATGCTTTTTTTCAGTTTTATGTAGCAAACGGGAAACTATCATGCCAACTCTATCAGCGCAGTGCAGACGTGTTTTTGGGAGTACCGTTCAATATCGCATCTTACGCTTTGCTTACGATGATGATAGCTCAAGTTTGTGGTTATCAAGTAGGAGAGTTTATACATACTCTTGGAGATGCACACATTTATAACAACCACCTAGCACAAGTAGAGTTGCAATTGTCTCGAGACATCCGTAAGCTACCAACACTAACATTAAACCCAGAAATTACAGATATTTTTAATTTTAGCTTTAAGGACTTTACTTTGGCCGATTATAATCCACACCCACATATTAAAGGCACTGTAGCCGTTTAAAATATATTATGAAACATTTACTCTTACTACTTGCATTAATTAGCACATCAATTAGCTTTGCTCAAAAAAAGCAAACTAACGAATCAGAAGAAGTCCCTTTTGTGATTATAGAAAAAGTTCCTGTATATCCTAATTGCCAAAAATGGATTTCCGATAATGTAAAATTAAAAAAATGCATGTCCAATAAGATTAGTGATCATGTAAGTAAGAAATTTAATACTAGACTTGCAAAAAGGCTAAGTCTTCCTGAAGGAAACGTAAAAATACAAATCTATTTTAAAATAAATAGAAAAGGAAAAGTAGTAGCCATTAAAGCTTCTGCACCTCACCGAAAACTTGAGAAAGAAGCTGTGAGAGTTATAAAATTACTTCCTGATATGGTAAAACCAGGATTTCATAAAGGAAAACCTGTTACTGTTCCTTATGCGTTGCCAATACTTTTTGCTGTTACAAAATAAAAATAAGCGCTATGTTTAGCAAAAAAAAAACAGAACAACCAACAATAGATAAAGAACAACTGGAGCTTATACAAAATGCACAGAAGCGTGTTGCACAAAAAAGGCGCTTGTACATTCATTTTGTCATCTTTCTAATTGGCACTTTATTTTTAATTTCACTTAACCTAATTATAGGTTTTGGAAGTAATGTTAAGGTGTTTGAAAAAGATTGGTTTGTTTCTGTAACCTTACTTTGGTTATGCATCTTCATATATCACCTAAGCCAAGTCTATGTTGCTCATAAGTTTATGGGTAAATCTTGGGAACAAAAACAAATAAACAAGTTGGTAGCTAAACAAGAAGCTCGTATTGAAAAACTTAAACATAAATTTGAAAAAGAAGAAACACATATTGCACAAAGTAACGTGTACAATTTAAAAACAACTAACCATAAGAATATAACTATTATCGTAGCCGCCTCAGAAAACAACGCTATTGGTAAAAATAATGATTTAATTTGGCATTTAAGTCATGACTTAAAACGCTTTAAGACTCTAACCAATAATCACCATATTATTATGGGGCGAAAAACGTTTGAAAGCTTTCCTAAACCCTTACCTAATCGCACACATATTGTTATTTCAAGACAAGAAGACTACAAGGTGCCAAAAGGTGTTATTGTTGTAAGCTCACTACAAAAAGCGATTGCGGTAGCAAAACATGATGCACAACCTTTTATTATAGGAGGAGGCGAAATATACAAGCAAGCGATGCATATTGCAAATAAAATAGAGCTTACCCGTGTGCATGGCCATTTTGAGGCTGACACTTTTTTTCCTGAAATTGACCCCTCTATTTGGAAAGAGACAGCAAATACATTTCATAAAAAAGACGAAAAGCACAAATACGAATTTTCTTTTATAACTTACAAAAGACTATTGTAATCTAGTATCTAAAAAAACAACGCTGTTACGATATCATTTCTAAGAATATTTTTTGCACTCATACTCAGTTTAATTTTAAGCTGTATCGTAAAATTAAGTACCACCTTACTTGTTGTAATATAATGCTAATAGCCTACACAAGAAGCATACATAACGATGAATCCTTAAATTGATAATTTCTATTTTAATCTAAAAATTAAGTTAAAAAAGTATTAAAAAGATTAATAAACTAATGTGTTTTCTAAAAATTATTATTTTTACAAGGTAAATTTAAAACATCAAATACATTGAAACACTCTTCCATTAAGATTTTATGTTTAGCAGTATTGCTAATTGTATCCTCTTGTAAAACAGCAAAAGATGCAGCCAAAACAGCTACAGCTACAGCAAAGCCAAAGGCAAAACCTAAAAAAGGTGATATACAAGCCTATGATAAGGTAATTACAAAAGACGCAAAAACAGACAAAGGTCTTTTTGATGTACATAAATTAGACGGTAAGTTTTTTTATGAAATTCCAGACACCCTTTTTAATAGAGAAATGCTAATGGTAACTCGTATTGCCAAAACCGCAAATGGATTAGGCTTTGGTGGTGGCAAACAAAATACCCAAGTATTACGTTGGCAAAAAAAAGATAAAAAAATATTATTACGCGTTGTTTCTCACACGGTTGTTGCAGCCGACTCATTGCCTATAAGCGAAGCCGTAGTAAACTCCAATTTTGAACCTATATTATATGCCTTTCCTATAAAGGCTTATGGCAAAGACTCTCTAAGTACAGTAATAGACGTAACGAGCTTATTTGCTAAAGATGTCAAGCCACTTGGTTTACCGCAAAGAAGTAGAACAGCCTTTAGAGTAACACGATTAGAGTCTGACAAATCATTTATAGAAAGTGTAAAAAGCTACCCTACAAATATTGAAGCTAGACACGTAAAAACATACGCCGCAGGTAGAGCACCATCTAATCCTAGCTTAGGGTCTATATCTTTAGAGATTAATAACTCAATGATTTTGTTACCCAAAGTACCAATGAAGCGTCGTATTTTTGATCAACGTGTTGGTTGGTTTGCCAGAGGTCAAGTAGATTACGGACTAGAAGCACAAGAAAGTAAAACGGTACGTTATCTAGACCGTTGGAGACTAGAAGTTAAAGACGAAGATATTGCAAAATTTAAACGAGGAGAACTAGTAGAACCTAAAAAGCAAATTGTTTATTATATAGATAGAGCAACCCCAAAAAAATGGATAAAATATATAAAACAAGGTATTGAAGATTGGCAAGTAGCCTTTGAGGCTGCAGGTTTTAAAAATGCAATTATAGCTAAACTACCCCCTACTCCAGAGGAAGACCCCGAATGGAGTGCCGAAGATGCACGCTACTCTGTAGTAAGATACTTAGCCTCTCCAATACCAAATGCAAATGGGCCTCATGTAAGTGATCCACGTTCTGGCGAAATTTTAGAATCAGATATTAACTGGTATCATAACGTAATGACTCTGTTACGCAACTGGTTTTTTGTACAAACATCCGCAATAAATCCCGATGCGCGAGGTGTGGCTTTTAAAGATGAAGTTATGGGACGTTTAATTCGTTTTGTGTCATCTCATGAAGTAGGTCATACTCTTGGACTACCTCATAACATGGGAAGCAGTGTGGCTTATCCTGTAGAAAAATTACGAGACCCAGAATTTACAAAAAAATACGGCACAGCGCCCTCTATAATGGATTATGCACGTTTTAACTATATCGCACAACCAGGTGATGGCGATGTTGCTTTAATGCCTAATATTGGAGTTTATGATAAGTACTCTATCTCTTGGGGGTACCGGCCCATTTTAGATGCAAAAACAGCAGAAGAAGAAAAGAAAACTCTAGACAGTTGGATTTTAAAACATGCAGGTGATCCTTACTACAGATTTGGAGGTCAGCAATTTGGAGTTATAGACCCAACATCACAGACCGAAGATTTGGGCGACGACGCCATGCTAGCAAGCCACTACGGGATTTTAAACCTTAAGCGTATTGTGCCTAACCTCCTAGAATGGACCGCAGAAGATGGTAAAAACTACTCAGATTTACAAACAATGTATGGACAAGTGTTAGGGCAATTTAGTAGATATATGGGGCATGTTACTGGCAATATAGGCGGAGTTATACAAATTAACAAAACATACGACCAAAAAGGTGCGGTATTTACTCATGTGGATAAAGCTACACAAAAAAGGGCAATGGACTTTCTTCATAAAGAATTATTTAGCACACCAAGTTGGTTAATGGATACTAATATTTTTAATAAAATTGAAAATGCAGGAGCTATAGAACGTTTAAGAGGAACCCAAGTAAGAACATTAAACAGTATCTTAGACACAGGGAGAATGCAGCGACTTATCGAAAATGAAACAATTAATGGCGCAAGCGGATATTCATTTTTAAATATGATGCAAGACCTACGCAAAGGCATTTTTAGTGAGCTATCTAGAGGCAGCTCTATAGACACTTATAGAAGAAATTTACAACGTGCCTATATTGATAGAATGAGCACTATAATGAACCCTCCAACAACAAGCACAACTACTTTTAATTTTAGAAGATTTGGAGGAACTCGAGTTAACGTTAGTCAATCCGATATTAAAGCAGTTGTAAGAGCAGAATTAAAAGAATTACAACGCACTATCAAAAACGGTATTGGACGCTCTAATGGGCTAAGTAAAATTCATCTACAAGACGCACTAGAGCGTGTAAACATGATCTTAGACCCTAAATAGAATATTTCTCTAAGTTTTTATTTTAATACGGAAAAAAAGATTGTCCCAAAAAGGCAATCTTTTTTTTTGAATTATAACGATAGTACTCATTAGGTTTTATAGCCTCAAGTAAAAACATTAAACCTTTTTAATTTACATTAGTCATAATAGTATAAATAAATAAAAAATGAAAACATTAGTACTACTTGCTTTAACGTTTCTAACATTACATGTCACAGCACAAAACAAAGACAGAATACCTGTAAAACAACACAAAATAAAAGAGGTTAAGAGGACGAAAATAAAGCAACATAATTTTTCTGCTGAAGAACGAGCAGAAATACAATCTAAACGAATGACTCTACAATTAGACCTAAATAATAAGCAACAAAATCAAGTTAAAGCTGCAATTTTAAGACAAATAAAATCACGTCAAGAACTTGCAGAAGAAACAAAAAATAAAAAAACATTAGCAAAAAGAGAAAAGCTCACAAAGGAAGAAAAACTGAAGCGCATAAATAAACGGTTAGACAACCAAATAGCTATGAAGAGCAAAATGAAATCCATTTTGAACGCAGAGCAATATGAAAAATGGCAAAAAAATCTGGCTAGAAAAAAAAGACCTATCGCAATATCATATAGACAATAAGGCATATTAAAAAAACGATACAACTAGCGTTTTTATTACAACATAAGTCTCTTCAAGGATATAGCTTATACCATTGAGTTGTATAATACCAATTGTTACTCAAAATAAGCTATATAATCCATTTTAAATAACAATTGGTAAACCCTTCAATAACACATTTAATGATTAAAAAGGCATCTTAAAAAATGCAATAAAAAAAGCTCAAGATTTTCATCTTGAGCTAACGCACTATTTACAATAATAGTATTACCTCAACCGGTCTACAGATTTTACAAGAGCCTCATCCTTTTTAATAGCTTTGTTGGCCAAAACTAAAAATACGATAGAAAATATAGGCAGAAGCACCCCAACACCATTCTCAGAAACCTTAGTCTCTCCTGATGTATTTAGTAGTCTAATTACAAATAACACTAATAAAGTAAAGTTTAATATAATATTAAGCCGTCCCAAAACAAATTGTAACATCCTATTTTTAAATAAAAAAATTGAAGTTAAAGCTAAGCCCCCAGAACTCAAAAATAAAACAAGATATAGCGTTTCATCTTTTGCATAAAAAGGTAAGTCATTAATAGTCCATAAATAACATAGAAAACTAAGCCCTGTAGATATAGCAATACAGATTAACAAATAAATTGTTTGAACTCTTTGAAGCATTTTTAAATTAAATTAAAATAAAAAACAAAAATAATAGTTTCTTTTTTAAAACATATAGGATTCTTTAAAAAGAAAGTTATATATTAGCGGCGTTATTTTTAGCAACCATTATATAGTGTGCTACTACATAATCTTCATTAAATTAATTCCAAGTCAAAATTATTTTCTGCTACGTTTCTAAAACACATCTAGTACTAAAACATACAATTACCATTTATAAAAAATATACAATCTCATAATGTTTGAAATTTCCCAATTAAAAGAAATGAAGCTTCCCCAGCTTCAAGATATTGCTAAAAACTTAAAGATATTAAAATATCGTTATCTAAAAAAATTAGATTTAATATACCAAATTTTAGATTACCAAGCAGCTAACCCTTCTCAAAATGTAACTAGTAGCGTTAAGGCACCTACACTAGCAACTGCAACTAAAATTGAGAAACCAAAGCGAGAACGTATTGAGAAACCAAAGCCACCGTCAATACCTAAACAAAAGGCTATTGATTTTAAAAAAGAAGACACAGAAAGCACTGAAGTGGTTAAAACTGCAAAGCCAAAACCCGCTGGCCCTAAAAACACAGCTCATACGACTACAGTAGAGACTAAAACAGATAAAGCCAACCCTAAAAAAACACAAGACAAAAAACCACAAACACAAGGGCAACAAAAAAAACCAAACCCAAATCAAAACCGCCCACAGCACAAAAATCAAAAACAAGACAAAAACTTTAATAACCATAACAACAATGGTAATGGAAGTAATGTAGGAAATAAAGATAATCGAAATCGTTACCGCGATCCAGACTTTGAATTTGATGCCATTATAGAAAGTGAAGGTGTACTAGATATTATGCAAGACGGTTATGGATTTTTACGCTCCTCAGACTATAATTATTTATCATCTCCAGATGACATATATGTGTCTCAATCGCAAATTAAGTTATTTGGATTAAAAACAGGAGATACTGTATTGGGACATGTAAGACCTCCTAAAGAAGGAGAAAAATATTTTCCGCTAATAAAAGTAGTTTCAATCAATGGGCAAGACCCAAAGGTGGTTAGAGATCGTGTTTCTTTTGAGCATCTAACCCCTTTATTTCCTCAAGAAAAATTTAATATCGCCGAAAAACAAAGCACGATTTCTACAAGAATAATGGATTTGTTTTCTCCCATAGGAAAAGGGCAACGTGGTATGATTGTATCACAACCTAAAACAGGAAAAACAATGCTACTAAAAGATGTAGCAAACGCCATTGCAGCAAATCACCCTGAGGTTTATCAAATGATTTTGTTAATTGACGAGCGCCCAGAAGAGGTTACAGACATGCAACGTAATGTACGTGGCGAAGTTATAGCCTCTACCTTTGATAAAGAAGCACACGAACACGTAAAAATTGCGAATATTGTATTGGAAAAAGCAAAACGTTTGGTGGAGTGTGGACACGATGTTGTAATTTTACTAGACTCCATTACACGTTTAGCAAGAGCATACAATACAGTTCAGCCTGCTTCCGGAAAAATTCTTTCGGGAGGTGTAGATGCCAATGCGCTACACAAACCAAAACGTTTTTTTGGTGCCGCAAGAAATATAGAAAACGGAGGGTCACTCTCTATTATCGCAACAGCTTTAACAGAAACAGGGTCTAAAATGGATGAAGTTATTTTTGAAGAATTTAAAGGCACAGGTAATATGGAGCTGCAATTAGATCGAAAAATATCTAACCGCAGAATTTTCCCTGCCATAGACCTTACCTCTTCAAGTACACGTAGAGACGACATTCTACTAGACGAGAACACAGTACAGCGTATGTGGGTAATGCGAAAGTACCTTGCCGATATGAACCCTGTAGAAGCAATGGAATTTATTAACGATCGCTTTAAACAAACTAGAAATAACGAAGAGTTTTTGATTTCTATGAACAGTTAATATGAGAGTATTACTAATGAAACTGATAATACTTTACAACTAAAATTTTCAGATAAACAAGGGTCTTAATTTTAAAACTAAAATTACAACCCTTGTTTATGTGATATAATTAAGTGGTTTGTCAAAAGCATCCTCAGTACAAACACACCTTTTCAAACCACATACTTTATAGATAATTATGTATTAATTTAGGTTTCAACACTTACCTTTGCAAACCAATGAGTAGTTTGTTACAACATATTAATAGCCCTAAAGAATTACGTAGATTACAGATTGCAGACTTACCACAATTAGCAAAAGAGTTAAGACTATTTATTATTGATATTGTTGCCACAAAACAAGGGCATCTAGGGTCAAGCCTTGGGGTTGTAGAACTAACCATTGCATTGCATTATGTTTTTAATACACCTCAAGACTTACTTGTATGGGATGTTGGGCATCAAGCTTATGGCCATAAAATACTAACGGGTAGAAAAAATATATTTCACACAAATAGACAATTAGGAGGTATTAGTGGGTTCCCTAAACGTATTGAAAGTAAATACGACGCTTTTGGCGTTGGTCACTCATCCACATCAATTTCTGCTATTTTAGGAATGGCTATAGCATCGCAAATAAAAGGCGATTATAAAAAACAGCATATTGCAGTTATTGGTGATGCCTCTATTGCTAGCGGAATGGCATTTGAGGGTCTAAACCATGCAGGTGTAACTGCTGCCAATGTACTAATTATTTTAAACGATAATGCCATAGGTATAGACCCAAGTGTGGGGGCGCTAAAACAGTACTTAACTGGTGTAAAAAAAGGAGTACAACAGCAAGATAATATCTTTGAGGCTTTAAGCTTTAATTATACAGGCCCTATAGACGGTCACAATATAAATGCACTTATTTTGGAGTTAGAACGATTAAAAACCGTGGAAGGCCCTAAATTACTGCATATAATTACCACAAAAGGGAAGGGGCTAAAACAAGCAGAAAAGCATCAAATTACCTACCATGCTCCCGGAAAGTTTAATGCAAAAACGGGCGATTTAATTAACGAAACAAATAGATTAACACCTCCAAAATATCAAGATGTTTTTGGCTACACTATTGTAGAATTAGCTAAAAAAAACAAAAAAATTATAGGAATAACTCCAGCAATGCCCACCGGAAGTTCCTTAAAATATATGATAAACAAAATGCCAAATCGTGCTTTTGATGTTGGCATTGCAGAGCAACACGCCGTTACATTTGCTGCAGGTTTAGCAACACAAGGCTTAATTCCTTTTTGTAATATTTACTCTACGTTTTTGCAACGTGCTTACGATCAAGTTATACACGATGTTGCTCTACAACAACTACCTGTTATATTTTGTTTGGATAGGGCAGGCTTAGTTGGTGAAGATGGCGCAACACATCACGGTGTTTTTGATTTGGCATATTTACGTTGCATCCCAAACCTTATTATTTTTGCGCCCCGTAACGAAATAGAATTACGCAATATAATGTACACAGCGCAATTAGGTTTAAATTTCCCCTTAGCTATCCGCTATCCTAGAGGTAGAGGAACTAATATTGATTGGAAACAGGAATTTACAAAGATTACAATAGGAACAGCAAAACGCTTGAAAAAAGGACACAAATTAGCCGTTTTAAGTATTGGCACTATCGCAAAAAATGTAAGTTCTGCAATTCAAAATCTAGACGTGTCACATTATGATATGCGCTTTGTAAAACCTCTCGACGAAAAACAATTGCATTTTGTTTTTAAAACCTACAAGGATATCATTACTATCGAAGATGGCTGCGTAACGGGAGGATTTGGGACTGCCGTTTTAGAATTTGCTTCCAAACATAATTACACAAATACAACGCACACTATGGGTGTTCCAGATGTTTTTGTACAACACGGCACAATAAACGAATTGCAAGAAGAGGTAAAACTAAGCCCAAAAATTATTCTAAATAAAATTAAAAAAGTATTAGAGTCCTAGTCTAGAGACTATATCTTGATTATTTTTTTGAATTTACCGTTTTTATGTACTTTTCTAGAGCCATTGTCATAGAGGGCGTTTTAGGTGCTGGCGCAGCAATATCTACACGAAGCCCTTTGCTCTCTACCGCTTTTACAGTTGTGTTTCCAAAAACGGCGATACGAGTATCGTTTTGTTTAAAATTAGGGAAATTATGAAATAAAGATTCTATTCCGGAGGGACTAAAAAAGACTAAGATATCATAAAATACATCCTCTAAGTCAGACAAATCACTGATTACTGTTTTGTAAAATGTAGCTTGTCTCCAATTAAGGCTTAACTTATCTAAAGCTGTAGGTATTTCTGGTTTTAATTTATCCGAACTTGGTAATAAAAACGCTTCTTCTTTATATTTTTTAATTAAAGGAATTAACTCAGAGAAAGTGCGCTTACCAACATAAATTTTACGCTTTCTATACACAACATATTTTTGTAAATAAAAAGCGACAGCTTCAGATTGACAAAAATATTTCATGGTATCTGGAACTTTAAATCGCATTTCTTCAGCAACTCTAAAAAAATGATCTACAGCATTTCTACTGGTAAGTATAATTGCAGTAAAGGTTTTTAAGTCAATTTTTTGAGATCGTATATCTTTTGCAGAAACACTTTCTACATGTATAAAAGGTCTAAAATCAATTTTTACACGTTGTTTTTGCTGTAAATCAAAATAAGGTGAATTTTCTATTTTAGGCTCTGGTTGTGACACCAAAATTGTTTTTACTTTCATGGAGATTATGCATTTATTTATACAACCTAACTTGTAAATAAGTTATACAAAATGATATAAGGAGCAATTTCAAGTGCGCAAAGATATAAAATAAAATAAAATAAATTACTAAAAATTATATTTTGATGAGTTTTAAAAGAAACAGCAAAACCAACACTGTTTATAAATACTATTAAGACTAAGGTGATGTAAATCATTAAGGTCGAGTTTGGAGCTACAAAACAAAGAATAATATTAATAGGCAATAAGAGTAAACCAATATAGTTTTTGTAATTTATTTTTTGAAACACATACAAATCAATCAATGCTTCTATCTCAAATAGACTAGCAATTAAGCGCTCTACAAGTATCTTAATAAGAATTAAAGCACCAATGCCAGTAAGTGTTTTAAAAAACAATGATGCCGTAAAAACAAAATCATTAAAAAATGAACGATAGGCTAAAAAATAAAATAAAGACAACGAAATAATTAAATTAGTGTATAGCAAAGCATCAAAGCCGTGTATAAATTTTTGTTGCTTAGAGTAAATTTTTAAATATTTATAATTATTTATAAGGAGTAGAAAATCATTAAACCGCGTTGTATAAGCATACTTAGCTATTGCTAAGATACATAGGCATACAACAATTAAAATCGTGTACCACTCGGTAGATATGGTTTCTCGTAACATAATCGCTAAATTATGAAGAATATTCTTTAAAAAACTTACTTTTGCTAAAACTAATAAAATCTTATGACCGACGCAGTTGTCATAATCCCAACATATAATGAAATTGATAACATTGAAACTTTACTAAGAGCCATATTTAGTTTAGACAAAGCATTTCATGTTCTTGTTATTGACGACAATTCTCCAGATCTCACAGCGCAAAAAGTAATAACGCTCAAAAGGGAGTTTAGCGACCGTTTGTTTTTAGAAAAACGGACGAGCAAACAAGGACTAGGCACTGCGTATATTCACGGATTTCAATGGTGTTTAAAACGGCAATACAATTATATCTTTGAGATGGATGCCGATTTTTCGCATAATCCCAAAGACCTAAAAACGCTTTATGATACCTGCCAGCAAGATGCAGATATGGTTATAGGCTCACGTTATGTAAAAGGAGTTAATGTTGTAAATTGGCCCATGAGTAGAGTATTACTATCTTACTTAGCCTCAAAATATGTGCGGCTAATTACGGGGTTAAAAATTCATGATACCACAGCAGGGTTTGTGTGCTATAAAAGAAAAGTGCTAGAAGCTATCAATCTTGATGCTGTTAAATTTGTGGGCTACGCTTTTCAAATAGAAATGAAATTTAAAACCCATTTAAAAGGCTTTAAAATAAAAGAGATTCCTGTAGTTTTTACAGACCGCTCAAGAGGAGAGTCCAAACTAAGTAACGGTATTATATCCGAAGCTATTTTTGGGGTAATAACAATGAAACTCAAAAGTTTGTTTACAAAACAATAATTATGAAAACAACAACACTGCTTATTAAAAACGCTAAAATTGTAAATGAAGGTCGCATTTTTAATAGCGACATCCTTATAGAAAACGAACTCATAATACAAATAGCGCCAAACATAACCCCTCCTAAAACAGTAAGAACAGTCGATGCACAAAATAACTTTGTCCTTCCTGGGGTTATTGATGACCAAGTTCATTTTAGAGAGCCAGGGCTAACACACAAGGGTACTATAAAAACAGAATCTAGAGCAGCAATTGCAGGAGGAATAACCTCCTTTATAGAAATGCCTAATACCAATCCGCAAACAACAACAATAGAAAAACTTGAAGCAAAATTTGCTATCGCAGCAAAAACCTCATTTGCAAACTACTCGTTTATGTTTGGAGGAACTAATAACAACTTAGAGGAAATTTTAAAAGTAAACCCTAAAAATGTAGCAGGATTAAAATTATTTTTAGGTTCCTCTACAGGCAATATGCTTGTTGATAATCTGGAAGTTTTAGAAAAAATATTTTTGAGCACAGATTTAATAATCTCTGTACATTGCGAAGACGAAACAACGATACAAACTAACCTTAAAAAATATAAAGAAACGTATGGCGATAACATCCCAATACAATATCACCCTCACATTAGGAGCGAAGATGCTTGCTACGTATCGTCGTCCAAAGCCATAGCATTAGCAAAAAAAACAGGTGCTAGACTACATGTGTTTCATTTGTCTACAGCAAAAGAAATGGAATTGTTTTCTAATGAATTAGAATTAAAAGACAAAAAAATTACGGCAGAAGTTTGCATACATCACCTTTGGTTTTCGGATAAAGACTACAACACAAAAGGAACTTTGATAAAATGGAATCCAGCAGTAAAAACAGTCAGCGATAGAGATAAACTTTGGGAAGCTTTGCTCGACGATCGTATTGATGTTATTGCAACAGACCACGCACCACACACCTTGCAAGAAAAAGAAAACAATTACGTTAACGCCCCCTCTGGAGGCCCTTTAGTACAACATGCTTTACCTGCCATGATGGAAGCTTACCATAAAGGTAAAATTACTATCGAAAAACTTGTCGAAAAAATGTGCCATAACCCCGCTATATTATTTCAGATAGAAAAGAGAGGCTTTATTAAAGAAGGCTATTTTGCAGACCTAGTTATTGTGAACCCAAACAAGCCTTGGCTTGTAGAAAAAAACAATGTATTATGCAAAAGTGGCTGGTCTCCTTTTGAAGGAACAACCTTTAAGTCTAGCATAACACACACTTTTTTAAACGGAAGTTTAGTTTACGAAAACGATAAATTTTACGATATTAAAGCGGCAAAGCGATTAACTTTTAATAGATAATGAAAATAATAAAATACATAGTTGTCCTAGTTTTAATACTCTCTTGTAAGCATAGTACGATAGAAAAACCTAAAAAACCAGATAATCTTATTTCAAAAGGAAAAATGGTCGATATTCTTTACGATATTACCATTGTTAACACAGCAGTAAGTACCCAAAAAATAGCACTTAAAAACAATGGCTTGCAACCTAAAGCCTATATTTTTAATAAATATAACATTGATAGCCTACAATTTGCTTTAAGTAATAACTACTATGCTTTTAATCCAGACATTTATAAAGATATTTATGATAGATTAAACAAACGCTTAAGCAAAGAAAAAGCACATTATCAAGCTATATTAGATAGTACTAAAACTGCACAAGCTTTACAAAAAAAAATAAAAGACTCTATACAAAAACTAAAACAATCAAAAGAAAAAGGTCTTAAACTTAAGCCTGATCTTTTAAAAAAAACTTAGCATTGCGGGCAATAGACTGATCTAAACTCAAAAAATTATATTGTAAGGCATTTTTAATTTTTGAATTGTCATAATGTGAGGTTTTTAAAACTGAATTAGCGATTTGCTTTGTAATATTACGAGGTGTTTTTGTCATAAAAGCTCTTAGCCAGTCTATATTGTAAGCAATTGTTAAAAGAGTTTTAGAAGCTATTTTATTTGAAGGTTTTAAATTAAACGCAATCCTAATTTTGTTAAAAACTGAGTGAAACGACTCGTTTTCTGTAACTAAAATATAACGATTGTTTTTAAACACCCCTTCCATTAGTAGCACCATAATGGTTACTACATCACTAACGTCAACGTAGCCTGTAACGCCCTTTGTAGAAAATGGATTCGTATTTTTGTAAACACGACTAAATAAATAACCACTACCAGAGCCCCAAAACCCAGGGCCTAAAATAATCCCAGGGTTAACAATAACAACATCTAAGCCCTCTTGAGAACCTCGCCAAACTTCCATTTCTGCACCATATTTTGTAATGGCATAATTTGAGTGTGCTTGCTCAGGGTTCCACAACGTATTTTCTGTAATTAATTGGGTTGCAGAAGTTGTTTCGCCAATAGTAGCAATAGAACTTACATAACAGAGCTTTGCAACGGCATTTGCGACACATAAATTTACAATATTTGCAGTTCCGTCTATATTAACAGAAAGCAGATTACTGTAGTCTTTAGGCTCAAAAGAAATTAATGCAGCACAGTGATATACACTTGTAACACCCTTAAAGGCTTCAGCTAATGAAGGAATATCTGTAATATCGGCTTTAACCCATTCAATTTTAGAAAACAGAGGCTCTAGGTCTTTTGTATAATACTTAAAGACCTGCCTAACTGCATTTAAGCGATTCTCATGTCTATAAATTGCTCGTACAGATTGGTTGTGCTCTAACAGTTTGTACAATAAATGACTCCCAACTAAACCCGTGCCTCCAGTAACTAAAACCATAGCACTAAATTACTGTTTTTTTTCTTTTTTGGTACGTTATGAAACGGTTATATTTGTTTAAACGTTTAGAAGAAAAATGAGTAAAAATTTTATTGAAGAGTTAAGTTGGAGAGGAATGATACACGATGTTATGCCTGGGGCAGAAGCACATTTGTTAGAACAAATGCGAAGTGCTTATGTTGGTTTTGATCCAACGGCAGACTCTTTGCACATAGGAAATCTAGTTCCTATTATGCTCTTAGCACATTACCAACGCTGTGGGCATAAACCATTTGCCTTAGTCGGTGGAGCAACAGGAATGATAGGAGATCCCTCAGGAAAATCTAACGAAAGAAATTTACTAGATGAAAAAACATTAGCCCACAACCAAAGTGCAATTAAAAAGCAGTTATCACATTTTTTAGATTTTGAAAGCGATGCCAGTAATGCCGCTGTTTTAGTAAATAACTACGACTGGATGAACTCGTTTTCATTTTTAAACTTTATAAGAGATATTGGTAAGCACATTACAGTTAACTATATGATGGCAAAAGACTCTGTAAAAAACAGAATTACGTCCGAAACAGCGTCCGACGGAATGAGTTTTACCGAATTTACCTACCAATTAGTACAGGGTTACGATTTTCTTCATTTGTATAACAATTACAATTGCAGCATACAAATGGGAGGTAGCGACCAATGGGGCAATATCACTACAGGAACAGAACTCATAAGGCGTATTGCGAAAGGAAAAGGTTATGCAATTACCTGCCCGTTAGTTACAAAAGCCGATGGATCTAAGTTTGGAAAATCTGAAGGAGGCAATGTTTGGTTAGATGCAAAACGCACTTCTCCTTATAAATTTTATCAATATTGGTTAAACTCCAGCGATGAGGATGCTAAAAAATATATAAAGATTTTTACCTTTTTAACCCAAGATATAATAAACGACCTAATTCATAAACACACAGAGGCACCACACTTAAGGTTACTACAAAAACGATTAGCTCAAGAAATAACCACTATGGTACACTCTGAAAATGATTTTGTAAATGTAGAAAAAGCATCAAATATTTTATTTAGTAAAACTTTTAAAGCAGACATTAAAACCTTAAATGAAGCCATGTTTTTAGAGCTTTTTGAGGGTGTTCCACAAACAGAATTATCCCAACTAGATCTTAATAAAGGTATAGATATGATTGCTGCTTTAGCATCTAAAACTAATTTTTTAAACTCTAATGCAGAAGCAAGGCGTGCGCTAAAAGAAAATGCAGTAAGTGTTAATAAAGAGAAAGTAAAACCAGAGTACATAATTACAACCAAAGACTTAATTAACAACAAATACATTATACTAGGTAAAGGAAAGAAACATACTTATATTATAAAAGTCGTATAAATAAAAACTCCTGTTTACAAGTGCTAAACAGGAGTTTTAAACAAAACTAACCAACTTAAAATTATTATTTATTTCACTTTTACTTTGTTTTTATCTCTTCCCAGTTTTTGTCGGCTTTTTGCTGTAAAACTTTCGCGTCTTTTTTAATCCATTTTTTCAAGGTATTATTACCAAAAGCATTGTAAAAAAGATATAGCTTATCATCTCTAATTTCAAAAGTTTTTGGGTTAACATCTGCTTTTTTGGATGCTAAGGCTACAGCGTAGGCACAATAGCCTCCATATTGAGGGATATATTTTTCGGGATTTGCGTTAAACAAATCTAAATGATCTTGCGATGCAAATTTAAAATTAGCACCATTGTATGTCGTTGTGTATTTCCGATCACCTTTTAAGGGCGCTTGGTTAGTAAAATACGAAACAACATCATATCCTTCAACAACAAAGCCTTTAGCCGTATTATAGTCAATTTGCTGCGCTGTTATTGTTGAAAAACTTAGGATAAAAAATGAAATTAAAATTTTCATAAACAATATGCTTTTTTTGTTAAGTCGGAGCGATTAAAAATAGATTACATTTTAAAATGCAATAACTACAACACCATAAGGTTACAGCCACGAATATCAGAATTGTCAAACCTACCTAAAACCTCAAACGTATTATCGTTATGCGTACGCCCTAAATCTTGAGTAGCAATAAACGCACAGGAGTGTATATTGGCAAGGTCTATAATATTAATCCCTCCTGTTTTATTATTGGTTTGTAAGCTAAGTGCGTCTTCTGTATCTCGAGTTAAAATACGCATCCACGGAGGGGTGCGAAACTTACCTAAACCTAATGAGTATGCCTGCGAAAGTAATTCTGTCATACCATACTCGCTATGGATTTGTGCTACCCCAAAACCTTTTTGTAATTGCTCATGTAGAGCTTCTCTAATGAGTTCTTTTCTACGCCCTTTCATCCCACCCGTTTCCATTATTATAGTGTGGTTTAAGTTAAGCTTATACAATTCTATAAAATCTAAAAGTGCGAATGATACACCTATAAGTAGGGTTTTCGTTTTGGTGTTTTCAAGATGAACTAAAGTTTCTTTTAAAGTCTCATAATCGTTTAAGTAAAACCCACTTTTGGGATGATTAGACTGCACAATCATATCATTAACCATATATACTAAAGAGGATCCATCGCGTTCTAAGTACGAAGGTAACAATGCCAACACAGCATAATCATCAATGTTACCATAAAAATGCTTAAAGCCTTGCCTAAAACTTTTTTTATATAAATCAATATCTACAATATGGTGTTTACTAACATTATTTCCCGAAGTTCCAGAGCTAGTAAACGTAGTTGTATTTGTGGTCTTAGCACTTAGCACTTTATGAGTTTTAAAAAACTGTATAGGTAAGAAAGGGATGTCTTTAAGCGTTTTTACATCGCTTGGATGGATATAGAGCAAATCACAAAACGAGCGATACACAGGGTTGTGACTAAACTGAAATTGGAATACTTTTATTGCAGCAGTAATAAAATCGGTGTCGGTTTTTATATTAAATATGTGGTTTGTGGCTATCATAGTGCGTAACGTTTTTGTAACTAGACCGCTATACCAAATCGTTTATATCGTCTTGAAAAACAAACGTTCTATGATAGTCTAAGTATTTTGCTCTGTTCTCTGGATATATTCTTAATACGTTTTTTGCATTCGGATTTATACTCAATCTCTCCCAAGTATAAGGTGTTAATTGAGTTCCGCAAACGAGTTCGCCTTTATCTGTAAATGTTATATATCCTTGGTCAAAGAGTTTGTCGTACGTTGGTGACAATGCAAGACCATTAAAATAATCAATAGCTTCTTCAGTCTTATTTTCGCTTATACAAGTTCTATATGGCTTGATATGACTTGCAATTAATAATCTTTCATCAGATATTTTAGTAAATGGACATTGTGGCATATGCTCAATTACTTTCTTTCTGTATTTTTGAGCACCTGCTCTTGATGGGATTCTTTTGGTAATTTTCTTTTGTTTTTGAATTGTCTCTATTTCTGTTGAAGAAGCTGAAAGTTTAGGATGAACAATTGAACGGAATTGATAATCTACTAAAATTCTAAAGTAGAATAGAGGTTTTGAAATTTCGCCATTATTAACAATTGGTATCAATTTCAATATTGACAAATAACTAATTTTTGGCAAAATCAATTTTCTCCATAAACCCCATATGTCATTATCTGAGCGAATATAACCTCTATTTCGCTTTTTATCTTTTGTCAAATCTGAAACATCATAAATGGGAAAGAAAATTTTATCATTCTCTAAAGCATCTATTTTGTTTAGATGTTTTGCATAAAACTCTGAAATATCAAATTTATAGACTTGTTCTTGTTTTTGATATTCAATTCGAGCATCATAAAGATATTTCAGTAAGTTTGACTTACTGAAAAAACAATTTTCTTGAATTACTGGGTAGGTTCTATCTCCATCAACTTCAGCTCCTCCCCAATTATTATATTCAAAAAAATCTTTTAATCGTTCTCCATTTTTCCCTGCATAACTTCCAACATACTTTCTTGATTCTCCATTTCCTTTAAACATTTTAAGTTTATTCTTCCTGTATATGAAACTGTCTTCTGCTCTCAAATTTTGAATGGAATCTATAATGTGGTATTCTAATCCCGAAATTTTTATCTTTTGAAAATTATCCATCTATTTCTTGGTAAATTTAGTAATATCCATTTGTTTTAAAATTGCAATTAAAACATCTACAACAATGCTGTTTCCTGCTTGTCTATACATTTGTGTGTCGCTAACAACTTGTTTGAAATCGTCCCTAAAGCCCATCAAGCGTAAGCACTCTTTAGGTGTTAGTTTTCTAATTCTACCTTTATTATGTGTAACGTAGTTATCAACACCGGCTCTGTGCATTTTATGCATTGATTGTAAAAGTGGTCTAGCAATTTCTAAATCTGTTTTTATTCTTGTTTTAAAGTTTTTTGTACCTTCTGAAAGAACATATTTTGTAGTTTTTTCAGAGAGATAGTACTTTTCCTCAACCTCGTTTACATCAAAAATAAATTCATCAAACTCTTTAGTGTCCTGACGTTCAAAAATAAAATCCCCATGCCAGTTAAATTGCTGATTTGCTTTTTGGCAAATTGCAATGTCTCCATTTATTTGAGTGTATCTTTTTTTTCTGTTTTTCGAACTTGTTACAAATTTCACTCCCTTTTCTTTCAGATAATATTTACTATCTGTATAATCTTCAAGAAAATCTTGCATTTTGTATTCTAATTCAATTGGTTCAGGAAATTCAAAATTGATGGACTTGTCTTTAAATCCAATTACAAAAATTCGTTCTCTGTGTTGAGGCATTCCGTAATTTTTAGCATTCATAACTTGGTAAAAATAGCTATAACCAAGTTCATCAAATGTTGCTTTTATGGTTTCAAAAGTATTTCCTTTATCGTGATTTATTAAACCTTTTACATTTTCGAAAATGAATACTTTTGGTTGGCTCTCTTTTACAATTCTTGCAAATTCATAAAATAATGTTCCTCTTGTATCTTTAAATCCTTTTCTTTTTCCAACCATTGAAAATGATTGACAAGGACTTCCTCCAACTAAAAGGTCAATCTTTCCTTTGTATTTTTTCCCATTAACGTCTTTTACATCATCATACCATCTGCCTTCATCAATATCGTAATTCTCAAAATAACTTTGTTTTGCAAATCTATCTATATCACTTGCAAATACAATTTCGGTGTTTAAATTTAATCTTTTAAAGGCATATTCAATCCCGCCAATTCCCGAAAAAAGTGTAGCAATTCTTGTTGTGCTTTTTGGGTTTTCAAACTCTTTTTCAGTCCATTTTTTTTGAAAAGAAAGACGTACTTGATTTGAAACATATAAATCCATATGCTCATTAACAATATTTAAAACATCTTTGTACCCTGAGTATGTTTTAAGTTCTTGAATTACTTTTGAAGAATAATAATGGTTTAATAAATCTTTTTGTTTGGTTTTTAAAATGTCTGCCAACGGAAGAACCAGTTCAGTAGCCAAAACGCGTTCTTCTTTTTCTATCTTTCCAAGTGTGGAAGTGTCAATATCTAAATGAGAAGCAACCTTTCTTAAAGGAAAGCCCAATTCAGTTCTGCGCTGCTTTATATATTCTCCAAATGTTGTAACCATATTTTTAGACAAAATTTTTAGGACAAATCTAGTCCAAAAATATGGGATATTCTATTTTTTCTGAATTTTGCTTTAAAGTTAAATATAAACAAAAACATACAAAAGAGAACCTCAACGCATTAAAAAAACAATATTTTAGTATAAATATCATAAAACTTATGGGTAAGTAAATTTAACAATACGAGCGCCCTGTTTGACCCAAACTAAAATATTAAGGTCTAAAATAAATGAATTATATTTGTTTTTTAATATAAAACGCAATTACTTCAACCTGCATGAATGTATTAATTACTGGGGGAGCTGGATTTATAGGATCGCACATTGTAAGATTATTTGTTAAAAGGTACTCAAATTATACAATATTTAATTTAGATAACCTTACCTATGCAGGTAACCTAGAAAACTTAAAGGATATTGAACATTGTGCGAATTACAGGTTTATAAAAGGCGATATTACGGACGAGTGTTTTGTGAACCATCTTTTCTTTGAGCATAAGTTTGAACATATTATTCACCTAGCTGCAGAGTCTCATGTAGATAAATCAATACAAAACCCTTTAACCTTTGTTAAAACAAATGTTATTGGAACGGTTGTGCTCTTAAACGCCTTTAAATCTCTATGGAAAGGTAATTTTGAATCAAAGCGATTTTACCACATTAGTACAGACGAGGTTTATGGCACTTTAGGTCCCACTGGTTTGTTTAGTGAAACTACAGCTTATAGCCCCAATTCGCCTTATTCAGCATCCAAAGCAAGTTCAGATCACTTTGTTAGGGCTTATGGCGAAACTTACAAAATACCCTACATTATTACAAACTGCTCTAATAATTATGGGCCAAATCAGTTTCCAGAAAAATTAATCCCATTGTTTATCCATAACATTATACACAATAAGCCTTTGCCCGTTTATGGTGATGGGAATTACACTAGAGATTGGCTTTATGTGGTCGATCACGCTACTGCTATAGACACCGTATTCCATAATGGTGTAAGTGGCGAAACGTATAATGTAGGAGGAAACAATGAGTGGAAAAATATAGATTTGGTAAGACTGTTATGTAGCCAAATGGACATTAAGCTTTTTAGGGATAAAGGCTCATCCGAGCGATTAATAACGTACACAAAAGATCGTCCTGGTCACGATTTGCGCTATGCGATAAATACCTCAAAAATTACAAAAGAATTACATTGGAAACCTTCTGTAAATTTTGAAAAGGGACTGGGCATTACTATAGATTGGTATTTAAAAAACAGCAGTTGGCTAAACAACGTTACTAGTGGCACTTACCAATCGTACTATAAACATCAATATCATAAATGAAAGGAATTATACTAGCAGGAGGCTCCGGAACACGCTTATACCCACTTACTAAGGTTATGAGCAAACAATTAATGCCTGTGTATGATAAGCCTATGATTTATTACCCTCTATCGACACTTATGGCTGCGGGCATACGCGAAATATTAATTATTTCTACCCTAACAGATCTTCCAAATTTTAAAACCCTTTTGGGAGACGGCTCGGCTTATGGTTGCGTTTTTAAGTACGAAGTTCAAAATCAACCTAATGGCTTAGCAGAAGCCTTTATTATTGGCGAAACATTTATCGGCAACGATGATGTTGCTCTAATACTGGGTGATAATATTTTTTACGGCTCAGGCTTAACTCAAAGCCTTAATGCAAATAACAAGCCCAACGGTGGAGTTATTTTTGCATACCACGTTCAGGACCCACAGCGTTATGGCGTTGTAGAGTTTAAAAAAGGAAAAGCAATTTCTATTGAAGAAAAACCACAGCAACCTAAATCAAATTATGCAGTTCCTGGAATTTATTTTTATGATAATACTGTAATTGCTATCGCAAAAAGCATAACAGCGAGCAAACGCGGTGAGTTAGAAATAACAGATATTAATAAGACCTACTTAGAGCAAGGCAAGCTAAATGTTGAAATACTAGACAAAGGCATTGCTTGGCTCGATACAGGTACCTTTAGCTCCTTAATGCAAGCTTCTCAATTTGTTGAGGTTATAGAGCAGCGCCAAGGGCTAAAAATTGGTTGTATAGAAGAGGTTGCTTTTAAAATGAATTATATTACTAAAAATCAATTGGAGAAACTTGCCAAACCTTTACTAAAGAGTGGTTACGGCAAGTATCTTCAGCAATTAATACATTAATGACCGTTGAGCATACAAACTTAGAAGGATGTTATGTTATAAGCCCCAAAATTATTAAAGATTCTAGAGGCTATTTTTTTGAGCGTTTCAATGCTCAAACATTTCAAAAGTTAACAGGCAAATCCGTTAATTTTGTTCAGGACAATCAATCTTTTTCTAAAAAAGGAGTTATAAGAGGGCTTCACTATCAAGAGGGAGCATTTGCCCAAGCAAAGTTGGTAAGCGTTATACAAGGGGCTGTGCTAGATGTTTGTGTTGACCTTAGGGTTGCTTCCAAAACTTTTGGAAAACATTTTTCAATACGTATAGATGATAACAACAAAAAGCAATTGTTTGTGCCTAAAGGATTTGCTCATGGATTTTCTGTACTAAGCGAACAAGCGATTTTTTCTTACAAATGCGATTGCTATTATAACAAAGCATCCGAGCGCGGCATTATATACAACGATCCTAGTTTAGGGATAAACTGGCAAACCCCAGAAAGCGAACGTATTATTTCAGAAAAAGATTTGCAATTACCAACCTTTCAAACCGTTTTTACGTGAAACCTAAAATTCTAGTTACAGGTGCTAAGGGGCAGTTAGCCAAAGCAATTAAAAATATAGTTGCTACATACACTAAGGATTATGAATTTTATTTTGTTAGTAAGGCAAATTTAGATATTACTAAAGCACAAGATGTTAAAGCATTTTTAACTAAGCACAGGTTTGAATACTGTATTAATTGTGCGGCATATACTAATGTCGCCGAAGCCGAAAAAAATCCCAAAAAGGCATTTAAGATAAACTCCGAAGCAGTAATGTACTTAGCAGACTCTTGTAAAGCCTCAAACACAATACTCATACATATATCTACAGATTATGTATTTAGTGGCGAAACGAATATTCCTTATATAGAAACCGATTTGCCTAATCCAATTAATGTGTATGGAAAATCCAAATTGGCAGGAGAGGCGTATATTACTAAAAATTTGAGCTCGTATTTTATTATTAGAACATCTTGGTTATACTACCAAAATACTAATAACTTTATGACAACAATGCTTAGCCTTTCTCAAAAAGAAACTCCATTAACTGTTGTTGATAACCAAATAGGTAGCCCTACGTATGCAGAAGATTTGGCAAAAGTAATTTTAAAAATAATAACCCTAAAGACTAACAAATTTGGGATTTATCATTACAGTAACTCTGGCCAAACGAGTTGGTACGATTTTGCTAAAACAATATTTAACATCATAAAAACTAATCCTTCCTTAAGCCCTAAGAAATTTTATAATATACCATCAGTACTAAATCGTCCTTTGTTTAGTGTTTTAAATACAAGTAAAATAGAACAAACATTTTTGTTTAAAATTCCTAATTGGAAAACGAGTTTAAAAGTAGCACTGTCAAAGATGTATAAATTTTAACATTGAATATGCTATCTGTTTTTAGTTATAATTATATAGAAGTACATTTGTATTGATCATTTTGTTTTTTCGAGTGCTCGTTATTCATTCTGTTATTCCGTTTTTAACATTATAAATCAGGTAAATACAATTACTAATTGCATTTACCTGATTTTAGTTTGTATAACTTAATTATTTATACTTTTATGTAAATTGCGTATATGATTACAATCATTACAAAAATATTTGAAGAACTGTCTGTTAAGCAATTGTACTATATATTACAGTTACGAAGTGAAGTCTTTGTTGTAGAGCAAGATTGCGTATATTTGGATATAGATGGTAAAGACCCTAAAGCACTCCATGTTATAGGGTACAAAAACAACAAAATTGTAGCTTATACACGTATTTTTAAAGCAGGAGATTATTTTGATACTGCTAGTATTGGTCGTGTTGTTGTTTCAAAATCTGAGCGTTACAACAAATATGGTTATGCTATTATGAAGAGTTCTATTCATACAATTATATCACTTTATCCTGGCGCAACAATAACTTTATCTGCTCAGATGTATTTAAAACAATTTTATACTAATTTAGGATTTAAAGCGCAAGGAAGCGACTACTTAGAAGATGGGATTCCTCATATTTTAATGATTAGAAACTAACGCTTTGCTGCGATATGTGTGATTTTTATTTCCACGCGTCGATCTAACTTAGGGTCGCCGTTAAGAGGAAATTTGCGTTTTAATCCTACGTATCGCATTCTGTTTTTTTTAACGCCTTTAGAGGCAAGGTAATCAAATATAAATTTTGCTCTAGCTAAAGATAAATTTCTTTTTTTTGTTTTAGCATCTACAGCGTCTCGACTTTTATAAGTGCAACAAACATGACCTTGTATTGTAAAATAAATATTATCTAACTCAACTAATATTTTTGCTATTTCTTTGAGAACATCTTTAGATTCTGGTAAAATTTCGCTATGTCCGTTCTTAAACAATATGTTTTTTAAGGTGATTTTATCACCTACTTTCAAATCCTGTTTTAAAAATGCTACAGTCTGATTTATTGGCTTTATTTCTTTTTGCACAACAACAGGTGGTGCTAAAGATGTTGTGTCTTTTATAATAGGCTTTTGTATTACTATAATTTCAGCCTTTCTGTTTAAGCCTCTAACCCCTTTTATATCTTTAACACTTAGGGTTTTAAGTAGTACTTCTCCTTTTCCATCTACATTTGTAATAATCGTTGAATCAATTTTATGATTAACAAATAGGTTTTTTATAGCGTTAGCACGCCTATTAGAGAGTTTTAAATTATACGCATCGCTTCCTCGGTCATCGCAAAATCCAAAAATTGAAATTTTACCTATTGCAATTGTTTTTATACTATCAATAAATGCAATGAGCCTATTTTGTTCATTTTGTTTTACCACAAAGCTATCCGAATCGAAATAAACAGCATGTTTTATTTCACTTTGAGAAAACAATAATATAGGACCTAAAAAGAATAAAAAAATAATAGTATTTTTCATCTAAGTACTTAATAGTGTTAAAGGTACTAAAATTTATGTGTTTTATTTTATTAAAGTTAGACTTAATTTAAGTATCCATTATACTTTACGGGGTCTGCCAAAATAGTTTTAGCTGTGTTTATTTCTTCATTGTTTATTAAGTAAAACTTGTGTAATCCTTCTCTATAGAAATAACGTTTAATGATTTCGCTTTCTAGATAGCGTTTTAATTGATCTTTATTATCGTCTATAGATTTGCTTTTAAGTGTTGTGATATTTGCCAAAAGTTTGTTGTAATCTTTAGACAAGTTTCCCATTAATTCTTCTTCTGAAGCAATTAGCATGGCATCGTTTATCGCTTTTTCTGTTTTAGTTTCAAAATCAAAATTAGTTGTTTTTAAATAGCTTTTAAAGCTATTGAAATCTGAATCTGAAAATCTAAATTGCTCTAAATTACTAATATCATTTTTATAATAATATTCTGTTGCAAAATTAAAGATTAGATTGTCTTTTATAATTGCTTTGGTAATTGTTGAGGGTTTAGCCAATGCTATTTCTACATCTGGACTTACACCACCACCATCAAATACGGAGCGTCCATTTTTAGTTTTAAACTCATTATAGTTTTCTTGTTTTGTTCTTACCGCATTTCCTTGTTCATCTCTATTCCAGTAATCTAAGGCTTGTATACAACGTCCAGAAGGGGTGTAATATCTAGAGATAGTTACCTTTAGCTGTGTGCCGTAGGTTAGGTTTTTGGGGCGTTGTACAAGACCTTTGCCAAAACTACGAGAGCCAATAATAACTGCTCGATCTAAATCTTGTAGTGACCCAGAAACAATCTCGCTCGCAGAGGCACTTCTGCCATCAATAATAACTGCTAAAGGTATTTCTGTGTCTATAGGTTCGTTTTTTGTGTGATATAAACGATTGTATTTCTTTACTTTAGACTTTGTGGTAACCACCAATTTGCCTTTTGGCACAAATAGATTTACAATATTAATTGCTTCTATTAGTAGCCCTCCTGGGTTACTTCTTAGGTCTAAAATAATTTGTTCTGCTCCTTTTTCTTTGAGTTCTATTAGCGCTGCTTTTGTTTCGCTAGAGGCTTTTCTATTAAAGCGTGACAGGGCAATATAGCCTGTTTTACTATCGACCATATTAAAAAACGGTACTGCTTTTACTTCAACCTCCTCCCTAGTAATGGTTGCTGTTTTTATTTCGCCTTGGCGTAAAAATTGTACCTCCACTTTTGAGCCTGCAGCGCCGCGAAGTAAATCTCCAGAGTTTTCTTTAAAATCGGAAATTAGGATGTTGCCTACTTTAATAATTTCATCTCCAGCTTTTAGCCCTGCTTTATCTGCGGGATAATCTTTATAAGGCTCTATAATTACTAATTTATCTTTAAGAGTACGTACGTTTGCGCCAATACCAGTATACTCGCCTGTGTTATTTATTCTGGCAGCTTCAACATCTTGCTCGTTATAAAATTTAGTATAAGGGTCTAAATCTTTAAGCATATTTTTAATTGCAACATCCATTAAATCGCCCGGGTTGGTTTGATCGACATAATTCATATTGAGCTCTTTAAATAATGTTGTAAAGATTTCTATTTGCTTTGCAATTTCAAAAAAATCACTCTTAAAGGCACTTCCTGTAACTAAAATAATAAGTGCTAATACGGGAATTAGGATCCGTTTTTTTATCAATTTTTTCATTGTTTTGTGTTTTTATGACATTTCTTTTTTCAAAATTTTTTGAAATGCTGTGGTCATTGCTTGTTCTATCTTGTGTAGGCTTATGTTTTCTTTACCAAGGTACAAAATCATAAACGCATATTGTGTTGTTATGTTGTTAAAATATGTTGTTTTATTAAGACGATATGCTTCTCTTAATAGGCGTTTTATTTTATTTCGTTTTACGGCTAGCTTAACTTTTTTTTTGGATACTGAAACTCCTGTTTTTGCAATTACTGAAGTCTCAAAATCTGTTGTTTTATAGACAATGCGGAGTGGATATACAGATACGGATTTGCCTTGAGAAAATAACTCATCTATTAACTTTTTTCCTTTAAGCCGCTCTCTTTTTGAATACGTTTGTTTCATAACACATTAACTATGCAAACAATTATTAAATCAAACTTTAATTATGTTAGACACTATTTGCATTAAAAATCTATTTCTAGTTCGTCATCAAAGTTTGAAGGGCTGTCCTCATTATTATCTTGATCGCAATCTACTGAAACTGATAGTTGTTTGGGTTTTTCGAAGTCTTCTTTAGAGACGTTTAGGTTTTGATCATTATAGCAGCTTTTCATAAACAATGCCCAAATAGGCAGGGCCATAGAAGCTCCGGACCCGTAGGTAATTGTTTTAAAATGTGCTGCTCTATCTTCTGCTCCAACCCAAACTCCAGTTACTAAATTTGGAACCATACCTATAAACCAACCATCACTTTGATTTTGAGTAGTCCCTGTTTTGCCTGCAATAGGATTTGTAAAATTGTAAGGATATCCTGTAATAATTTCTTTGTAAACAGGTTTTCTTGAATTTGTGGTTCTTAGTCTAACTCCAGAGCCTGCTTGGGTAACTCCTTCTAGCAGGTTAACGGTTAGATAGGCTGTTTGCTCACTCAAAACATCTTTGGTTTCTGGGGTAAATTGAAACAGTGTTGTTCCGTTTTTATCTTCAATACGAGTAATAATAACAGGCTTTGTGTAGATGCCTTTATTTGCAAATGTCGCGTATGCAGCAACCATTTCGTGTACGCTTAGATCTGGGGTTCCTAGGGCAATAGATGGCACTGGCAGAATGTCTTGCTGTATACCCAAATTATGAGCTAAATCAATAACAGGTTGAGGGCCTATTTGGTCTATTAACCTAGCGGTAATGGTATTTACAGAATTGGCTATTCCATTTTTGAGTGTTCTTTTTCCGCCGTAGTCTGTATGTCCTCCAGAGTTTTCTGGACACCATTGTTCTGTATTACCATGTCTTCCTGCTTCAATACAAAAAGGTGTGTCTGAAAAAGTGTCGCAAGGCGAATATCCTAACTGATCCATAGCTGCAGCATATACAAAGGGTTTAAAAGTGGACCCTATTTGTCGCTTTCCTTGGCTTACCATATCGTATTGAAAGTGCTTGTAGTTTATACCACCCACCCAAGTTTTTACATATCCTGTTTGGGGATCCATAGCCATCATACCTGTTCTTAAAAAAGATTTGTAATAACGCATAGAATCCATAGGTGTCATAGTGGTATCTATAGTTCCTTTCCAAGAAAATATACGCATTTTGGTTGGCGTGTTAAAAGCGTTTATAATTTGTTGTGTGCTTGCGCCAGCAGCCTTCATAACTCGCCAGCGTTCTCCTCGCCGCATTCCTTTTAGTAATAAGGTGTCTATAGCACCTTTTGTAAGTTCTAAAAATGGGGCGGTAGGATTACGTGAAGGTGTGTTTTGATGGAAAAACTCTGCTTGGAGTCTAGGCATATGATCTGCAACGGCTTTTTCGGCATATTTTTGCATGCGAGAGTCTATGGTGGTGTATATTTTTAGTCCATCACTATTAATGTTGTATTTAGAGCCATCGGGTTTTCTGTTGTTTTCGTCATCAATCCATTTTTTTAGTTGTTTTTTCAAAAATGTTCTAAAGTAGGTTGCTGTACCAGAACTGTGACTGTCTGGCTTGTATGTTATGCCCAAGTCTGTCCCTTGAAGTGAGTCTTTCTCGGCTTCAGAAATAAAGTTATATTTAGCCATTTGAGCAAAAACAACTTGTCGTCTCTTTTTAGTTTTAACTGCTCTTTTACCTTTGTCTTTTAAAGGATTAAAAAGTGAAGGGTTTTTTAGCATCCCCACAATCATAGCAGATTCTTTAATATCTAACTCATTAGGTTCTTTTCCTCCAAAATAAATTCTAGATGCAGAACGAATACCGTCTGCATTGTTATCAAAGTCTACAATATTTAGATATTGTGCTATAATTTCTTGTTTGGTGTATTGACGTTCTAAACGAATAGCAATAATCCATTCTTTAAATTTTTGTGTAACTCGCTTTATTTTGTTGCTCGATGCTCTTTTGGTAAAAAGTAATTTTGCTAGTTGTTGTGTAATGGTACTTGCGCCACCACTACCGGGCTTTAGGATTGCTCTTAATGTACTGCGCGCATCTATGCCTGCGTGGTCTAAATAACGTACATCTTCTGTTGCTATTAGTGCGTTTACTAAGTGTTTTGGTAACTCATCGTAGTTTACTGGCGTTCTGTTGTCTCTAAAATAAAAATTGCCTAAAGTTTTATTATCGCTCGATATAATTTCTGTAGCTAAGTTCGTTTCTGGATTTTCTAGCTGTGTGTGGTCTGGCATTTCACCTAGCAGACCCCATGACGCAGATAAAAACATTAAGATAATACATATAATTCCTAGTGAGAATATAATCCAAAACCAACGAATGTATTTTAAAAACTCTACTGTGATGTCTTTTTTCTGTTTTGCTGCCATTAGTTACTTTTTATTAGTCTATTTTTTCTACTCTAAAACCAATATCTGTAATGCCTTGTAAGTAGGCTATTCCGTTAACCTTACCTGTTTCCCTCATAGCGTGTTGGATTTTTATTTTGTAAGTCCCTTGTTCTTTAAACACAAAAGGTGTTTTGTAGCCTTTGTACCATAACTTATTTTCTTTTATATCTGTAAATCCAGAACCTAGCAATTTGCCGTCTGTAGCTGCCATCTGGTACTCCAAGGTGTCTTTGATGGTTTTTCCATTAGGGTAGTCCATTTGTACAATTAAAAAAAGATTATTGTATTTGTAATCATTTGTATTTCTAATATTAACAAATAAATTATATAAGGCTATTGAGTCGTTTGGGGTAATTTGAAATGAAACAACATCTGCTTTATCCCACTGGTTGGGTACAGATTTGTAAGCATCAAAAAAACGTTTGGAGTCACAAGACATTAGTGTTAAGCAAAGTAATATTATCACTAAAAACGTTAACCTATTTTGCATTATTTTTAGACTTTCTTTTATTGTTTCTATTTCTGTTTGAGGGTTTGCGTTTGTTTTTTCGCTTTTTATTGTCAAAACGTGTTAAACTATCTTGCCCTACAACATTTTCAAAAGCTGTTTTAGAGTCTTCTACAGGAAGGTCGATTACATAGTCTTCCAAATTCGGCACTTTTTCTTTTTTCTTATTTAAGATGATTATTTGGTTAACTTGATCTACGGTAAGTTTATACCAGTTCATCCATTCGCCTTGATAGGCAAACCACATTACTCTTTTAAAAATATCTGTTTTTTGGCATACTGCAACCCCTTTCTCGGTTTGAAGTTTTATGTCGTTTTTTGGGATATCTTTTAGGGCGTCTAAGTAGGTGTCTAACTCATAGTTTAAGCAGCATTTTAGTTTTCCGCATTGTCCTGCTAGTTTTTGTGGGTTTAGTGATAATTGCTGGTAACGTGCTGCCGATGTGCTTACGGATCTAAAATCTGTTAGCCAAGTAGAGCAGCATAATTCTCGCCCACAAGAGCCAATTCCTCCAAGCCTAGCGGCTTCTTGTCGCAACCCTATTTGTTTCATCTCTATACGAGTTTTAAACTCTTTTGCAAATAACTTTATGAGTTCTCTAAAATCGACACGATCTTCTGCTGTGTAGTAAAAAGTTGCTTTGCTGCCATCACCTTGAAATTCAATATCCGAAATTTTCATTTGAAGTTTTAAATCTATCGCAAACTGACGTGCCTTTACCTTCATTGGTTCTTCTTTGTCTCTTGCGGCAGACCAAGTATCGATGTCTTTTTGGGTTGCTTTTCGGTATATTTTTAAAACTTCTGATTGATTTTTTTTTGTGTTTTTACGTTTCATTTGGACTCTTACAAGCTCGCCCAAAAGTGTAACCATACCTATGTCGTGACCAGACTGCGCTTGGGTTGCTACTATGTCTCCAATGCTTAACGATAGGTTTTCTGAATTTTCATAATAGTATTTTCTTCCGTTTTTAAAGCGAATTTCTACCCAGTTATAAGGTGCTTCGCCATTGGGTAGGGACATGTTAGATAACCAATCGAAAACGGTTAGTTTATTGCAACTATCTGTCCCACAGGTGCCATTATTTTTACAGCCTTTGGGCTGTCCGTCTTTGCCAGTTGAGCAACTATTACAAGCCATGTTACTTAGTGTATATCTTGATTCTGTGTGCAAAAACACCAGAAGATGATTTATATTATAACGTTTCGTGTTTAAATCGTTACAAAACGTCACGCCATTTTAACGTATAGCTTGTAAAGATACTATTATTTTACAGACTTAAAAACTATCTAAGAGTTGTTTTACTTATTGAGGACTTCAAAAATATTTCTTAAATCTTTTTTGTATGGCAAATGCTTAGCACGTCCTTTTTTAAAAATATCATTGCTATTGCCTTGACCACTTCGCATCATTTTTTGTTCTTCTTCAGGAAGCTTATTAACTTCCATGCAGGTTGTAGAGCAACAATTGTCTAGTTGTGCCTTACAGTTTTCACATTGAATAAATAGCAAATGACAAGCATCATTGGCGCAGTTTGTATGTGTATCGCAGGGAGCACCACACTGGTGGCAGTTCGCAATTACATCGTTACTAATACGCTCCGAACGTCTATCATCGAACACAAAGTTTTTGCCTATAAACTTATTTTCAAGGTTATTTTTTTTTATTTGGTGCACGTAGTTGATAATACCACCTTCGAGTTGATATACATTTTTAAAGCCTTTATGCTTGTAGTAAGCACTTGCTTTTTCGCAACGAATACCACCTGTGCAATACATTACTAAGTTTTTATTTTGTTTATAATCTTTTAAATCTTGCTCTATAAAATCTAAAGAATCTCGAAAGGTATCTACATCTGGGGTTATGGCGTTTTTAAAATGACCTATTTCACTTTCATAATGATTACGCATATCGACTAGAATGGTATTAGGGTCTTCTATCATAGCGTTAAATGCTTCTGCTTGCAAATGAACCCCCTTATTAGTTACATCAAACGAGCTATCGTTTAGTCCATCTGCAACGATCTTGTCTCTTAATTTTATTTTTAATTTTAAAAATGAGAAATCATTTTGTTCTATCGCAATATTAAGTCTTACATTTTTAAGAAAAGAAATTGTATCAAGATGCTGCTTAAACGTATTAAAGTTTTCTGCAGGGATAGATAGCTGCGCGTTTATTCCTTCTGTAGCGATATAAATTCTACCTAAAACATTTAGGCTATTCCATTTAATAAATAGCTGATCTCTAAAGTTTTGAGGATTGTCAATTTTGAAGTACTTATAAAAAGAGATTGTTAAGCGTTCTTTTCCTGCTTTTTCTATAAGCAAAGCCCTTTCTTTAGCGCTTAAATTGTTGTACAGTTGCATGCTATACGTATATTTAATGTTAAAAAATGATGGGCAAAGTTAGTCTTTAATTAAGTTTAAAGCAAAAAAAAAACACTTTGATGGAGAGTCAAGGTGTTTTTTTTTAGACTAATTCGTTATACGTTTTTTTTTAATTCTGAACAATTAAATGTATAACGAACACTAGCCTCCATCTGTTTTACAACAAGAATTTACACCAACCGCATAGGAGAAGCTGCTAGTTTTGGTAAATACTGTTTTTTTTAAAAATCTCATTTTAATACTTAATTTGGGGTTCAAAAGGTAACCTTGCAAGGTTTTACTTAATGTAACAGATACGTAATTTTCTTTTCATAGCAATAATTTTCCTATCTGTTATCTAGTAGATGCAAAATGTTTAAAAAGGTTGCGTATTAAAATTGCTAAACATTAAAAGATATATTATTTTAGCAGCATTAGAACAAAAAAAAAGAAGCAATGAGTAGTGAAAAAGAAGCAAAATTAAAAGCCTTAAAACTTACATTAGATAAGTTAGACAAAGCTTACGGCAAAGGAACAGTCATGAAAATGAGTGATGCTGCCATTGAAGATGTAGATGCTATACCCTCTGGATCTTTAGGATTGGATATTGCTTTAGGAGTTAATGGGTATCCTAGAGGAAGAGTTATAGAAATATACGGCCCAGAATCTTCTGGAAAAACAACCTTAACACTACATGCCATTGCAGAAGCCCAAAAATCGGGTGGTATTGCGGCATTTATTGATGCAGAACATGCTTTTGATCGATTTTATGCAGAAAAATTAGGTGTAGATATCGATAACTTAATTATATCTCAACCTGATAATGGTGAGCAAGCTCTAGAAATTGCAGATAATTTAATTCGCTCTGGAGCTATCGATATTGTCGTTGTTGACTCTGTTGCAGCCCTAACACCTAAAAGTGAAATTGAAGGCGAAATGGGAGATTCCAAAATGGGATTACATGCACGCTTAATGTCTCAAGCATTACGAAAACTAACTGCCTCAATTAGCAAAACAAACTGTACCGTTATTTTTATTAATCAGCTTAGAGAAAAAATAGGCGTTATGTTTGGGAACCCAGAAACAACTACGGGAGGTAATGCTCTAAAATTTTATGCTTCTGTACGTATCGATATTCGTCGTTCTACACAAATAAAAAACAGTAATGGTGATGTGCTTGGGAACAAAACACGGGTAAAAGTAGTTAAAAACAAAGTGGCACCCCCATTTAGGCTCGCCGAGTTTGATATTATGTATGGTGAAGGAGTTTCTAAAGTGGGCGAAATTTTAGATATCGCCGTAGAGCATGAGGTTGTTAAAAAAAGTGGTTCTTGGTTTAGTTATCAAGACACAAAACTTGGTCAAGGTAGAGATGCCGTAAAAATTATTATAAAAGATAATCCTGAACTTATGGATGAACTTGAAGAAAAAATAAAAGCAATTATTACCGAAAATTAATTTGTTTTCTAAAAAGCTTATTTTTTCTAGATACAGCACGCAACCTTTTTATGTATTTTGCATCTAACCTATATAATGCTTTTGGTATAATAGATTTTTACAGAAATGATTAGTTGTATATAATATTCTTATTAATTAAAAACTATAATAATTGAGTTTAGACCAACTCATAGAGCATTGTAAAAAGAACGATACTAAGGCACAGAGTGATATATATAAGCTCTTTTCGGGAAAGCTTTTTGCTATATGTTTAAAATATGCAAGAAACCGAACAGAGGCGGAAGACGGTTTGCAAGACGCTTTTATTACTATTTTTAAAAAAATAGATCAATATAAAAATAAAGGGTCTTTTGAAGGTTGGCTAAAACGAATTACGATAAACACTGTATTACAAGGGTATCGTAAAGAAAATGTTTTAGATATTGTTAATGAAGAAGATATAGAAGATACAACAGTAATAATAAATGAAGATACTATTAATTTAGATTTTTTGCTCAAAAGCATACAAGAATTACCCGATCGGTATCGTTTAGTTTTTAATCTGTATGTGTTAGATGGGTACTCGCATAAAGAGATATCACAAATGCTTAAAATATCATTAGGAGCATCAAAGTCTAACCTTTCTAGGGCGAGATTAAAATTGAAAGACAAAATTGAACAATATCAATTAGATTTAAATTCATCTAATTATAAATGAATGACAATAAAAACATAGACAGACTTTTTCAAGAAAAGTTTAAAGATTTTGAGGCTCAGCCAAGTCCCGAACTTTGGCAGCGCATTGAAAGTGGATTAAACGCTCCTAAAAAGAAAAGAAGAGTTGTCGCCTTATGGTGGAAACTGGGAGGGATTGCAGCAATTTTTATACTAATGTTTGGTATTACTAATGTTATTTTATTCAATAAACAACCTCTAAACACGATTAATAATACAACTATTGTTAATACTAAAAAATCAACTAACCCGAATAGCAAAATTGATAACAGTAAACCAGTTAATAACAGTACAGAAGCAGAAATCACTTTAGCAAAGCAACAAGAGGATCACAAACAGCGGCAAACGGCAAAAACCAAAAACAGCTTACCAAATAATAATACTAAATTAAGAAAAACAACCACCGTCCTTCAAAACACTAGAAGTAATCCAATAGTAAAAAACAATACCTCCAAAATAAGTAACAGTAGTGACGAGCCGCAAAATAATGATGTCAATAGTATTAATAAAGATTTTGATTATTTAGACAACGCTATTTCTAAAACAAAAACCGCAGACTTGGATACAAAAGAGACTAAGTCATCGAACTCTAATAGTGGTCTTTCTGAAAATGAAAAAGATATTATTAAAAGCATTTTAGACGAAAATAATACTCAAGAAACCTCTGTTGTGAACAATACTGAAGTTACAGAAAACTTAGAAGATACATTGGATAAAGATTTTGAAAAAAATAAGACCACAAAAAAATGGCAAATTACACCAAATGTAGCTCCTGTATTTTTTAATGCCATTGGAAGTAATGGGTCTACTATTGGCGCAGAGTTCAATAATAACTCAAAAACATTTGACAACAATATAAGCTACGGTGTTAATGCAAAATATAAAGTAGCAAAACGTTTAAATTTACGTGCTGGGGTTAATAAGGTAGATCTAAGTTTCAGGACAAATGATGTGGTGCTTTTTGGTTCTCAAAACAATAATAATTTTATCACTACCGTAGTAAGTCCTAATAATCGCAGACTACAAAATGTAAACCTCAACGCTACGTTTTCTAATTCGCAAGCGATTAACCTTAATAATTCTAATTCAGGGCCTTCAGCAGCTATAGAGCAGGAGTTTGGATTTATAGAAGTTCCTTTAGAAATAGAGTATGCTATTTCAGACAAAAAACTGGGGCTGCGAGTTATTGGAGGATTTAGTGCTTTCTTTTTAGATAATAACGAAGTATTTTCTAGAACTAGGACTCAAAGCACCTTAATTGGAGAAGCAACAAACATTAATGACATAAGTTACAGTGCAAATCTTGGATTAGGTGTTAACTATAAGGTTTCAAAAACATTAAACTTTAGTCTCGAACCTACTTTTAAGTATCAAATAAACACCTTTAGCGGGGTTACAGGAAATTTCCAACCTTATTTTGTTGGGGTATATTCTGGAGTTAGCCTACAATTCTAATTTTAATAATGTTTGCTAAAATTGAATACAAAAAGCATTAAACATCGTCATAGTCTATAATAAGTGTTGCTGTTGTTGGTTCTGCCTGGCAAGTAAGCACCAATCCTTCTGCTAATTCGGCATCAGTCAAAATATTATTTTGTCGCATTGTCGCACTTCCCTCCTTAATTCGAGCAATACAGCTGCTACAAACACCACCTTGGCAGGAATAAGGCACATCAATATTTTGTGATAATGCAACATCTAGAACTGAGTCTTTTTGAGACATCGTAAATGAGTTTTCAGTATCATCTACTATAATAGTAATTTGTGTTTTTCCTTTAGCAACCATTGGGGTATCACTCTTAGTGTGGTTACTAACACTACTCTTAAATAGCTCATAAAAAATAACCTCGTCCGAAATAGTATTATCTGCCAAGGTATTTCTTACTGTCTGTATCATTGCTTCTGGACCACAAATATAAAAAGCATCAATAGGGATGTTGTTATACTTATTTGTAATAAATTGGTTTACCGTAGCACTATCAATTCTTCCAAATAAAGCACCTTCAATAGTGTTTTGACTAAACATAAACTGAAGATCAAACCGCGAACCATATTCAGCCTGTAAGGCCAAAAGCTGTGAGTAAAAAATAGTATCTTCTGGAGTTTTATTTCCATACACTAATACAAATTTACTATGCGTTTCCTCTTGCAAAACTGTTTTGGCAATACTCATTATAGGTGTAATACCACTTCCTGCAGCAAAGGCAACAATTGTTTTTTGAGTAGATGGATTTGGCAAAAACACAAATCTACCATTGGGTTTAGAAACCTCCAAAACATCCCCAACACGTAACGATGTATTAGCAAATACAGAAAAAACACCTTCACTTACCATTTTTACAACAACCTTAAGTTCGTTGCTTTTTGGGGAGACACAAAGTGAATAATCTCGACGAACGTCATTACCACCAATAGTTGCTTTTAGTGTAATATACTGTCCCGCTTTGAACGCAAATGTAGATTTTAAATTTTCTGGAACTAAAAAACTTATGACTACTGCGTTTGCAGTATTTTTAGTAATATCCTTTATAGTAAGATTGTGAAATTGAGCCATTATAATTTTTTTTCAAAAATAAGAAAGCGTAAGTCGTTTGTATTATATTTATGAAAAAAATAAGATATACCTGTTGTGTATTTAGGCTAAGTTAGTTTTAAAAGCAGAAGTGTCTCTAGAAATTAAAAACTCTTTATACATTAAATTATCAGAATTTTTATAATCAGTAATCTTTTCAAAGCAAGACGTACAATCTGTATCTGAAATGATAATTGCCACATAGTTTTTAATTGAATTACTTGGGTCTATTAAATTTATTATATCATTTTTTAAAGAAGTATTTGTGTGTTGATTACAAGAAAATAATAATGCACTAATAAGTATTGTTAAACTCTTTAGAAAGTGTAAGCTCATAGCGGTTTATTCTTGAATTTGACCAATGTAAAAAGTAGTAATGCCATTTAAATCATCATACTTACTGACATCACTTTTTCGTATAATCACTTTATCTTTTGAATAAAAAGCAATTGGAACTCCAAAATTACTTGGGACTAATATGTCTTTCATTATTTTTGAGTCATTAAATAATACATGTATCCAAATATTTAGATTTAGAGGTTTATAATCAGGGCCATCTATTGGATTTAATCTAAAATGATCAATAACCTCATCTCTATCTTTAGCTTCCGTATAAACGACATAATCATTTATATCTGTTTTGTAATAACCTTCAATTATTGAGTTAGTAAAAAATTGAATTTCCTCTTCTAATTCTGATATATTAGAGTCACTCCCAAAAGGTATTTTCAACCTCTTATAGTGTTCTAGTTTTAAAGGAACTACCTTTATTAAATTAGTAGATAATACGTTGTATGTATATATATTACTGTCATTTGAATTTACAAAAGAATATTCATTTTTAATTTTATCTAATTGATGATAATAAACATAAGGATATGGGTAAAAAAAGTCTTTATTATTAAAATCGCTATTTTTTAGTGGGAAATCGGCGAAAAAAACTTGCGATGCATCACTATTGTTATGCCTTAATAAAAGTTTGTGATCTTGTTCGTAGAAATTTCTAAGAGAAGGGTCTCCATTAGGTTTATTTATTGATATAATTAATGAATCATTTATGACTGAGAAATTTGATATTGTAGAATAATTATTAGGGATATTAATATTAATATTTTCTACTAAAACTCCATTAAAATTATAAACCTTAATCCCTTTGGATGAAGAAACACCTATTAAACTATCATTAATAAATTTTAATGAGTAAGGTAAAATTTGCGATTTAAATTCACTGGGAGCTGAACCGAATTTATTAAATACCTTAATTTTATTATCTTTTAAATTGTAAACACCTATATCACTACTTATGTAATTGTAAATTAAAATATTATCCCCTATCATGTCAGTTAAAATTGCTGAAGAAAGTTCAACTTTTATCGAATCAATAATTGTTATCCTCGAATCAAGATAAGACGCAATACTTTTATTTTCTTTATTACAAGAAAGTATAATGCTTATAACGCATATAGTTATTGCAAATTTGAAAATTGAATTCATCTGTTTTCATTAAAAAGTTATAAAGATCAATGTTAATGATTTAAACATTCTAAAACAACTCTTTACGTATAAAATACTAGACAAAGACACGATAGAAATGGAAATAGTAGTCGATACTACCAGTGGTAAACCAGGGCAAACTCATCTCTGACGCCTAAAATTTTGACTAGATAGTTATTGTTATAAGCAGCTTTAGTCTTTTTACCTTTAAGTTCTTGCCTAGTTATTCAACGAAGGCAACATCTAAGCACCAGTATAATTTATTTTCAATACCCCAATGTAATCGAATGGTTTTTGCAATTTTTCTGCATTTATCTCTAAGCTTGTGGTGTAATATCTGATTGCTGTTTTGTTAGTTTTATCTGACTTTTTAAAATAGTTAAAGTATTGATTATTAGAGTGATATGCTAAATATCAATAACTAATAATCAACTGAATTTTAATTGTTTATGTTAAAATATAATCCTCCAAAATCATTCAAAAAGTATGAGTTTGCCCTGTATAAAGAAGCACAATAGCATAAAATACATATAAAAATCACTAAATTGCATACCAAAATATGTAGTGTTCATTTTAAATAATATAGGATTGACTCAATATTTTTAAAATCACTTTATTACAACTTTTATAAGCTCAAAATTAAACTCATAAGCTAGGCACATTATGTTTAAATACGGAATAGACACCTTATCCACTCACACAGTATTAGCAATATCTCGAAACAAAACTAAAGCTGTATTAACACAAGAAGCCATTAAAAACGTAACGCTCTGTAGAGAAAAAGTAGAAAGTATAGCAAATTCTAACAAAGCTGTTTATGGTATAAACACAGGTTTTGGTCCTTTATGCGACGTACAAATTTCGCCGCAAGAAACTAGCAAACTCCAAGAAAACTTGCTAATAACTCACGCCGTAGGTGTAGGAAATCCAATTGCAAAATCGATATCAAAACTTATGCTGGTATGTAAAGTTCATGCACTATGCCAAGGGTTTTCCGGAATAAGATTAAGCGTTATACAGCGCATTATATATTTTATAGAACACGACTTAATTCCTGTAGTGCCAGAGCAAGGATCGGTAGGAGCTTCTGGCGATTTAGCACCGTTATCGCACTTATTTTTGCCCTTACTAGGCGAAGGAGAATTTTGGGATAATAACAAAATAGTACCCGCCAACCAAATACTAAAGCAACACAAACTAGATCCTATACAGCTAAAGGCGAAAGAGGGTTTAGCCTTAATAAATGGAACACAATTTATTTTAGCACACACTATTGTTGGCTTAGAAAAAATGGAATACCTACTAGACCTAGCAGATGTTTCTGGAGCGATGAGTATAGAGGGCTATCAAGGGAGTGAGTCTCCTTTTAAAGATGCTTTGCATACTATTAGACCCTTTAAGGGGACTCTAAAAGTGGCAGAACATATGCGGTTATTATTTAAAGATTCGCAAAACATGGTTTCACACCAAAATTGCGAACGCATACAAGACCCTTACTCTATGCGTTGTATCCCTCAAGTTCATGGGGCTTCTAGAAATGCTTATTACCATTTACAAGAACTGGCAGAGATAGAATTGAACTCTGTAACAGACAATCCCATTGTACTAAGCATAGACGAAACAATTTCTGGAGGAAATTTTCATGGACAACCCTTAGCAATGGCTTTAGATTATGCCTCTATAGCAGCAGCAGAGTTAGGCAATATTTCCGATAGGCGATCATATTTATTATTAGAAGGTAAGTCTGGTTTACCACGATTACTAACCGAAAGTGGCGGACTAAATTCCGGGTTTATGATTCCACAATACACTACTGCAGCCTTAGTTTCAGAAAACAAATCACTCTGCTTTCCGCCATCGGCAGACAGCATTCCAACTTCTTTAGGACAAGAAGATCATGTTTCTATGGGGAGTATTTCAGGAAGAAAGTTTAATCAAATTTTAAATAATTTAGAAAAAATTTTAGCCATAGAACTTATGTACGCCGCACAAGCTTTAGAGTTTAGAAGGCCAAATACATTTTCCTCAATACTAGAAAAAAATTACGCTTTAATTCGTACAAAAGTAGCTAAACTAGAAGACGACCGAATACTAAAATACGATATAGATGCTATGATTACGATGGTTAACAATAAATTATTTACGGTAAATTGAGACACAAATAAGCTATGGATTTTAAAACAGAAATACGACAAGGGATTCCTTCAAAATTGCCAGAAAAACCAAAAAAACGAAACCAGGAAAATAGAGCTCCAAAACGAAAAGATATTTTGTCTAAAGACGAAAAAAAATTAGCAATACGCAATGCGCTAAGGTATTTCCCTTCAGAATGGCATCGAGAGTTAGCCATAGAATTTGCAGATGAGCTAAAAACCTATGGTCGTATTTATATGTTTCGGTTTAAGCCAAGTTATGACATTTATGCAAGACCAATAGAGGAGTACCCCGCAAAATCTAAGCAAGCAGCAGCTATTATGCTAATGATTCAAAATAATCTAAATCCAGATATAGCACAGCACCCTAACGAGTTAATTACCTATGGTGGTAATGGTGCTGTATTTCAAAACTGGGCACAGTACTTACTAACAATGCAGTATTTGGCAACACTTAGCGATACACAAACATTACATATATATTCGGGGCACCCTATGGGTTTATTTCCATCATCTAAAGAAGCTCCAAGAGTGGTTGTAACCAATGGTATGATGATTCCTAATTACTCACAGCCAGACGATTGGGAAAAATTTAATGCTCTAGGCGTAACACAGTACGGACAGATGACGGCAGGATCCTATATGTATATAGGGCCACAAGGCATTGTGCATGGCACAACCATTACCGTAATGAACGCATTTCGAAAAATTTTGAAACCCAAGGATAGTCCTAAAGGAAAACTATTTTTAACAGCAGGTTTGGGTGGTATGAGTGGTGCGCAACCAAAAGCAGGAAACATAGCAGGTTGCATTACTATTTGTGCAGAAATAAACCCTAAAGCAGCTACAAAACGCCATAAGCAAGGTTGGGTAGACCTTCTTATTAGCGATATAGATGACTTAATAACACGAGTAAAACAAGCACAACAAACAGACGAGGTCGTCTCTATAGCGTATATTGGAAATATTATTGATGTGTGGGAATCTTTTTACGACGCTAATATTTTTGTGCATATTGGTTCCGATCAAACCTCATTACACATCCCTTGGACAGGGGGGTACTACCCTGTAGGACTTAGTTACGAGGCTTCCAATAAACTGCTTAGAGAGCAACCCGAAGTGTTTAAATTAAATGTACAGCAATCCTTACGTAGACATGCAGAAGCTATAAATAAACACGCTGCTAGAGGAACTTACTTTTTCGATTATGGTAATGCCTTTTTATTAGAAAGTGCTCGTGCTGGTGCTGATGTAATGGCAAAAAACAAAATAGATTTTAAGTATCCATCTTATGTACAAGATATTTTGGGCCCTATGTGTTTCGATTATGGTTTCGGACCATTTCGTTGGGTATGTGCCTCAGGAAAACCAGAAGACTTAGATGTCACAGACACGATTGCAATGAACGTGCTGCAAGATATGATGAATAATGCTCCAGCCGAAATCCAACAACAACTGCAAGATAATATTACTTGGATAAAAAATGCAAAACAAAACAAAATGGTGGTTGGTTCTCAAGCACGAATTTTGTATGCCGATGCCGAAGGACGTTCTAAAATAGCTCAAGCCTTTAATAACGCCATTGCAACACAAACGATAGGCCCTGTAATATTAGGTCGAGACCATCACGATGTTAGTGGCACAGACTCTCCATATAGAGAAACCTCAAATATTTATGACGGTAGTAAATTTACTGCCGATATGGCAATACACAATGTTATTGGAGATAGTTTTAGAGGAGCTACTTGGGTGTCTATTCACAACGGTGGTGGCGTTGGTTGGGGAGAAGTTATAAATGGGGGCTTTGGACTGTTGCTAGATGGAACCCCAGAAGCAGAAACACGCTTAAAAAACATGCTGTTTTACGATGTTAATAATGGTATTGCACGCAGAAGTTGGGCTAGAAACCAAGAAGCTATTTTTGCAATTAAACGAGAAATGCAGCGTAATCCTAACCTAAAAGTAACCTTGCCAAATGTGGTAGAAGATGAGGTGTTAAACACATTATTTTAATGCGAATTATATTCAAACATATAAAAGAATTACTTCAAGTAAGACCCAAGTCTGTAAGCTTTGTATCTGGCAAAGAAATGAGCAAATTGCCAACTATAAAAAATGCATATTTAATTATTGAAGACGAAACAATTTTAAATTTTGGACCAATGTCAGAATGTCCAAACCTTAAGTTCGATCAAGTTATTAATGCTACAGGACAAATACTATTGCCCTCATGGTGCGACTCGCATACCCATATTGTATATGCAGGACATCGTGAAGGTGAGTTTGTAGACCGTATCAATGGTCTATCTTACGAAGACATTGCTAATAATGGTGGTGGCATATTGAACTCTGCAAAAAAATTACAAGAAACCTCCGAAGACGACTTGTACAAACAAAGTAAACAACGCCTAGTTGATGTAATGCAATTAGGTACAGGCGCTATAGAAATTAAATCGGGATATGGCTTAACCACAGACGCCGAGTTAAAAATGCTTAGAGTAATTAAACGCTTAAAAGAAACTTACCCCATAGAGATTAAAGCCACATTTTTAGGCGCACATGCTATACCCTTAAAATATAAAACCAATGCACAAGCTTATATACAATTACTAATTGATGAGCTTATTCCTAAAGTAGCAAAACACCAACTAGCAGAGTATATTGATGTGTTTTGCGAAACAGGATATTTTTCTGTACAAGATACAGCACAAATTTTAGAAGCAGGAGCGCGCTATGGTTTAATTCCAAAAATTCATGTTAACCAATTTACAGCAATAGGAGGCGTACAGTTGGGCGTAAAACACAAAGCCTTATCTGTAGATCATCTAGAAGAATTGCGAGATCAAGATCTACAAGCCTTACAAAATACAGCAACAATGCCTGTTGCACTACCTGCCTGTTCTTTTTTCTTAGGTATCCCTTATACTCCAGCTCGAAAAATGATAGACGCAGGATTGCCCTTAGCAATAGCCACAGATTATAACCCTGGATCTACACCTTCTGGAAATATGAATTTTGTAGTATCTACTGCTTGTATAAAAATGAAAATGACACCAGAAGAAGCCATTAATGCCGCAACCATTAACGGTGCTTATGCTATGGGGTTAGAGCATAAAGTAGGGTCGATTACTAAAGGGAAACTCGCCAATTTAATTCTAACAAAACCTATAAGCTCTTATGGATTTATACCTTATTCCTTTGGGGAATCTCAAATAGATAGCTTATACATAAAAGGGCAAAAAATGTCATAACTTAATTCATATTATAATGATACAAGATCAGTTAACAGTAGGTTATAAAGAAGGACAAAAAGCAAACTGGACAGGACGATTATCGGCAGCCAACTTACCTCCTCAATATTGGCATCAAATCATTGCATTAAGGAATATAAATACGATAGAAACACAAGTCGATTTTAATATTGGACTAATAGGTTATGCCTGCGACGAAGGTGTGCGTAGAAATCTAGGAAATGTGGGCGCAGTACAGGGCCCCAAAGTATTAAGAGAAAAGCTATCTACCTTACCCGTACATTTTAAGGGTATGCAGGTAGCAGACTTAGGCGATATCATTTGTGTTGATCAACATATGGAAGATTGCCAAAAGGCTTTGTCTAAAAGCATTACAAAACTACTTAAACACAATGTGTTTCCTATTGTTATTGGGGGAGGGCATGATATGGCTTATGGGCACTACTTGGGAATTAAAAACTTTACTAAACAAAAAAGCGTTGGAATTATAAATTTTGATGCACATTTTGATTTAAGACCCGTAAGCAGTTTGCCAAATTCTGGAACTCCTTTCAACCAAATTTCTAAACATTTACAGTCCTCTGGAACTCCGTTACATTACTTTGCCATAGGAATTCAAAAACAATCAAACACAAAAGAATTGTTTGCTATTGCAAAGCAAGAAGGTGTTACTTACGCTTATAACACCGAGTGTGAGTCTGGTAAAGATATAGAGGCTTTACAACTAAAGTTAAGTGCGTTTATGCAAAGTGTAGATTATCTTTATATTACTATAGATATGGACGGTTTTTCTTCGGCATATGCTCCTGGAGTAAGTGCAGCATCACCTTTTGGCTTTACGCCTAAGTTTGTGTACACAATGTTAGCCTTTTTGTTTCGTAGTAAGAAAGTAATTTCTTGCGATATTGCAGAGCTAAACCCTGTTGTAGATTTTAATAAACATACGTCGAGCTTAGCAGCTAAGCTTGTAGATGTTATTGTTGAAAATTGTTGTAAATTGGTCTAAGATATATATTTGCAAATCTTACTCGAGTTCTAGAGTTGGCAATCATTATTTTCAAAAACCCGATGGCACATACATAGAACTACTAATGTTGTACACACAATTAAAATTTTATTAATTCGTCCATTACACTATCAACATATTGAACATTAGTATAGTAATGAGGTGAAATTCTAAAAATGTTTTTTACTCCATTTTTAGGAAATTGCAGTGGGGAATTCCAATGATTCATTGTTGAAACATTAAGACCTATATTTTTAAAATTATTGATTAAAGAACTTTCTAAATCAGGATTTTTTAAAAAGAAACCGCAAATTCCGGATTTAGAGCTTATTGAACCAATTATTTTTAGTTTATCATTTGCAGAAACTACTTTTCTTATATTATTAGCATATTGTTCTTTGTTGGAAAATAGTTTGGTTTTAATGACTGAATTGCTTTCTTTTATTGCATTTGTTAAACCAAGTAGCGCAGCAATATTTCGTTCCCATAATTCAAATCTTTTGGCATTTTTAATAATATGAAGTCCTATTATTGCTTCATTTTTATCCAAAACTAGACTTGATGATGATAAATCGAGTTGAGATTCTTTTATCTTCGCTTTTGGTTTTATATATATAAACCCTGTTCCTCTTGGACCTCTAAGCCATTTTCTGCCAGTGGTTATGAAAGCATCACATTTCATTCTTTGAACATCAACAGGTATGTTTCCTAAAGATTGGCAACCGTCAACAATGTATATTGCGCCATATTTGGAAGCCAATATACCAATTTCGTATACAGGGTTAACAATTGAGCCATGTGCAATAGCGTGACTTAAAACTATTGTTTTAACACCTGATTTAAGGAAATCTTCAATTTTATTTAAATCTAACGTTCCATCAAAATCGCAGTTGTGTATAATAAGTTCAGCTTTACATATACTCGTTTTTTTATATAAATTAATCAAATTTGTACCAAATTCTGAAGAAAGTGTTAGTATTTTATCTCCTTTATTTATTGGTAGTCCTTCAATTACTAAATTCCAACCTCTACTAGCACTATCTACAAAGGCTATATTATTTGGACTTGGAGCATTAATACTGAGTGCAGCTTGGACATAAAAATCTTGAATTTTAGATTCAGATAAAGTAGCGGCTTGATAAGCGCCCACCTGTCGTTCTAGTTGTAGGTGTTCAACAATAATATTATGTGTTGTTTCACTGGTAATTGATGCTCCGGCATTATTTAAATACATTATATTAGGTTTAATTTATACGACATCATCAATCTTTTTGAGCGTATTTTTATTAAAAAAAAGTACGGTATTAGCTTTTTCTTTTGAACTGGCTACAGTAATAGCATATTTTCCAATCAACGTTCCATCACCGTGTATTGTTCCAGGAGGGGTGTATAGCCCGTAGCCATAGGGAATTCTATATGCAGAAAAACTATATTGATTTGCAGAGATTTTTTTGCCTATGATAATATGTCCTTTTGAGCAGGGACTAAGTGGAATATGAATATGGGGAAAATTATGTGTTTCAACGTAATAGCCTCCGCCTCCACTTTCTTGTGTTAGAAAGTCCTCTTTATAATTAGGTTTATAATCGTATTCCATAAGAACGGTCTGTGCTGGAAAATAAACTACGGGGAAACTTGAACCATTTTCAATTAGTTCTAAGCCATAAAATTTTATATTTTCTTTATTGGCTAAAACAATAGGAATTTTAAAATTGTCTGGCACTAATAAAGCTCCCATTCCATCAAAAATGTTAGCGTCTTTACCTGCATTTCTAATAATGTTTTTTTTGTCTGCTTGCTTTGAAGAAAACCATTCTGCTTTAATAATTATCCTTTCATTAGTATTGACCTCATTTTTTTCTAAAGTGAGTAACGATTGTTCTGATAAAGAAAACTTCCATTGAGAGGTTCCTTTTTCTATAAAAGCTCTACCTGTGAGTGTCTCTAAAACCAAATCATTTGGTTTATTAACTGAATAACGAGACAGGGTAGCTTGCTCCAGCATTTCCTTTCTTTCCTCGTTTAATTCAAAATGGGTGTTAATGGGACGTTTCATTTTGTTAAAATTTTCTTTTTCCACACCCCTATATAAGGTAGGATATATTGGTATTTTCTACTTGTTTCTTTAAGGATAAAAGGGATATCTTGTGTTTCGCTTAAAAAATCAAAATTAGTAGCTAATAACGTTTTAATATACTCACTAGAATAAAAAGGCTTTTCATCCTTTATGTAGCCTCCTATCCATTTCTCTTTTTCGGTAAACTCTTCTTTCCATGTAAACGGGGACGTAATAACCAAAACAGCACCTTCATTCATTCTATTGTTTAATTCTGATAAAAATGAAATCGGATCATATAATCTATCTACTAAGTTAGCCGCCAACACAAAGTCATATCCTTTTAGTTTGGCAGGTAGGTTACAGGCATCTGCTTGAAAAAACTCAACATTCGCTCCCTTTTTGTCTAATTGAATCGTATTCAAATGAATTGATTTATGTTCATACATATTTCCTTCAATCAGTGTTTTATATTTCACCGTTTCAAGTTCTTTCAGTCGATATGCATATTGAATAAAATGAGCAGAAAAATCTACTCCTGTAACGTTATCAAAATAGCGACTAAGTTCAAAACAACTTCTGCCAACAGAACATCCTACATCCAGTGCTTTTAGTTTTTTACTTTGATTCCAAAATTGTGATGCATAGTTGATCACAGCAACTGCAAAAGGTTCTTTGCCTAAATAATTGTTACTGTAATGTGCATCTAAATACATACTACAGGCCTCATCTGTTTCGTAGGAGTCAGCATTTTGAGTAATTTCATGCTCAGACTGAACTAGTCTAAAACCAGCATGCTGAAAAAAATGTTTTCTAAATGCATATCGACTTTCTCTTCTTGCGCAATTGCCTCCAGAAATCCAGCTACCTCCTTTAATTATATTGTGCTTATCATCGAAGGTTGGTATAGAAAAATCATCGTAATATTGATGCGGCTTGAATCCTTTGAATGGCTGAATAGGACTTTCGGTCCATTGCCATACATTGCCACAGACATCGTAAAGTTTGTTATGTTTAAATTTATTGACAGGGCACGAAGAGGCAAAGTGGGCTAAGTGGATGTTCGTGTTTTTGTGTTCAGAATCTTCATTTCCTAAAAAATGTTGATTATACATAGAGTGCCACTCATGCTCTGATGGTAACCTGACATTTTTACCTTTAGACTCGGAATACCAATTACAAAAAGCTTTGGCTTCGTAATAGTTTACCTCTACAGGCCAGTTCATTGGGAGAGGAATTTCCTCGATCATATTACGCAGCTTATAGCCATGAGGTTCCGTATGGTCTGCTATCCAAAAAACGGGATGGGTGGCTTGCTTGAATTCCACCCAAGAAGCTCCTTCATCTGTCCACCACTTATGGTTTTTATACCCACCGTCTTTTACAAATTCTAAATATTCGCTATTGGATATAAGCGATTGGCTTGTTGTAAACCTTTTTACCTCTTGGGAGTCTTTGCCATATTCATTATCCCAGCCGTAATAATCCGAAGGCATATTAATTCCTAATTGAACGTTTTCATTTTTAATTTCAATAAAATTGTTGCTTGGCACTGTATTGCTATATTCTTTACAAGTCGTCCATCCTTTGGTTTGCTGATGTATATACTTAATATCAAGTTGGCGAATTAAAACAGAAGATGTTTCCAAATGGATGAGTTCATGTTCTATACCCATTAACACAATCCAAGCTGGATGATTCCAATCGATTATTGTTCCCAAAGGAAGATTGTCAATTACTTCTATAACAATGTCTTGAACACTATTTCTGTACTGCTTAACGTCGTCTACTTTAGGCCAATCAATATGTTTGTCATTTAAATCATCCCATGACATCTCGTCTACGCCTACTGCAAATAAGGATTCGAAAAGCTCATTTACCCTTGAGGTAATGATTTTTGATACCGTTAACTTATTAATAAAGAAAGTAGCTGTATGACCAAAGTAGAAAATGAGTGGGTGTCTTAAGGCTTCTGGGCGTTTATAAAATGCTTCCTCACTATTTAGACATTGAAATAAGTTTTCATAAAGTTGGAAAGTATGACAAAAAAAATCTTTAATTTCTTGTCTTTTACTTTCGTCTAGTGTTTTTCCTAGGAAAGGAGAGTTATAAATTTTTTTATTTATCATGTGATAATGTTTATATTTAGTAAAGTGAATCGGATGGTAAAATCTCTAATTAGTTTTGGAGTTATGATGGTACTGTTCTAAGAGTCCATTTGTATAATTATTTACTTCGTTAGTTTTCATGTAGCATAATTTAAGGGTTTATTGAGTGTAATCATCTGCATTACAAATAGCCAAGGGTTTTACGCTCTAACTTTATAAAGAAATGGACTGTTTGATGTTCGTCACCAATTATTCCATAAACATTTTGACTCTCCGTAACAGACCAAATATTAGAAAAGTCGTATTGAAATGACTTGTATTTATTTAAAACATTTTCAGATTGATAATCAACTTCTAAATTGAAATTCTCTCTTACTTTATCAAGAGTTTGTGCGAATGAAATATTCGAAATTAAAAGTAGTATAATGATTATTCGTTTCATTTTTTAGCGTGTTGCTGACGTCGTTTGTATGAAAAACCGTATGTTAAAAATACTGAATTTTAGGATTAGTACTTAGCTAAATTTTATATTTTTTTTGAGCTTAACTTATTGTCTTATAATTGGGAGGGGGGAATGATCACTATTTCCCCAACCTATCCAAGACTCTTTGTAAATTCAGAAAACAAAATCATTGAATATCTAAAAACTCTAATTATATTTGACACTAATTGTCAAGTGTAATTAATCAATTGGTGTTTAACAAATGGAAAACAACAAATCTACAGGCGAAATTCTTAGAGAGAAAAGAGAAGAAAAAGGATTGCTTTTACGACACATTTCTGCCGAACTCGATATTGATACTGCAATACTCAGTAAAATTGAAAGGAGCGAACGAAAAGCGACAAAAGAACAAATACTAAAGCTTGCCGATATATTAAACTTAAACAAAGATAATTTACTTGTTCAATATTTAAGTGAAAGAATACTTTATGAAATAAGAGATGAAGAACTTGGTAGTAAAGCATTAAAAGTGGCTGAACAGAAAATGAAGTACATTAATAACAAGAAAAGCCAAGCTTAATGGATATTAAATTAGAATTATTAGAATATCAAGAAACGGCAATAAAGTCTGTTATTGATGTATTTGACGGAAACGACAAAAACTCATTTGACAATGCGTGCAAAGATGGTATTCGTTCAAATATATGTTCACTTTCTGCCGAACAATTAACAGAAAACATAAAATCTGTTTTACTTGAAAACGGAGTTGACGAAGAAGTTGCAAAACTGACCAATGAACAAGAACTAACCATTGAAATGGAAACAGGAACAGGAAAAACACTTGTTTATGTCAAATCCATTTATGAGTTATTTAAACAGTACGGATTTACAAAATTTATAATTCTTGTTCCTTCGGTTGCTATTCGCCAAGGAGTTTTAAGTACACTCTCTACTTTTAAAGAACAATTGGAAGAAGTTTATGGCTTTACACCCAAATCATTTGAATACAGTAGTAAAAAACGTAACAAAGTAACCAATTTTATTGAAGAACAACATCCTCAAATAATGGTAATGACCTTGGCTTCTTTCAATTCAGAAGACAAAATTTTAAACCAAGCCAAAAGAGAAGACCTTTTTGCAAACATTCCATTTATTAAAGCCATTGGACGTACTAATCCAATTATCATAATGGATGAACCACAAGAAGGAATGGATACTCCAAATTCTATCAATCAAATAGCTAAATTAAATCCGCTATTTAAGATTAGATATTCCGCAACACACAAAGTTTCCAAAAATAAATTGTATCGTTTAACGCCTTATGACAGTTACAAAGAAGGATTAGTAAAAAAGATTGAGGTTTTAACCGTTACAGAAAAAAATGATGAAGCCACGTTAAAATTAGAACTTTCAGAAACTAAGAACGGAAAGAATCCTATTCAAGCAAAAATTAAAGCTTGGCATCAATTAGCAAGTGGAAAAATTGAATTTAAAAACACAAAATGGTTAAAGGATGGCGACAACCTTGGAGAAGTCACCAATAACCCAAGTTATTTAAAATACAAGATTGACAGAATCAAAAAAAGTCTAAGAACACAAAAATGGTCCGTTTCATTTACTAACGGAACAGAGATTTTTGAAAATCAGGCTTCTGGAAATATTCGAAGCATTTGGAACTTACAAATCGAATGGCTCATCATTCGACACTTTACAAAAAAACAAAAACTACAAGAAAAAGGCATAAAATGCCTTTCGCTTATATTTATTGATAAAGTTGCTAATTATGTTAGTGATGAACCAATTATTAAAAATCTATTTATAGAGAAATACACCGAACTATATCCTGAATTTCACGATAACAACCAACCAACAGCAGAACATATTGAAACTATACAAGGTTCTTATTTTGCTAAAACAGGCAAAAATGAATTTACGGATAGCGAAAATTCAATGCGAAAAAACGCAGCTGTTTTTGATGCTATTTTAAGAGATAAAGAAGGGTTGTTGAGTTACGGAGATTCTGTAGCCAATAAAATAGAATTCATTTTTTCACACTCTGCTTTAGGTGTTGGTTGGGATAATCCTAACATTTTTAATATTGCAACATTGAGTAACTCGTTTTCTGAAATTAAGAAACGCCAAGAAATTGGAAGAGGATTGCGTATTTGTGTAAATGCAGATGGACAACGTGTTTATGATAAATTGAACGTTTCGGATGATGAAAGAATCAATCAACTAACCATAATTCCTAATGAGACTTACGAAACTTTTGTAACGCAATATCAAGAAGAAATTAAAGAAGCGTACGGAACTTCAGGTGCTGGTGCAGGAATGATACATACGCATAAAGGAGAAAAACAAAATGAAGTCCACTTTAAACGCAATGCTAACGACACTATCAATAAAGCATTTAAACGCTTTTGGGATGCCTTAGCTAAAAAAACAAATTACACAGTAAGATTTGATGAACAAGCTTTAATTGACAGAAGCAAAGAAGCGCTGAATGCAATTAAAATTGCAGATTATGAAGCAGAAGTAAGCAGTCGCTCAATAGGTGAAATTACAGAAAATGGTATTGAAGATGAATTTGGAGGTGCGGAAAGTTACAAATTGAAAGCTCATTTTACAGCTTTAGATTTAGTAGAAGAAATTAGCGAAAACACGGGGCTAAGTTACCTCACAACCTTTAATATTATTAACGAAATTACCTATGAGAATTTCGCCAAAAATCCACCTCAATTTATTCATCAAGCCTCTGCTTTGATTAAAAATATAGAGTTGGAAGAAATGATAAGAGGATTGGATTATCATTTAACAGATGACTCTTTTCCTTTTGAATTTAACGATTTTACAAAACAAATTGAATACAGTAATTATACCGATACGCCAAAGAGAGGTGTATATAATAGAATAATTCACGATAGTGATGTAGAACATCAATTTGCTTTGGCTACAGATAATGATGATGAAGTTATTTGTTTTTTAAAGCTTCCAAGGTATTACAAAATAAAAACTCCCATTGGCGATTACAATCCTGATTTTGGTATAGTAATGAAGCGTAAAAGTTTACGAGACGGAAAAGAAAGTGAATTCTATTTTGTAATAGAAACCAAAGGAACAAACGATATTAATAATAAGAAAGCACTAAAAGAAAGTGAACTGTACAAAATAAAATGTGCCATTAAGCATTTTGCCACTTTAGACGTAGATGTACAATACAAAGCTCCTGTAAAAGATTACCAATATTTTAAAACAGAAGCCAATACTACTATTAATACATTAATTGAAGAAGCATAGAAAATGAAAAATATAAACAAACATATGCCTTTGAGTAACGATTGGAACAAAGAAAGATTGGAGCAGTTAAAACAATTAATGCCAGATCTTTTTACCAATGATGGTGCCCTAAACATAAACGAACTTAAAAAAGTAGTTGACCCTAAAAGTGTGAATGAAACAGAACGTTATGAGTTTAGATGGTTTGGTAAAAGTAATGCTAAAAGAGAAGCTTTTACCCCTACAGATGCGACGCTTGTTTATGATAAAGAAAGAAGTGTAAATCCAAGCGAAAGTGAAAACTTAATAATAGAAGGAGAAAACCTAGCCGTACTCAAACTATTAAGTAACAGCTACCGTGAGCAAGTAAAGTGCATTTATATTGACCCACCTTACAATACGGGTAAAGACTTTGTGTATTCTGACAAATTTAACCAAGACAAAAAAGAATATTGGGAAAATTCGGAGATGACTGAAGATGGCTTCAAAATAGATACTAATACTGAAACTGATGGACGTTTTCATAGTAATTGGCTCAATATGATGTATAGCCGTTTGTTAGTTGCAAGACAATTGTTAAAAGAAGATGGTATAATTGCGATTCATATTGATGAACACGAAGAGCATCATTTAAGAAAACTATGTGAAGATGTTTTCGGAGAAGAAAATTTTTTAGGAAATATTATTTGGGATAAACAAAATCCAAAAGGTGATGCAAAATCAATAGGATATCAGCACGAAAATATTATGCTTTTTGCCAAAAGCAACGAATCTTTATTTTCTGTTTCTGATTTAAGAAGAGAAAAGCCTAATGCCAATCAAATTTTGAAAAAGGCAGCAACATTATTTAAGAAAGTCTCAAAGAATGGATTACATGAAGTCAATTCAGAATTTAAAGAATGGATAAAATCCCAACCGTATAGTGGTGGAGAAAGAGCTTATGATAAAATTGACAAAAATGGAGATGTTTATAGAGGTGTTTCAATGGCTTGGCCTAATAAGAAAAAAGCTCCTGACCAATATTTTATTCCTTTAATTCACCCTACTACAAAAAAAGAATGTCCGATACCAGAAAGAGGTTGGAGAAATCCACCTGAAACAATGGAAGATTTATTGAAAAATAATTTAATCCTTTTCGGAAAAGATGAAAGCAAACAACCTGAAAGAAAATATTTACTAAAAGAGAATTTATTTGAAAATATTCCAAGTGTTGTTGGATATGCAGGAAGTGATGATGCATTGTTAAAAAAGTGGAATTTAGAATTTGATAATCCAAAACCTTACAAATTTGTGAAAGACTTTATTAAACCTTTCATTTCTAAAGATGATATTGTTTTAGATTTCTTCGCAGGTTCAGGAACTACAGGGCAAGCCATAACAGAGCTCAACCAAGAAGATGGCGGAAACAGAAAATACATTTTAGTACAATTGCCCGAACAAACAGATGAAAAAAGTGAAGCTTACAAAGCAGGTTATAAAAAAATAAGCGACATCACTATTGAACGAAACAAACGAGTAATAGAAAAAATACAAAAAGGTCTAAAAGAGAAAGAAGAGAAGAAAAAAGGAGAACTACCTTTAGAAATGGTAGCTGAAGATGCCCCTAACTATTCTAAAAACTCTAGTTTGGGCTTTAAAGTATTCAAACTTCAAAAATCTAACTTTCCAAGAGTAGAATTTGCACCCGATCCTGAAAAAACAGAGGAAGAAAATATTGAGCTACTTAAACAGTACATTAAAGACAAAGAAGCACAATTGGTAAATGCCTTCAACAGAGACGAATTGATTACCGAAATATTAATAAAAAACGGTTTTAAGCTCAATTATACCTTAACTAAGCAAGCCAAATTTAAAAAAAATGAAATGCTATTTGCTACAGATGGAGACAAAGAAACTTTAATCTGTCTGGATGTTATTATTGCAGATGAAACCGTAGAGTATTTCAAAATAAATATAGACCAAAAATTAATCGTACTAGAACGTGCCTTAGACACCACAAAAAAATGGAATTTAAAACACGCTATGGGAGATAAGTTTAATGCCTTTTAAAAATAGAAAAATGAGTAATAAAGTAATTAATTTGTTTGGGAACAACAAAATAGTTCCAAATACAGGAGTTAAGTATTCAACATTATTAGAACAATTTATGAATCCTTTTATGGATGATTTAAAAGATTATGAATACATAGAAGATATTTTAGAGTTTGCAATAAATATTTGGAATATGGCCAATGTGAATAGTCTTATGCCAAATGAGAATATTGAAAAAGAAATAAACTCAATTAAACAAAATAAAAAAGAATTTTTGCTAATAAAAAGAATGATAGCCTACAAGGAAGAAAATTTTAAAGCATACACAAATTTTATAGTAGATTTTGAATTAAAAGAAGTAAGCGATGACGAAGACCCTATACTAAGTGTTATAACCCAAGAAGAGAATGCTTATATAGCAAACATGATAAACGCTATAGAAGAAGATGAACTGTACGTTCAAGAAGATTTTGAAGAAAATTATATTAATAGAAGTGCGATTATTCTAAAACCAAAACAACCATTTATAGATTGGTATAATAATTTGTACCCTGACAGTAAGATGGATGAGATAGAGGTTGATATATATCTGGTTGATGATAATATAGATGATTTAGAAAAATTTCTGAAAAAGAAATTCGATAAATTATTTACAATGGCATTAGAAGATTGGCATACCAACAAAAAACAATGGCCTCAAAAACGTAATTACAAAATGTTTAACCTTTGGTTTCGAGTTGAAATATCGGAAGCGATTTATGATTTAGAAGAAAAGCCGGTTTTAAAATCAGAATAAGTAGCCATTTTACAGCTAAACAATGAAAATACCTTTAAACGAATTTGAGCAACTCATTGATGAAAAAATCTTAAAAAGAGGGTTGTCCTATTTTAAAGGTGATGCAATAAATGATTTTACAGAAATTTCAAATGGAGGGTATGAAGCCATTGTTTTTGGTACAGAAGAATATACAATTCAACTAAAAATTCACAACAAGACCATTACCGAATATAATTGCGATTGTCCTTACGATATGGGGCCGGTTTGCAAACACATAGTTGCAGTAATTTTTCATTTACAACAAGATGAATTAGGATTAAATGAACCGAATATTTCTAAATCAAGAAAGAAAAAAACAAAGTCCGTTTCTCAACAAGTAAAAGAATTATTAAAAACAATTTCACACAAAGAGCTTATAGAATTTGTACAGCAGAATAGTAAAAAAGACAAGAAATTTAGGAATTACTTTTTAGCATCCTTTGGTCATTTAAGTCAAAATCAATCGAAAGAATTTTACCAAAAACAGATTCATTCCATATTGCAATCAGCAGCAGGAAGAGATGGCTGGATAGATTGGTCGGATATGAAATATGTAGTAAACACAACCCAACCATTTTTAGAAAATGCCAAAAAGTATTTAACTAATACTAATTTTGAAAATGTATTCCTCATCAGCACCGCTTTACTAGAAGAAATGACAGAAGCTTTTGAGTATGGAGATGACAGTAATGGAGATTTAGGTTACTTTATAGAATCGGCTATGGAGTTACTTTCTAAATTAACACAAGAAAAACTCCCAAAAGACTTAAAAGAGAGAATATTTGAATACTGCATTTCTACTTTTAAACAAAAATTATTTGAAGGTTGGGATTGGCATTTAGGAATGCTTCATATTGCTTGTAAGCTAATTGATAAAGAAAGTGATGCAAATATAATTCTTGATTGTTTAGAATCTGTTAATGGAGATTATGAAAGAGAAAGAGCTCAGTGCTTTAAACTAGACTTATTAAGACGCTTTAAAGGAGAAAAAGAAGTAGATGAATATATTAACAAACACATTTCAAATCCATCAATTAGAAAAAAAGAGATAGAAAAATCGTTTGAAAATAATAATTTTGAAAAGGTAATACAGCTTTCAGAAGATGGCATTAAATGTGATAAAAAAGACAAACCAGGATTGGTTAAAGTTTGGTGTAATTGGTTACTGAAAGTTGCACAAACGCAAAAAAATACTTCAAAAATTATTGAATATTCAAGATTCCTGTTTATTAATAATTTTCATCCCGAACAAGATTACTATCAAATTCTTAAAGAGACTATTGAAAATGAAAAATGGCATCCCTTTCTAGAAGAAATAATAAAAGAAATTACGCCTAAAAATAGGTGGACTTATACGGAATTAGTACGGAAAATTTACATAAAAGAAGAATGGTGGGATAGATTATTTATGATGCTAAAACAAAATCTTTCTATGCAGAATATTGAGCAGAACGAACAGTATTTATCAAAAGAGTATTCTTCTGAATTGATTGAACTTTACAGCGAAAGAATCACAAGCTATGTTGAAAAATATATTGGAAGAAATCATTACCAAACAGCCTGCAGATATTTACGTAGAATGAAAAAACTAGGCGGGAATGAACAAGTAAATGAGTTGATAGAGTTATTTAGGAAACAATACCCAAAGCGTAAAGCTTTAATAGATGAACTAAGCCGAGTGTGAAAATAACCAACGCCTAAACAGCCTACTTACGAAAGCCCTCGCAGACTTTGTATCTGTGATTTATTTGCTAAATTAGTGCTTAAACCACTTGACAAACCACACATTGGGACGTTGTAAAACATTATGAAAAAAATCAATACGTTAATATTATTGCTTTTAATTTCAATATTTGTGACAAGTTGTGACAAGAAAAAAGCATTATTTGAGATTGGAATATCAGACGTTTTACATAAAACTCTTTTCCGACATAAAAAATGTAATAGTGACTTTTATTACAATCTAAAAATAAGAAACGACTCTATTTTTGTTGAGGGTAAATTGAATAATTCCTCTGGAAATCATATCGGAAAGTTAAATAAATTTGAATTGGATAAATTGTTAATGCTAATTGAAAATATTGACCGAAAACAAAGAAAGAAAAGAAAAATAAATCCGACAAGAGGAATGACAGCTCTTATGATTAAAAAAAATGGAAAAGTAATAGATTCATTAGTGAATTTCACAACTGAATGGAGTGAAAACGACCTAATTCTTTTTAAATATATAGGAAAACTAATTTGCGAAAAGAGATTAAAGAAAACAAAGAAGTTAGTTCCTTTTCCGACTTGGGAAATGGTTAAACCGTAGTATTTTTGAAGCAAAGCACAATAAACAAGAGTTTTAATGCAGCTCTTTTTTTTTAAAAGTACCACGTCATTTTGTCTAAGCTTAATACTTTATAGTGTAAAACATAATAATACAATTTAGATAGTTTCATTTACTGCTCTACCTTATAAACAGCGTAGCGTTTTTCGTTTTCGTTTTCGGGTTCTTTTATTGAAAAGTGAATACCTTCGTTACTTACTAACGTGTTTGTGTAATAATCATTTAGATTTATAACGTCGAGAGGGATATTAAATACCTTTGTGGTTTCTGAGCTTAAATTTAATGCAACCAAAGAAGCTTTACGTACCACTTGGAATTCTTCTTTTGTATTGGGGTCTATAGCCGTTTTAGTGCCATGAATTAAAATCTTGTAAATCCAGTTATACTCTGGGTCTATAAACATACTTGTGTAATAAGCACAATTTGTAGACTTAGAGCCATCATAACTAGACTCATCCCTAAGATGCTTAATTTCAGTTTCATGCTTGTCCAGAAAGTTAGTATAGTTTGCGGTTGTAACATTAGGGTCGCTTGCATAGTAAGTTTTTTGGAGTTTAGCGTTTTTAAAAGCATAAATACTGTCGTTTAGCAAAGAACTTGCATATAAGGTATTAGTGTCTTTAACAAAAAAAGCACCAACAGTAGGCATTGTCCCATATTTAGTCATCCATTTCTTAATACGTTCAATAATTTTGTCGTGATTTTTTACCAATACAGAATTTTCTAAATAAGTAGCTTCAATGCTTCCAGTGTCAAAATTAAAAACACCTTTTGTAGGGTTGTCATCAACATCGTTAGGAAATATTTTGTATAGCGATGTATATAGCTTATTGTCCTCAAAATAAGAGGTGTTATCGAGTCGCACACACGTGTCATCAATAATACTTTCAACAGTTGTTTCTGCTTTTTTAATAATCTTTCCGTTAGCATTAACAATATATATAAATTTGTTGGTATTTATAATAATTGTATTAAGGTCATGAACAAGAAAACCAACATGAAAATATGGTGCTACAATACCATTAGACCCTTCACGTTCGAGCTGTATTTTACGGTATAAGCTACTGGTATCGTAATTATAAATATAGATGGAGTAATTAGCCCTGTTAAAAAAACAGTAATACCTAATGTTGTTTATAGTTACAATTTTTTCATCTTCAAGTTGGTCATAGGCAGTTTCATTATCTAAAACAAAAACTTTATCGGTTTGTCTTACTAAGCTATACTCTTTCGGTGTTTGCTTAGAACGTTCTGTTTTACAACTAAGGCAAAGCATAACACACCAACAGATAAGACTGTATTTTAAACTGTTTTTCATCATTAGAGTTTACGAATTTGTATGCCAAGATAACAAAAAATAGTTTTACAAATATGAGTATTTTGGAGTCATAATTGGCATTACTACAAAATGGACTATATTGTACTATTTTACAAGTACTAAGTATGGATATTAAAACAATAAGTTCCGAACTTAAGTTTAAAGCAGTTCGTAGTTCTGGCAGTGGCGGGCAGCACGTTAATAAAGTAGCTTCAAAGGTAGAGCTGCACTTTAATCTAGCATCGTCCTTAGGCTTATCTGTAGAAGAAAAACAGCGTTTAATTAGCGTTTTAAAATCAAAATTAACTAAAGACAATCAACTTATTTTACAATGTAGTGAGTCTCGTAGTCAGCACAACAACAAAGCGCTTGTTATAAAGCGATGTATAGCTCTAATTAAACAAAGCTTACATGTTCCTAAAAAACGAATGGCAACCAAAATTCCTAAAAGTGTAATACGCAAACGCATAAAAGAAAAACGAAACCTATCGGACAAAAAAAAGCTTAGAAAAAAACCAAAATTAAGTTAAAAAAAAACCAAAAATCTGTATTACATTTGCACCGTTCTCAAAAAAGGGGTGCTTTATTACGATTAAAAAGAGTTTTGATGACTAAGCGCATGTAAAGTTTTCAATATAAATTTTTAAGATATAATTGGCTGAGATCATACCCATTGAACCTGAGCAGGTAATGCTGCTAAGGAAACAAGTGTTAAGAAAATGGCGTTGGCCTGTGTGTTGTAAAACGATACTAGCTAACGAAAAGGCTTAACAGTATAGAAAACAATTATTAACTAACAAGAATAATGACCTCTTTTTATTCGGTTATAAGCTTAATCGCAATGAAAAAATTAGTACTACTCACTACACTATTGGTTGTTTTTATGACAGCTAATGCACAACAAAACACCAAAAAAGATTCGTTAAAAACCGAAAAGTTAGACAAAGTAATTGTAAAATCGTCTCGTGCAACAGCAGAGACACCAATTACCTATTCTGAAATTAGTAAAATTGAAATAGAAAAAGTAAACTTAGGTCAGGATATCCCTGTGCTTTTAAAATACTTACCATCCACTGTATCGACTACGTTTGATGGCACAGGAATTGCCTATACAGATATTAGAATTCGTGGTGCCGATAACTCTAGAATTAATGTTACCCTTAACGGGATTCCTTATAATGATGCCGATAGCCAAACCGTGTTTTGGGTAAACCTACAAGACTTTGCGTCTTCGGTAGAAAATATACAGGTGCAACGTGGGGTAGGGACTTCTACCAACGGTGCAGGCGCATTTGGCGCAAGCATTAATGTGTTAACAGACGATTATGCAACAGAGCCCTTTGCTGAAATAGCAAACTCTTATGGTAGTTTTAATTCCAGAAAACATACGGTAAAGCTAGGTACAGGCTTACTCAACGATCATTTTGCCTTTTCTGGACGTTTATCGCGCATTGAGTCTGACGGGTATATAGACCGTGCTTTTTCAGATTTAAGCTCTTATTTTTTGAGTGGAATTTACAAAACAGATCGTACCTTAGTTAAAGCGTTGGCTTTTGGAGGCGAAGAGATAACAGGATTGGCCTTTGCAGGAGTTGATGAAGCGACATTGGCAACAGACAGACGTTTTAATGCCGATGGCCTGTTTTTTGACCGTGATGGAAATCAGCAATTTCATGACAATCAAACCGATAATTACAAACAAGACCATTACCAGTTACACACCACTCACACGTTTAATTCTAATTGGACGGGCAACCTCTCCTTACATTATACTTATGGTCGTGGTTTTTTTGAACAATATATAGACGACCAAGCTTTTTTTGATCCAAATTTTAGCGGAAACTTAGAGTTTTACAGGCTCCCATCTTTCACACTTAATGGGGAGTTAATAGAAAGTGCCGACTTAATTACACGCTCGCACCTAAATAGTGATTTTTATGGTACAGTGTTTAATATAAATTATAAAACCAACAAGCTTGATGCTATTTTTGGTGGTAGCTGGAACCGTTATGACGGCGAGCAATTTGGAGAAATTATTGCTTCAGATATTTCACCCTTACCCTCGATACCAACACGATTTTTTGATAATAATAGCGACAAAAAAGATGTTAACCTATACGCCAAAGCAACATTTAAGTTGGGCAATAGACTATCATTTTATGCCGATGCACAACTACGAAATATAGATTATACAGCAAACGGATCCCTGTTTAACCCAAACGCAACACTTTCTGTAAACGAAAATTATACATTTTTTAACCCTAAAGCAGGGCTTACCTTTAAGGCAAACCAAAATAATAGTTTGTATTTTTCTTATGCTCGAGCAAACAGAGAACCCGCAAGAGTCGATTTTGAAAACGGCAACCCAGAACCCGAAAGCTTAAACGATTTTGAATTAGGATGGCGCTTAAACACTAAGCGCTTTAAGGTAAACACCAACGTGTATTACCTAGATTTTACCAACCAGTTAGTCCTTACAGGCGAGCTAGACCAAGTAGGGTTTCCTATTAGGCAAAACAGTGGGAGCAGTTTTAGATTAGGTCTAGAGGTCGATGCTACAATTAGCTTGAGCGATAAGCTTTTTGCCAGACCAAATATTGCGATAAGTACAAACAAAAACAGAGATTTTATTGCACAGCGTGACGGAGAACTTCAAAACTTAGGAACGACTAACATTTCATTTTCTCCAGATTTTGTGGCAGGCAATGCTATTACTTATGCGCCAACAGATCATTTGAGTTTCACTTTCTTTTCAAAATATGTGTCAGAACAATATTTGGCAAATATCGATGCCGAAAGCTCACGACTAGACAGCTACTTTACGAACGATCTAAACGTACAGTATGTTATTGATGGATTTTCAATTGTAAAATCAATTGTGCTAACAGGACAGATTAATAATATATTTGATGAGACTTACGAAAACAATGGTTTTTTCTTTAGTTTCGATGTTCCAGATGCTGCAGGGACGGGCGTTAGCACTATCGATGGTACAGGCTTTTACCCACAAGCAGGAATTAATGTATTATTTGGAGCAACCTTCAAGTTTTAGTCCCCTTTTTATAGAATAATACCAATTATGACTCACAATAAGCTATATCATTCGTTTCTATTGTGTCTATAAAACCTAAACGTAACTAAGGCTATGTTTTCTATGTTATCTAAGCACACTATATTCCAAATTAGTTACAGCTTATTTTAAATAATAATTGGTATAAAAAAACGAAGCTGCATTAGTGTAGCTTCGTTTTTTTTAAAATTAATTTCTAATAAACAATGTATTGCCTTGCTGCTGCACAGGGTAATTAATTAAACTACAAGGCAAAGAGCTGCCTAGAGCTTGCCCTGTAACCAAGCTGTAAGCAGTTTCGTCTTCGCAACCACACACTGCCGATAGCCCTCCTGAAATGCTTAATGTCGAGCAGGCTTGTAACTCGTGGTTAGGATCACTAGCATCCCAAGCAAAAAAACCACCACCAGTATTGCTAATAATAACTCCCTGATTACCAAGCCCTGGAATAAATACAGAATTACCAACAAATTGAAGCTGACTAAACTGCGGTAAACCCAAATTAACAGTACTATCCACATTCAAGTTATTTAGCAAAAAATTACAATTAGGGTCTATACGGTCGTCGCTGCCACATGCTAGTAAGCACAAACTTGTAACAATAATAACTAAGAATCTCATAAATTTCATTTTGGTCTCAATGTACAACAAACCATTGTAAGTTAAAAGTTTTGTATATTTGTATTGCAATCTCGTTTTAACGGGATTTTTTTGTTCCGAAATGCTACTTAGCGAACCAAAAGTAACTATCGAACGCTTTATATTCAAAATAATTAACGATGATGTTATGAGTAAAGTATCTTACTATACACCAGAAGGCTTAAAAAAATTAAGAGACGAATTAAAACAACTAAAAGATATAGAACGGGTAAAAGCCTCCAAAGCGATAGCAGAAGCTAGAGATAAAGGCGATTTGAGTGAAAATGCCGAGTACGATGCTGCCAAAGAGGCGCAAGGCATGTTAGAGATGCGTATCTCAAAGTTAGAAGATGCCCTAGCAGGAGCCCGTGTTATAGACGAGTCGCAGTTAGACAATTCCAAAGTGTTAGTACTTTCTAAAGTAACTATAAAAAATCAAACTAACGGTATGGAAATGCAATATACTTTAGTTGCCGATGGCGAGGCAAATTTGGCTTCCGGAAAACTATCGGTAAACTCTCCCATAGGCAAAGGCCTATTAGGAAAATCTGTTGGAGATGTTGCAGAAATACAAGTTCCTACTGGTGTTATGAAGTTTGATATTATTGAAATCTCTAGGTAGGCTATGGCATCAATCTTTACAAAAATAGTAAACGGAGAACTACCGTGCTACAAAATAGCAGAAACAGAGCATTTTTTAGCATTTTTGGATGCTAACCCCAACGCTAGGGGGCATACGCTTTGCATACCCAAAAAAGAAACTGATAATATTTTTGACTTGGATGAAAAGCACTACACAGAGTTGATGCGTTTTTCTAGAACGATAGCCCTTGCCATAGCAAAAGCCATTCCTTGTAAGCGTGTGGGTATGTCTGTAATTGGCCTAGAAGTACCTCATGTACATGTGCATTTAATCCCCCTAAACCATATGGAAGATGCTCGTTTTATGACCAAAGTAGCACTATCTCCCGAAACACTTAGAGCAACAGCAAAGGCAATACAAGATGAGCTTTAATTATGTTTTTGTAACGTAATTTGTATTGTAGTTCCTTTATCAATTTCAGACGATAATACTTTTATCTTTCCCTTGTGGTAGTCCTCTATAATTCGTTTTGCAAGCGATAAGCCTAAGCCCCAACCTCTTTTTTTGCTAGTGTACCCTGGCTCAAATATTTTTTTGAACTTACTGCGTTCCAAACCTTTTCCGGTATCGGAAATGCTAATAAGAATAGTGTCTTTAACCTCAACGATATCTAGTGTTAATACCCCCTTACCTTTCATAGCATCGATAGCATTTTTTACCAAATTTTCAATAGTCCAACTGTACAACTGTTTGTTTAAGTTTGCATATAAGGGTGGGTTGGGAATGTGTATTCTAAAATCAATAAGTTTAGAAAATCGTGCTTTTAAATAATCGTAAGATTCGATGGTTTCTATAATTACATCACTTTTTTCTAGAGTAGGGAGGGATCCTATTTTGCTAAAACGCTCAGTAATAATGAGTAGCTTGTCAATATCTTTTTCAATTTCTGCAATATAATCTGGATTAACATGTTCGGTTCTTAGCAATTCTGTCCAACCAATCAAAGACGATAATGGGGTTCCTATTTGGTGCGCCGTTTCTTTAGCCATGCCCGACCATAACTTGTTTTGTGTAGCTATTTTAGAACTTTTATAAAAGAAAAACACAACCGCCCCAAATAATATAATAATAAGAATAAGGGCTAACGGATAGTATTTTAGCTTTACTAATAGTGGAGAGTTACCGTAATAAATTGTACCAATACTATCGTTTTCAGACCCCATAACAATAGGATTATTCTCTTGTTCAAACCGTAGTTTTAACTTTGCCAAGTAAGCTTTGGGGTTTTTTATAGCCGTAGTATCTATTTGTCTAATAGAAATAATACGTTGGTTTGAGCCTATAACCATTACAGGATTGGTTATCGATACGGTATCGCTTACAATATGGCTTACAACCGCATTCAACTCGCTGTCTAGATCGTTAAGACTACTCACAAAATTGGTTTGAGCAATAGACCAAGTTTCAATTTTATTACGTTCTTCCGCCTTAAAATATTGAAAAAATGAATAAGTATTCCAAAGAATTAGCGAGATAATGCCAAAAGAAATCACAATAAGAATCCAACGTAAGTAACTTTTAAGAGTCAAAGGCAATGTCATAATATTATAAGCTAAATATAATGCAATTATGTTAATATTATTGTGCTAGATGTTAGTAAATCGTTTTTTAAATTTCTGTAAGATGATTAACTTTGCCTAAATCCTTAAGCATGACCTCGTTTATTCCAAAAGACTTAACAACGCCCGTGCTGCATCATTTATTACTAAGTGCTGTTGCGCCACGACCCATTGCCTTTGCAAGCACTATAAGTGCCAAGGCAGAGCCAAACCTGTCGCCGTTTAGTTTTTTTAATGTGTTTAGTGCTAACCCACCAATATTGGTGTTCTCGCCAGCACTTCGTGGTACCGATGGCACTAAAAAAGACACCCTGCATAATATAGAAGCCGTAAACGAAGTGGTAATTAATGTTGTAAACCACAGTATTGTGCATCAAATGTCTTTAAGTAGTACCGCCTACCCCAAGGGCACTAATGAGTTTGATAAGTCAGGGTTAACAATGTTGGCGTCAGACACGGTAAAGCCCTTTAGGGTTGCAGAGGCTCCAGTACAGTTTGAGTGTAAGGTTAACGAAATAAAACCCTTGGGTACAGGTCCAGGCGCAGGTAATTTGGTCATTTGCGAAGTGTTAAAAATACATATCCATAATGCTGTTTTAAATAAGGACAACACAATTAATCAAGACGCTCTAGACCTAGTGTCCAGAGCAGGAGGTAGCTATTACAATCGAGCTAAAAGTGGGTTTTTTGAAATCCCAAAACCGCTATCGCGTTTAGGTATTGGAGTCGATGCTATGCCAAGTCATATTAAAAACAGTACTGTCTTAACAGGAAACGACTTAGGGATGCTGGCTAATGTAGAGGCCTTACCTCATAAAGACGCCGTCGATAGCTTTATAAACGACCTGAGCAAACGCTGCCCCGAAGTAGCAAAAGCATCGCTTACAGAAAAGCATAAAGCAGCGCAAAAATACTTAAGCCGTGGCGAAGTGCAATCGGCTTGGAAGCTACTACTATCATAAAAAAAAACGAAACACAGATATAAAAATAATTAAACAATGGAAGTACAAGGAAAAATTAAACTCATAGGCGAAACACAAACTTTTGGAGCTAATGGCTTCAGAAAAAGAGAGCTCGTAGTTACTACAGAAGAGCAGTACCCACAGCATATCATGATTGAGTTTGTGCAGGATAAAGCCGATTTGTTAGACAATTATACAACCAACCAGCAGGTAAAAGTAAGTATTAATCTGCGTGGGAGAGAGTGGGTTAATCCACAAGGCGAAACAAAATATTTTAACTCTATACAGGGTTGGCGTATTGAAAATCTACAGCAAGCTCCGCAGCAAGGCAGCGAAACGCCTCCTGTACCTCCTACAGAAGCTTTTGAGCCTGCAAGTGACCTTAATAAGGAAGAACACGACGATTTGCCATTTTAAGGCAATAATTACAGCAAATAATTTTGAAAAATAACTAAGGTTTAAAACCCCTTAGAGGATAGTATATAATACTATCTATGACTCAAAATAAAACTATCATTCGTTTCTATTGGGTCTATATACCACTATAAAACCTAAATGTAACTAAGGCTATGTTTAGGTTTTATATGTTATCTAAAGCTAATATATTCCAAGATTAGTTATAGCTCATTTTAGATGGCTATGCAACAATATATTTTGATGTTTCAAATAAAATCACATTAATAGTAAGTCGCGTACGATAATAATTTATTATAATCGACATATGAAATTTTAGCAAGAAAGTAAATAAACACACTAGAGAGGGGGAACTAGGTTTCCCTCTCTTATTTATAAAACCTATGAAATACATAATTTTAATATTCAGTTTAATACTGACAACAGCTTTTTGTAAAGCACAAATAGGCTCAAGTAATACAAATGGAAACGGCAAAAAAAATGAAGTTAGTATAAGTGAGATTAGCATAAATGGTATGCCTATAATAGGGACTGAAGAAGCTCTAGTCTTGCAACACTTAGGACAACCTACACTAACAGAAGACTATTATTTTGAAATGGATGAGGTAATGGCAAAAAAACATTCTTACAATGGCTTCTTATTTTATGCTGCAAATGGCTTCGTAGATTCTTTTGAAATGACCAGTGAGAATTATACTTTTACAAATCATAAAATTAAAATAGGTGACAATATAAGTGTCCTTGAATCTATTTATCCTTTGAGCTATGCTAGTCGTAGGCAGCATCTTTTAGGAGGATCTATCGGTTTGGACTACAATGATCTAGATGGCTATGCAACAATATATTTTGATGTTTCAAATAAAATCACATTAATAGTAAGTGGCGTACGATAATAATTTATTATAATCGACATATGAAATTTTAGCAAGAAAGTAAATAAGCACACTAGAGAGGGGGGAACTAGGTTTCCCCCTCTTATTTATAAAACCTATGAAACACATACACACAATACTGCTAGTAAGCATATTCTCGATATGCTATAGCACAGCACAAAGAAACACCTTAACATACGACGAACTTTACGGTATTAAGTTTAATAACGTAACCTTAGGTCAGATTGAAACTACAGAAGCAAACACAGCACAAATGCAGACACTTTTTGGAGGGACGTTAAGCTCTGAAATGAATGAAACCTCACCAAGTTTAGCTAAAGATTTTTCGAATAGCGCGATTACATTAGGTTTTGAGGATGATAACGATACAGGGGATAGCTATTATTTAGCTTATATGAGTGTTTTAGACGAAAGCATGGAAGTCACTATCGGTCTTGTGTATGAAACGTAGCGTATAAATAAATGCTAACTTTTCGGAAATAGCACGAGCCGAATTTTTTATTTTTATGTTTAATTTTCTTTTCTAAATATAACCAAATAAAAAATTTGGCGTACTTTTAAATAAGCAAAAACCTCTCAGAAAGCCTATAATAGCTATGTTTTATACACGTTGTTGTAAGTAGTGCTTTTCACGTTCTGCTTTGTTTTCCGGTGTTTGTTATTTAGTTCAAAATGTGAGCGTTGGCAAAGCCATACTCTTTTGCAATTTTTGACTTGTGTTTTGACTGTAGCGAATTGCAAATGTGTATGGCTTTAAGCGTTGGCATTACACAGAGAAATCAAATTTGTAAACACCGTCTCCAAGTAATGAAATTCTAATGTCAGTTCTCCCATATCTTTCTAAATGATGTCTTCTAACTGGTTGACCTAAAGGAACTCCAATTCTCGTTCTAATATATTCACCTAATTGAGCTTTTGAAGGAAAGGAACTTATCTGTTTTGGATATGTAATTCCATCAATGGGTTGTGAACCTTCTAAAAGACCTTCCATAGTAAGTCCATCATCCCAAATTATTTCAACAGAGTCATTATGCCTTTGCATACGACCTCTATTATCAATATTCATTGGGTTTATCTGTTTTGGTTGAAAAAGATTTGGAAAATCTCTTATATATCTAGTTCTTATTGGCACATAAGCATCATTGGGTGTTGTATGATTTCTTGGGTTTTGTCCCCAATTTAGACCAGCTGCGTTTTGAACTTCTCCATTGTTTGCAAGTAAAGACATATCACAATAATCGATTTGTTCTCTTGCTTCAATTACTCTTTCCATTCCAACCTCTAAACAAGAAATCGAATTATTAAGAACGTGTCTTATGTATTCGTTTAATGGTTGAAAAGTGTCAAAAGTTGTTTCAGCGAGTACTTCACGAAATGGTGTTGTCAAACCGTTTACTGAAAAATTTGCTGAACCTAAAAGAGCGTGAATTATTTCTCCTCTTCTTCTCCAAACATAGCATTTAGAGTGGACTGGTAAGTTTGAATAAAAGATATTGAGATTTTCTACTTCTCCCTGAATATTGGTAAGTGAGTTATGCAGACTTGGACGAATACCTTCTGAACCATACATTCCATAAATTACTGTTGAATTGAAAGGTAATTCTTCAAGTCTAGAAACAGGTCTAGGACCTAAATAACCAGATAGCACAATCAGTTCATCTGTTTCGTGCATTTCGTGTCTATGAAATATTAATTCTTCTAAGTTTTGAGTGTATAGCATAAGCTTAAATCGGGGTTACTAATTCTTGACTGAAAAGCCCTTTTTTTAATGTGAATGAAATATCTGAATTGTTTAATACATCAGATACTGTTTCTGCAATTACTTTAGAAAATTTTGGTGGAACTGCATTTCCAATCATTTTATACTGGTCTCCTCTCGAACCCAGAAATTCAAAATCATCATCAAATGTTTGTATTCTCGCTGCTTCTCTAACCGTTATCGAGCGTGCTTGACTTGGGTCAGGATGAATGTGTCTTAAACCATCTTTGTATAAATGCGCAGGAATGGTATTACTTGGTTTGTCCTCACGTATTACGTGATATTTATGAAATTTTGAATCTTTACCTGTTTTTTCTTTGTACAACTGAATAAGTGCTTTACTTGAAGTGTATTTTTCTCTGCCGCTTAAGATGTCTTCTGTCAGTAATTTAAATATTTCAATGTCTCTTAAACTATGTTTTCTTGGTTCGTGATTTTTAGGTAAAGGGACACCATTCAATTTAGCTGTATGAGAATATTTTGAATTTAATTTTGATGGATAAATTTTTGGTAAATTCTCAAAAGCAATTTTAGAATTTAAGGGTTCAAAACTTGCCTTTTCTTTCATAAGTGAGTAAAATCTGCGAACTTGTTTTGTACTATTTTCACTTTTTTGCACACCAAAGATTATAACTCTTTTTCTTTTTTGAGGAACATTGTAATATGAAGTGTCAAATAAAGCATTTTCTCTCAAGTTTTCAGTTATTTCATATCCGATTTCTTTAAAAGCTTTTCTTACTCTTTTAACAATTGATATTCCGCCTGGTTTTGCAGAAAGAATACCTTCTACGTTTTCAAAAACAAAAGCTTTAGGTTGATAGTGATTAACCATTTTCACATAACTCTCAAATAAAAAATTACGATAATCATCTTGCATTCCATTTTCATCTCTAACTCTTCCAGCCATTGAATACGCTTGACAAGGTGGCCCTCCAACTATTAAGTCAACATTTTTATCTCCAACAATTTTGTCAAGTCCTTCACTTTTTCCAAATTTTGAATCATCAAAGCCATTTATTAATTCGTCTGTTCTTTGAATATCAAAATGTAATATATTATTGCGGTCTAAATCATAATTCCATTTTGTACTCAATCTTTTTTTAAGAGTTTGAACAGTTGGAAACTCCCAATCAACAGCAGCTAAAGTATTGTACTTTCCTGTTTGAAGGAATCCGTCTGTTAATCCACCACAACCAGCGAATAAGTCAATTACATTAATTTTCATCTTTCAAATAGTTTATCAGTTGAGTACCAAGAACTTTTCCAAGTAATGGCGGAACAGCATTTCCAACTTGTCTGTATTGTTGAGTTTTATTACCAAAAAAAACAAACTCATCAGGAAAGGATTGTAATCTTGCATTTTCTCTGACGCTAGGAACTCTATTCCATTTATAATGGAAGTGATTTCTATGGCCTGTATCTATGGTTTTTGATGGTCTTTTACTGTGATATCTAGTCCAAGCTTCATTAAATTTTCTCGAATCTCCAACTCCTGATGGCAAATCTTTATGATTTCCTCCTTCTGGAACTTGTGAAATAACATTTATAACGTGTTCAGTATGTTTTGTCCCAAGATGGTTTTTTAAAACTTTATTTCCATTTCGCATTGTTTTTTGATATTGACTAGTAGCTTTTTTGTCATATGATAATTCTTCATTTCCTAAATCCCTGACTAAATTTGGTAAGTCTCCAATTGCATCTTTACAGCCAATATATTCTTCTGGTTTATGAGTTTTTTCGGGAAATTCAAAAACGCCTAATTCTTTTTTTATTGCTACAAAAAATACTCGTTTTCTAATCTGTGGCACTCCGTAGTCTGGTGCATATAAAAGTTTAGGATTACAGTTGTATCCCATTTCTTCGCACAATTTAATAATCTCCTTTTTTGCTTTTCCTTTGTATAAATTGAGTAATCCTGGAACATTCTCAATAATGATAGCTTTTGGATTTACTCTTTTAGCAAGTTTAAATACAGCATTGAAAAGTGTATTTCTTTCATCATTTTCATTTCTTGCTCCAGTCAACGAGAAACCTTGACAAGGTGGTCCAGCAATTATAACATCTACTTTATGCTCTCCTTTTGACTCTACGATTTTATCTATTGATTCGTCTTCGTGCAAGTCTAAAAGAAGTGTTTTAGAATCGTTATGATTTTGTTTAAAGGTTTTTAAAGCTATTTCTGTATTATCTACACCTAAAATAACGTGGAATCCAGCTTGCTGGAATCCATAAGAGAATCCTCCGCATCCAGAGAATAAGTCGATTGCGGTTAATTTTCTATTCATTTCCAAAATTTAATTTTGCTTGTTTGACGTTAGTATTTCTGAAGTATGTGGCATTATTTTCTGCAACTATGAAAACTGATTCAGAGCATTTGTATTTTAAAGCTTCTTTTGCAAATTTGTCCGCAAAAAATAAGTCATTAATTTTCTGATTGTCAATTTTTAAAATTTCAGATAGTCTTTCGAGTTTTGAAATACTGAATTTTTGTGTTCCATTTTCAATTCGGCAAATCGCACTCGTATTTATACCAATTTGATTACCAAATTCAGTTTGTGTCCAATCTCGTTTTTCTCGTTCGCTCTTAATGAATTGTCCGAAACCTGCCATTTTATTTATTTTAAAATCAAGTTGACCTAGTTTTAGCAAATGTAAATATAATTTGCGAATTTTGTATCAACTTCTTAAAAATGTTTATTGAAATGAAGTATTTGAGGGCAGAGGCAAAGAAACAGCTCTTTTGTTTTTTTGAGCGTTGGAAGAAGTGTTGGCAAAAAACAAATGTGCTGTTTGAGCGTTGTCTTTTTTAATTCAAATGTTCAATTTTAGCTCGATTCCCGCATTACTTACAACAAGGGGATTACCGCAAAACTAGGAGACCATGTTAGTGTTTTTGGCGACGATTTTCACTTTGTAGGACGACCGTTGAGCAATACCACAGATGGTTCACTTACAAATGCCGATACTAGTAGCAAACCAAGATTGTCTTACCT
>CALLUG010000013.1 GCA_938011315.1 uncultured Flavobacteriaceae bacterium
ATTTTCTCTTTTTACCTTATCTCTTAAATCTAAATATTGGGTTTTGTAATCTTCAAAAGTTTGTTCGTTTATACTTATATCATCAAAAGTAAATTCGGTAAAAGTCTTTAAAACATTTAACGTTCGCATTAACTCTCTAAAGGCTTTAGCAAAAGCTAGTTCCTCTTCTTCGTCCTTTAATTCGTGTACGCTATCTACAGTTGGTGTAATTTGAAGTAATTGTATAAAAGCATCATTCATCTTTTTTACATAGTCTTCATAAGGCTTGATTATTATTTCGTCTTTAGATTCAATGTTAGAGAACAAAGCAATGGCATCGTCTGTATGTTGTTTTAGGTTTCTAAAACAAACCACATTTCCTTGCGATTTTACTTCGTTTAAAATTCTATTCGTTCTTGAATAAGCCTGAATTAAACCGTGATATTTTAAGTTCTTATCTACATAAATGGTGTTTAATGTTTTACTATCAAAACCTGTCAAAAACATATTTACAACCAATAAAACATCTACTTGTTTATGCTTTACTCTTTTAGCAATATCGTTGTAATAATTATAATAACTTTGAGTGTCTTTTGTAGAGTAGTTTGTACCAAATGTTTTGTTGTAATCTTCAATACAACTATCCAAATGTTCTCTTGTATGTTTGGAATGATACTTTGGCTTTGGTTCTGCTACTCCGTTTAAATCTACTTCATCAAATTCCGAAGTTGTGAAACCTAAAGCATCTTTATCTTCTTCATTTGCTTGATATGAGAAGATAGTAGCTACTTTTAAGTTATGTTCTTTCGCTTTAAATAACTGGTAATATTTAATAAGGGTTTCTACATTGCTAACACACATAATTGCAGTAAACTCTTTGTTGTGGGTTTTCCTGTTATGGTTGGCAATTATATATTCAGTAATGGCATCTAAACGCTCTGGTGCTTCCATTACTTCCTTTTCGTCTATGGCTTCTACATCAATATCTAAAATGTGCTCTTTTTTCTTGAAGGTATTAATGTATTCAATAGAAAATTTCAACACATTTTCATCTCGTATGGCATCTGTAATTACATATTTGTGTAACGCTTTTTCGCCACCAAAAAGCATTGCCGTTGTTCGTTTTCCGAATTCATTTGTTCCTGCGTTATCTTCAAAAATTGGTGTTCCTGTAAAACCAAACATTTGGCTCTTTTCAAAAAAGCTTTTAATGTCTTCGTGGGTTTTTCCAAATTGACTTCTGTGGCATTCGTCAAATATAAAAACCACTCGTTTGTCTTTTAATACAGACATTTGGTTTAAATACTTTGCTTTGCTAATCGCAGTATTTAGTTTTTGAATGGTGGTTACAATTAACTTATTGTCTCCAGCCAATTGTTGTACCAAGGCTTTGGTGTTATTTGTGCCATCAATACTGCCTTTGCTAAAACTATTAAACTCTTTGGTAGTTTGGTAATCCAAATCTTTTCTATCTACCACAAAAATTACCTTATGCACTTTAGGCATGTGGGTGAGAATTTGACTTGCTTTAAAACTGGTTAAGGTTTTACCAGAACCTGTAGTGTGCCAAATAAATCCGTTTTTTCTAGTTTCTTTTACTCTGTCTATAATGGCTTCTACTGCAAAATATTGATACGGACGTAGTACCATTAATATTTTTGCCGATTCGTTAAGTACCACATATCTAGTAATCATTTTAGAGATATGGCAAGGCTCTAAAAATATATCGGTAAATTTTGAAAGTTGAGTTACGAGTTTATTGTTGGTATTACTCCAGTAAAATGTTTGTTTAAAACTACGTGCTTTTATAGGGCTGTTTGCATAGTATTTTGTGTTTACACCATTGCTAATTACAAATATTTGCACGAATTGAAACAAGCCAGCTCCTGCTCCAAAACTATGACGCTCATAACGGTTTATTTGATTAAAAGCTTCTTTAAGTTCTAGCCCTCTGCGTTTTAATTCTATTTGTACTAAAGGCAAACCGTTTATAAGAATGGTAACATCATAACGATTTTTGTATTTGCCTTCCATAGTTACTTGTTGCGTAACTTGAAACTCGTTTTTACACCAATGCACTTGGTTGATGAGCTCTATGGTTTTGTTTTCGCCTTTATCGTTGGTAAACGGAACTCTATCTCGTAATATTTTGGCTCTTTGAAATATAGAACCTTTATTTATATAGTTTAAAACTTGCTTAAATTCCTTCGAGGAGAGCGAGATATTATTGTGCTTTTCTAATTGCGATTTTAGATTGATTAATAAGTCTGCTTCATCTTTAATAATCACTTTTTCATAACCCAATTGTACTAATTGACTCACCAAATTGTTTTCTAATATTTGTTCTGGTTGTATGGTCATTATTTTTTAGGTATTTTTTTTATGATTTTATCGAAATCTGAAATAAAATTTTTGTCTTGCTCTACTCTAAATTTATCGTATTCCGTTTCTGCTTTTAATTTTGCTTCTAAAGCAGCTATTTTTCCTTTATGTGTAAGAATGGGATAGTCTGAAAGTTCTAAAAACTTATCTAAAAACAGAATCCAATCTTTCATATTCATTACAATACCTCTTTCTGCTCTATTTTGTGCCAAATCTAGATATGCGGTTACCAACCTTTGTAATTGATTTAAGTGTTCTTTGTTTAAATAATTTTTAGCTATTGAAACATCTGATTTTAATACTTTACCTGTTGGTGCATTTTTCCAGGTTTTTAAACCCATTGCTATTTTTGTAACATCTGCATTATGGTAAATAATCTCTGCGGCTGTTTTTCCTTGTATAGCCCAATGCAATTTGTTTTGCGTGGTAGCATAAAATGTTTTGGTTAATTCTGTATCATTGCTATAATCTGCAGAAAGCGCATAAATGTCTGTTATTTTTTGATAAAAACGTCTTTCACTTAAGCGTATTTCTTTTATACGCTCAAGCATTTCATCAAAGTAATCTTTGCCAAAGTGTTTTACTTCTTTTAAACGCTCATCGTCCATTGCAAAGCCTTTTACAATATACTCATGTAAAATTTCGGTTGCCCATTTTCTAAAGGCAGTAGCTTCTATAGAGTTTACCCGATAACCAACCGCAGTTATAGCCCTTAGGTTGTAAAATTTTACAGATTTAGTTTGTGTTTTACCTTCTATGGCTCCATGTGCTGTGGTATGTCGGAAATCCCGACATACCAGTTTTTCCTCTAACTCACCTTCGGTAAATATTTTTTTTAAATGTTCTGTTATGGTACTTCTTCCTTTATTAAATAGTTGAGCTATTACTTTTTGGCTTAACCATAAGGTGTCATTTTCAAAATACACTTCTACATTAACTTTTGCTGTAGCAGTTTGGTATATTACAAAGTTTTCTATTTTTTTTAACTCATCCATATTACACAAACATTTTTTGAAGTAGACCTTTTTTGAAGTCTACACTAGCATCTATTTTTTGTTGTAAAGCTTCAATTTTATCTTCTAAAATTGTTAAATAATTGGCGATTTTAATTTGTTCCAAAAATGATGGATAAATCACTTTAAATACTGACACATCTTTTTTTGAAACAGCAGGAATGTTAGCTGCTTGTTGATTGCTTGTAAATCTCTTTTCATGATATTTTATGTAATAATAGAAGTATTCAATATTATGACAGTTTTTATCATTTAGTTCAATAGAATAGCAACTATTTCCTGCCCAATATCTTCTTTTTTCGAAATTCACATATCCTGCATTTGCACCTCTTGCACTAATTAATATTTTATTACCTTTATTATTGAATTCGTCATAAAAACCAGTCCAAGATTTACCTCCATTGTATACTGGATATTTGCTGTCAGGATTTTGTTTTGTTTTTTTTACAAATTCACCTATCGTTATATTTGAAATCTCACCTAACTTTTTCTCTTCCCAATCAGGAAAAACATTTCCATTATCATCTTTAAAGCGAATGTCTTGATTAAAAATTTTTTGCATTACACCTTTTTTGAAATCTAATAAGTTGTCTTTCTTTTCTTTTAGTAAAGCTATTCTATTATCAACTGTTGTTAAAGAATTGGAAATCTTTTCTTGTTCTTCTGGCTTTGGTATAGCTAGAGCAATTTGTTCAACTCTTCCTTTAGACAAGCCTAAAACTTTTGTTCCTTGTGCAATACGCATTAATTCTAATCGAACGTTATAGTTAGCTAATAAATGTCCAAAAAAACTACAAGCCAAAGTTTCATCAGTTTTACGAGCTAAGAATGTATGCAGTCCTGCAAGAATTTTTTCGTTGTTAGTGTTTGTAACTTCAATCGATTTACCAATATCAGCATAATCTTCAGAAGCATCAGCCATCACCAAATCACCTTCCAAAACATAATTTTCATCATCAATTCTAGTAATATCTACATCTTCATTAATAAAAGGAAGTTCTTCCTTCTCAATATCGAAATGTGTATTGAATTTCGTGTGAATGTCTCCGTAATGAATATTTTTTATAGTACCTGATTCATAATTCAGTTTGTCTCTTGAAAGTGAATTTGTGTTTTTAAATTCAAAGTGATTTTTAAATTTTGTTTCTTGCCAATTCTCTGTAAATTCAGGAAAACGAATAACAGGTTTTAAATTCGTGTTTTCCATTTAAAAAGGTTTTGGTATGTTTAATTCTTTACAAAACTGAGCAATGGTAGCATCAGCCAATGCTAATTTTTCATCGATTGCAACTAGTTTTTCACTTACTTCTTGTAAATCTATTTCTACTTCATCTTCAAATGTATCTACATACCTTGGCATATTAAGGTTGTACTCATTTTCTTTAATTTCGTCAAGTGAAACTATGGAACAGTATTTTTCAATGGGCTCTCTATTTATATAAGCGTTTACAATATCTTCTATATCACTTTTCTCATCAGAGTCTCTTAGTTCGTTTTTATTTCCATTTTTAACAAAGTGGTCTTCACCACTTGCATCTATCATTACAATAGTGTCATCTGCTTTTCTACACTTTTTAAGTACCAAAATACAAGTTGGTATTCCTGTTCCATAAAAAATATTGGCAGGTAAGCCTATTACGGCATCTAAAGCATTTTTTTCTTCAATTAAATATTTACGAATTCCATTTTCGGCTGCACCTCTGTACAAAACTCCGTGTGGTAACACCACTGCCATAGTACCGTTATCTGCCAGTTGGTAGTACATATGTTGTACAAAAGCATAATCGGCTTTGGTATTTGGGGCAAGTTTTCCATATTGCGCAAAACGCTCGTCTGTGCTATTTAGTGGATTTTTGTTTCCTTTCCAATGCGCAGAAAATGGTGGGTTTGCTACAACTGCTTCAAAACGCTTGTCTAAATGTTGTGGGTTTTCTAAGGTGTCTTCATTTTTAATATCAAACTTTCGGTAATGAATATCGTGCAATATCATATTCATACGAGCTAAGTTGTAAGTTGTACGGTTGAGTTCTTGCCCATAATATTCACTGACTTCGGCTTCTTTTTTTACGCGTAATAAAAGTGAACCAGAACCACAAGTTGGGTCGTAAACCGATTTCAGTTTTGTTTTTCCGTGTGTTACTATTTTGGCTAGTATTTTTGAAACTTGTTGTGGGGTATAAAATTCGCCTTTGGATTTTCCAGCCAATGCCGCAAATTTTCCAATTAGATATTCGTAAGCATCACCCAAAACATCCGATTCTAAATCTTCTAGTTTAAAATCAATCTTGTGCAGTTCGTTTATAATTTTTACTATGACTTCGTTTCTTGCATTTACAGTTCTTCCTAGTTTGGTAGACGTTAAATCTAAATCTTCAAATAAGGCAGCAAAGTCTTCTTCTGAATCGTTACCCATGGTGCTTTGCTCAATGTGATTCAATACAGCTTGTAGTTCGTCTAGTATAAAATTACTTTCTCCTTCAATGTTATTGTTTCCTTTTTCTGCAATGGCAACAAATAATTCTTTGGGTTCTAAATAATACCCTAATTTTATTAAACATTCTTCACGTAAGGTTTCTAAAGTTTCGTTGTCAGTTACTTTAGTAAAGTCGGTTTCATCTTCGCCTTGTAGTAATTCGGTAACGTAGATATTTTGCTTTTCAGAAAGGTATTTAAAGAAGATAAATCCTAAAATGTAATCTCTATAATCATCAGGGTTCATTTTTCCTCTTAGCAAGTTGGCAATTGCCCAAAGGCTGCTTTCTAGTATTCGTTTTTGGTCGTCACTCATTATATATTGTCTTTTTTCACAAGTAGTTCACCTGTTTCAATATTTAAGATTTTAGCAATCTTGTATAAGTCTTCTAAACTTGGTTGTCTTTTGTTTCTTGCATACTCATTGATAGTAGGATAACTTTTATCCATTTTCTCCGCAAGCCAAGTCTGACTAATTCCTTTGTTTTTTAGTACTTCTTTTATTCGGTTCATTTTAAACCCTTTTTAATTCGAGTGTAATGTAGTAAAAGTTCGTTGAATAGTAATGAAAATACTCATTGTATTATCAGAAATAGCGTAGGAAAAGGCAAGCTATTTTTATTTTGTGAAGCACGAGCAAAATGGTAAGAATATCTTTTGAATCAAATTAATTATAGGTCTTTTTAAAATACCTTAAATTCTTTATTCTCATTAATATGGTTTGTCTGTTAGTATATCTTCATTTGGGGTAACAGTCTAGTATAAGAAAAGCAGAGCAGTTGTAAGCAATACTTTTCGGATTAAGTATAAACCGATTTTTTAAATTTTGTTAATTATTTTTCTTTTTTAATTATACCAAATTTAAAAAATTGACGACTTGGCAAAAAATAAATGTGCTTGACCGTGCGGCTGGATTTTTAGCTTGCACATAACATAATTATAATGCTTTAGTGTATGTATTTAGCGTTCCATTTCTGTAATTAAGGGTGTATAGGGTGTCATTTTTTATAATCATATCTGTGGGTTTATGAATTGCTTTTTTCAATTCTTGTTGCAGCTCCCCTTGATGGTTAAAAATTAAAATACGGTTGTTTTCAAAATCGGTTACAAAAACATCTTGCACGGAAACATAAATCCCTGTAGCGGCATTAATGCCTTGGTTGTAGGCAATTGCCTTTACAAAGCCACCTTGTTTATCAAACACTTGCACTCTATGGTTATAGGCATCTGCAACCCAAATTTGGGTTGCAGTAATTTGCACGTCTGTTGGGTAATAAAATTCTCCATTGGCATGACCTTCCGTTCCAAAGCTAATCCATTGGTTATTGTTAAAATAATGAATGTTATTATTATAAAAATCTGCAATGGCTATTTCATCATTATAAACAGAAATTCCTGCTGGAGCGTCTAAACGTAATGGCAGTGTTAAATCGCTTTTGTCCTTTTGGGTTAAAATGGCTATTGTGTCTGAGCCGTACTGTGGAATGTAAAGCGCTGTAGGACTCGCATCAATGTGCATTGGTCTATCAAAGTTTGGTATGGTTTGTAATAATTGCCCTTTGTTGTTAATGTTGACTACTCTGTTATGGTCACCGTCAGACAACCATAATTCGTCTCCTTTTAGAGCAATTCCAATTGGGTTAACATTACTTAGGGCTATTGTTTTTTGAAATTGCCATGGTTTAAACTCTTCTTGTTTAGGACTCGTGCAACTTACAGTTATCGCACATATACCAATTATAGCTAAAATTGTTTTCATAGTATAATTGTTAAGGTATGTTGTTTTTTGCTTCTTTACTAAAATATTCAGTCTCATTAGTTGCTCTAACAACTTTTATACTCACAGGGCTATATCCTGCTTTTTCTACTTGAGTCTCAACTTGCTTAAGCGATAGTTTTTTTTCTGTAGGGTATGTAAAACTAAAGTCGCCTGTTTCAATATTAATGGCTATTTTTTTTATTCCTTTAAGTTGTTTAAATTTTTTTTCTAGTCCATAAGCACAAAATGGACAGCCTAAGCCATCGACTTTAACTTCAAATTGATCGATATCGGTTGGGGTTTGCGCTGTTACTTCTAAAGTAAATCCTACAAATAGTAATACGGTTATTAGTGTTTTCATCTTTATGTGTTTTTAATTTTTTTATGTTTTAAAAGGTGTATCTGCCGCCAAAAAATAAGGCGTAATTTAATTCTCTATCTATAGCAACATCATTTACTAAAGGAAGTTGTACAGAGAGGTCTATACTAATGTTTTTTCCTGCATATTGTAAGCCTTGAGCATATAATAGTTGATACTCGTTTCTTTGAAAAAGCCAAAAGTTAGTATATTCGAAGTAGAGATTAATTTGTTTATTAGGAAACTGTGGTTTTAGTAAAGGTAAGCCAAAACCTAGTTTATAATTTAAGTTATCTAAAGTCCCGCTGGGGATCCAATTATATCCTAGCTCAGATGTAATTCCAAATTTTAAAGATTCATAGCCTGCTAGCACGCCATAATACCCTTGGTAAAACCCTGTACTAAGACCTATTAAGTCTAACTCTGGGCCTGTAGCTAGTGTTTGAACTGTTTTGGCTAATATCCTAAATGTTTTTCCTGTTTTGTTATATTTATAAAATTGGTAACGTCCTGTTAGCTTTATATCTGCCAAATCATTACCACTAGACCCTGTGTTAAGTCTGTAATTAATAAATGGTAACTCTAAACTTACTGATGTATTGGGCGTAGGAAGGTAGGTTAAACTAAAAGGGATATACAAAAATTCTCCTGCGCCTGTATCTCGATACTCTGCTAGTGTTCTGGCTGTAAAACTATTACTGCCTAATAAAATAATTTTATCTAATGTAATTGGGGGACCTTGTGCCAAACTGCTTGTGCTTAGTAGTATTGCTAGAACTAAGCTAATCTGTATTTTCATTTTATTTATTTTAATGTTATACTAAATCCATATAGGGTACAACACTAAGTACCCTAACTAACAGCAACTTAAAGTATTGCTGTAACTCTAGTAAAAATTAAATTAAATATGTTTCGTAACGTTTAAAACGCTGCTTTATAACTAAGGGAGGGGGGTGCTCGTAAAAGCTACTGTGATGTGCTGTAAGTGCACTTGGAGTGGTTAAAAAAGTTGTGCCGTATGCTATTACAAAAAACACATCAAAACTTAAGGTATCGTAAGCATTTGTATTCAGCTCATCTTGCGTTTTAAGCAACTCCACGTCGTCATGGCAACAGGACATTGTTTGGCCCTCCATATCTTTGCCAACGTCAGTAACACTTGTATCCATGTCGCATTTTTTGGCATGCTTAAATACCGCAATGTCTACCAAAAAAGGGCCACAATAATGCTTTTCTACCGTAAAAGAAAGTGTAGAACATAGCACAATTAAAGCTAACCCTAAGGAAAAAACTTTATGTAAAACCTGTTTAATCACAAAACAAATATACAAAAAATTAAGATGAACAACTAATATTTTATTTAATGCAAGTCGCTAGTCATCAATTTCATTTTTATTCACTAAATTGAGCCTAAAAATAGACTAGCATTAATTACACAACCCAATGAAGACAACAGACAAGCATAACCAGCGTGTTGCAAACATGAAATTTTCTTCTATTTATCCTCTTTATCTTGCAAAAATTGAAAAAAAAGGGAGGACAAAAACAGAGTTAAATCAAGTTATAGAATGGCTAACAGGGTTTGATGAAGAAAAAATTGAAAGCCTTATAAACCAAAAAATCAATTTTAAAGATTTTTTTAAACAAGCCACTCTACACCCTAATGCTCATCGCATTAAAGGCTTAGTATGTGGTTATAGAATTGAAGAAATTGACAACGCAACAACGCGACAAACAAGGTATCTAGACAAATTGGTAGGCGATTTGGCAAGAGGTCGTAAAATCGAAAAAATTTTAAGTATATAAGTAAGCGATGGATACGTTTCAAATTGTAGCTTTGTTACCATACCAACCCCCATTTTTGTTTGTAGATGTCTTAGATGATATTACAGAACATGGAGTTACTGGTCGTTATACTTTTAAATCATCAGAGTTTTTTTATAAGGGTCATTTTAAAGACCAACCAATAACCCCAGGAGTAATTTTGACCGAAACTGCAGCACAAATAGGGCTTGTTTGCTTAGGCATATTCTTGTTAAAAGATAAGATATCGCAAAATAATAAACCCGAAATAGGGTTAAGTTCTAACCAAATGGATTTTTATATCCCTGTGGCTCCTGGCGAAACCATAACAGTAGTATCGCAAAAAATATATTTTAGATTTCATAAACTAAAATGTAACGTAAAATTATATAATGCCAAAAAGGAGCTAGTTGCTAAAGGCACAATATCGGGAATGATAAAATGAAAACAAAACAACGAGTTGTTATTACAGGCTTAGGAGTCGTAGCGCCCAACGCAGTGGGCATACCAAATTTTAGTAAAGCCATTAAAGCTGGCGTATCAGGAATAAGCTTTAGGCAGGAGCTAAAGGACTTAAATTTTTCCTGTTGTATAGGAGGCATTCCACCAGTAACAGACAAACAGGTATCACAATATCTAAGCCCACTACAATTACGAAACTTTAACAGTTCTGGCATTTTATACGGTTGCATGGCAGGTATGGAAGCTTGGAACAATGCAGGTTTAGACATCTCAAGTCACAGCCCCTTAGATCTTGATAGTGGTACTGTTTTTGGCGTAGCCACATCTGGAGTTGAAAAATTTAGGGAGTCTATTTACAAAATAGACGACAAAAACGTAAAACGCTTAGGTAGCACCGTGGTATTACAAACCATGACTAGCGGTATTACTGCCTATTTAGGAGGTATTTTAGGGTTAGGAAATCAAGTTACCACCAACTCTTCTGCCTGTACTACAGGTACAGAAGCTATTATTATGGGTATGGAACGCATACAATTAGGAAAAGCAAAACGTATGCTAGTAGGAAGTTGTAGCGATCATGGGGCTTACCTATGGGGAGGATTTGATGCTATGCGGGTAATAACCTATAAGCATAACCAATCGCCAGAGCAAGGCTCTAGACCAATGAGTGCTACAGCCTCAGGCTTTGTTCCGGGAAGTGGTGCAGGAGCATTAGTCTTGGAATCTTTGGAAAGTGCTTTGCAACGTGGTGCAACAATCTATGCCGAAGTATTAGGAGGCAATGTAAACTCCGGAGGACAAAGAGATGGCGGTACAATGACGGCTCCAAATGCAAAAGCGGTGCAGCGTTGTATTATTGATGCTATGGAAGATGCTAAAATTAACCCCTCTGAAATTGATGTCATTAACGGGCACTTAACTGCAACAACTAAAGATCCTGATGAGATAAAAAATTGGGCAGAAGCCCTAAACAGGAAAGGGAGTGATTTTCCTTATATCAATTCTTTAAAATCAATGATTGGACATTGCCTTGCCGCCTCTGGTGCTATAGAGTCTGTCGCTACTGTGTTGCAACTCAAAGAGGGTTTCATATTTCCATCTATTAATAGTGAAGATGTGCATGAAACTATTAAAACTATTATAGATCCCGCCAAAATTCCTCAGCAAGTCATCTACAAAAATATTTCTGTTGCAGCTAAAGCAAGTTTTGGCTTTGGAGATGTAAATGGATGTGTTATTTTTAAAAACTATTAAAACTAAAAAACTAAAATGGATAAAGAAGCACTAATAGCGTCCTTAAAAACAATTGTAAAGCCCTACATACAAGACGAAAACGCATTTAACAACCTAAATGAAAACACTGATTTTATTGCAGATTTAAAAATTAATTCTGCAAATTTAGTCGATATTATTTTGGATGTAGAAGATATGTATGATATTGAGATTGATAATGACGCAATGGAAAAGATGTTGACCGTAAAAGCAGCAATGAAAATTATTAACACTAAGCTTAACGAACAACAGTGATTGGCAATGATATTGTCGATTTAAAGCAAGCTGCCGCAGAAAGTAATTGGCAACGGAAGGGTTTTGTAACTAAAATTTTTACACAAACAGAACAAGAATATATTAGCGTTGCAAAAAACAAATTAGCAACCCTTTGGCGTTTGTGGAGCATGAAAGAAAGTGCTTATAAAATTAATGTGCAACAAACAGGAAAGCGTTTTTTTAATCCCAAAAAACTACAGTGCACTTTTTTTAACGATACAAAAGGTAAGGTTGTGATAAACACGCATCATTATTATACCGTTTCGGACGTTAATACCGCTTATATCTATACCGAGGCAAGCATAAAACATAATGAAAATACAAAGAGTACCTGTTTCAAAATAAAAAACAACACGTACCAAACGCAGCATATAAGTTGTTATAATCGTTTAAAGAGCGAAGTGTCTAAAGCCCTTAAGCTTGAGCAAAATCATATCACTATAGAAAAAAATAGTTTTGGAGTTCCTAAACTATTTTATAATAAAATACCATTAAATTTATCTTTGTCTATAACGCACCATGGAAGTTACGGCGCTTATATTATTGTAAATTTGGACTCAATTAACAATTAGGTATTTTTTTGTAAGAGGCTTAATCATAATGTATCTATAAAAAACCTCCTCGCTATAGGTTATATAAATGCGTAACATAGAACAAATTTTATTCTAAAAAACGCAATAATTAATTTATGTGAGGGCAGTTACAATCGTATTTTTCACGGGTATTTCCAAAATTAATCCCTAAGGTTATTTGGTGCAATCCTGTATTTGCAAATACAATAGAATTATTTTGGTAAGAATAGGTGTAAGAAAAAGCATATTTTTTATAATTAACCCCCAAAAAAGGTGTGATATATTGTAGTCTTTGGCTACTTTCTCCAGACCCGTCTAATAGCTGCGCACCATTAAAACTTCTTCTATAAGACAATCCTCCCCATAAGGCACCATAATATGTTTTTTTATAGACCTTAAAGTTAAGGTCTGCAAATGTTTCTTCGGTAGCATCTCTATAGGCCAATAATGCAGAGGGTTCGTAACTCCAGTCACTCCCCAGCCTGTTAAACACATAACCAGGGGTAATAAGGAAGGTTCTTAAATTTCTAAAACTAAGACCCTGCTCATTAAAGTTAATTCCTTCATTGTCTAAAACATTTTTAACCGTAATATGTGTGTAAAAATCTAAAAAGCTATATGAAAATCCTAAATCGACATTAAAATTCACGGCACTTTGCTCAATCCCTTGTATTATTGGATCTGTAATCCCATTTCTTAAAAAACTTGTTTCGTCTAGTCTATACTGAATAAAACCAGCACTTAATCCAAAGGATATCATATTCAAGTCAACAGGATTTCTGGACAGCAAAATATGATGTGCATAGGTTAAGTAGCCTCCAGTTTGCGAATGAAATCCATTACTATCATTATACAAAATACCTCCAACTCCAGAGTCTGTCTCGCCTATACGACTGCTTACGCTTATGGTTTGTAGGCTAGGAGCATCTTCTACACCAAACCATTGCTGACGCCCTGTTAATCTAACCTTGCCATTAATGCCAATCCCAGCTGTAGAGGGGTGCAATAAATAATAATTATCTGTTAAATAATCGGAGTATATGGGTAAGCCTTCCTGAGCATTTAAGCTCCAAAATAAAAGCGTTGTAAGTGTAAATAGAAAGTATTTTTTCAACATAGTCTTATAGTAAGTCGTATAATTTTATAGATAATAACGTATGATATTTAGTTTACGTATAATTTTATTTTTTATAAAACTAATATAATTTTCGTATTTAAAATTAATTAAGCCTTTTTTTAACGTTATATAGGGTGTTAAAGCTAAGCTAATAATTATTGCAAGAATACTATTGTTTCTTATTTTTACCAAAAATAATTTTATGCCTAATACACAAATTAGCATACTAGAAACAAGTAATCCTAGTATTGTAAAGTTTGAAGCCAACTCATTTTTAACACAATATGAAAGCTTTGAGTTTAATAACATCGATGAGGCAAAAGCTTCTCCCTTGGCGCAACAGCTATTTTATTTGCCTTTCGTAAAAAAAATATATATTTCTAGCAATTTTATAGCTATTGAGCGCTACGATATTGTACAATGGAAAGAAGTACAAGAGGAGGTGGCAAAACAAATTAAAGATTATATTGATAGTGGAGCAACTATTGTAGAAACGACTAATGCTGCAAAGAAAACACCAGTAACAGTCTATGCCGAGAGCACACCAAATCCAGCTGTTATTAAGTTTGTAGTTAATAAAAAAATAGTCCCTACATTGTTTGAATTTAGTTCCGTCGATGAAGCAAAAGCTTCTCCTTTTGCTAGTGAGTTATTTCATTTTCCATTTGTAAAAAATGTTTTTATAGACGCTAATTATGTTTCTATTACCAAGCATGATGATACACCATGGGACGATATTACTGCAACGCTAAGAGCTTTTATAACATCGTATATAGAAACAGGCAAAGCTATTGTTTTAGCGCATACGCCAGAATTTCAAAAGAGTACAGAGGCGCATAAAGAGGCTTATTTTGACAGCCTTAATGACACATCAAAAGAGATTGTAAACATCTTAAATGAATATGTAAAACCTGCTGTAGCAAGTGACGGTGGCAATATAGAGTTTCAATCGTATAACGAAAATACTAAAGTTGTAAAGGTTATTTTACAAGGAGCTTGTAGCGGCTGTCCGTCGTCCACAGTGACATTAAAAAACGGAATAGAAACAATGCTAAAAGAGATGTTGAAAGGTAAAGTAAGCTCTGTTGAGGCAATTAATGGGTAAATCGCTATTGCGCGTTTTCTAATACAATTTATAAACAAAAAAGCCTTTCAAAATTTTGAAAGGCTTTTTTGTTATGGTATTTTTTTATTAAGCATCAAAAGCTTCAATAGAAACGTAAGACTTATTGTCTTTTTTCTTTGTAAACTTTACAAGACCATCTACCCTAGCGTGTAAGGTATGATCTTTACCTTGATAAACGTTTTCACCTGGATGATGTGTATTACCTCGTTGTCTTAATATAATGTTTCCTGCAATAGCAGCTTGTCCACCAAAAATCTTCACACCTAAGCGTTTCGATTCTGATTCTCTACCATTCTTAGAGCTACCTACTCCTTTTTTATGAGCCATTGTCTTAAGTTTTTTATGTTTATATTAATGGTGCCGCAGTTATGCTTTACCACCGTCTAGTTCGTCTTGCCATTTTTTTAATTCGTCCCATTTCCCTTCGGCAGCTAATTTAGCTTGTTTTGGCCAAGTTCCTGTTACGTGATTACCTCTTACGTTTGCAATAATTTCAGAAATTTTATCTGGAGTTATTCCTGCCAAATCTTCAAAAGTCTTAATCCCTGCAGCGATTAAAGTTTCAGAAATTTTAGGTCCAATGCCCTCAACTTTCTTTAAGTCATCTGCCTTTGCTGTTGTTTTGGCTTTTGGTTGTTGTGCTGCTGGCTTTGGCTTTACAGCTGTCTCCACTGCCTTTGGCGTGGCTTGTTTTGCAGGAGCTGCTTTTTTAGCCCCCGAAGCGGTAATATTTTCTACTAAGATTTCGGTAAGTGCTTGTCTATGACCGTTCTTAACACGATAACCTTTTCTTCTCTTTTTCTTGAAAACAATAACTTTGTCTCCTTTAAGATGTTTTAAGACTTTTGCTTCTACTTGAGCTCCGTCTATAGCTGGGGCGCCAATAGTTACTTTTTCACCGTCTTCTAAAAGGAGTACATTATCGAAAGATACTTTTTTTCCCTCTTCAGTTTGTAGGCGGTGAACAAATACTTTTTGATCTTTTGCAACCTTAAATTGCTGCCCTGCTATTTCTACAATTGCATACATAGCGTAACGTTTTTAAAAATTTTGTTCAAAAATGACTGCAAATATACTATTTATTAACAAAACAACAAATGTTTTTTTTACTTATAAACCTGCGGTAAATTCAGCTAAGACATGTGTTTTAATAGCTCTCGAAAGTTAATAGATAAAACACCGTTTATAACATTGTTATTTATTAGCAATACTATTTTTTATGTCCCATGCTTTTACAAATTCGGTATTAAACAAAATGTTTTGCTTTGTTTTGGATTTTTTTAGGCTTTTCAACCAGTCTAGCTGCTTGGGGCTTAAATATTTATTAGGGTTAATTCCTCGACCTAAAGCACTATTAATTTTAGTTTTTTGAAGTTCTGTTAATGGCAAAAATTTATAATCGCTACGTTTTAAATAATATTTTACATCATTACTAGCCGTACGATAAGCACTTTTAGCAATAGGATTAAAGTTTGCCTTTTTTGCATGAGTTGTTAGTTGCTTTTTATCTATAATATTGGGGTCAAATTTCACTTTTACAACTTCGTGACCTCCCATAAATCCTGCTTCTGTTGCCAAAACACCATTTGCGTTACCTAAATGTTTCTCGCCAGTCCAAAAACAATACATTTCAAAATACGTTTCCTCAGTATGCTTTGTAGCACTAAGCTCTGCGCCAAGAAGTTTCATATACTCCGGAACGGGTTTGTTGGCTTTCTTTAAAGCGTCTTCCATGGCATAGTATAACGCTTTTGCAGAATAATTACCAGAAATTCTTTCAACAACATTATCGCCCTTCGCGTTTACAAGTCTTACCACAGGATTATTCCAACTGGGTTCGTTGTATAATTGAAGTATTTGTTTGTCCTTACCGCCTTTGTTGTTGTAAATTGCTAGAGGGACAAATACGTTTTCGATGGCTTCTACCATTAGGGGGTGGCTTAGTACATTATGCCCATAATTTCTACAAGTAGAACAACCAGGAACTTCTTGAAACAGAATTAAAACATCCTTATCTTCTGCCTTAGCTCTTTCTAAAGCTTCATCATAATCTCTATGCCAAGTAACCTTACCTAATTCTTCACTTTGGTTATTCGGATTTGTTTTGTGTTGTGCCGTAGCTATAACACCACAAAAAAGCAAAACAATGCTTACTACATATTTTATTTGTTGCACCATAATATTCGTATTAATAATAATTTACTAAATTACAATTTGTAACTCTCTAGTAACGTTAAATATAAGCAAATAGTTTGTTAAAATTAGGCTTGTTTTCTAGTTTAATTACAGCGATATTATTTGTAGAACGGTCGTCAATATAAACAAAATTATACAGCCAATACCCCTTTGGCTTCCATAAGAGGGACATCTTGTAAAGCTTGCAAAGCAACGGTATGTTTTTTAAAAAGATATGTTTTGTCAAACAAGGTATTGTTTTTGAAAAAGCTAACCTTAAATGTGTTATTCATTTCAAAAAGAGGCTCTTGCATAAGCTCTATTTTGGCATAACTTTTTTTAGGGAGTACGTCTAATTTTCGTCGCATTTTGCTCGTTATCTTAGTATCTGTATAGCCCTCACTAACAATGAGGAGTGTTTCTAGGTCTGTTTCTGTATTATTAATAATATAAGCATTCCAATCTTGTGTTTTGTAAATTGTATTATATTCATACACAATAGCAACATAAACATCAACTACTTTTGGGATTTCAATATCTTTTTTCATTGGCTTATTCTTTTAGGTTGTAAATGATACTTCAAACAAAGGTTTTAATTAAAATCAAAATTACTAAATTATTTCAAGCGTGTTTCAATATAAGGACAATCCCAGTCTTATCGTTATTTTTGATTTATAAATAGTACTTTTGAAAAAAATAAATTAATTTTAATTATGGCAGATAAAGTTACTGTAGCGTGGAAAGGCAATATGTTATTTGAGTCCGATAACCCAAGAGAAGGTCATCATACCGTTTTGATGGATGCAGGCAAAACAGATGGTGGTAACAATCAAGGATTAGGGCCTAAAGCAATGATGTTATCGTCCTTAGCTGGTTGCTCGGGCTTGGATGTTGTAATGATGTTAAAAAAAATGAAAGCTGAAGTTACGGATTTTAAGATGCAAGTTAGTGGAGAGCTAACCAATGAACATCCAAAATTTTACCACAATGTAACGGTAGATTATCATTTTTATGGTTCGGACCTAAATGAAGCTAAAATTAACAAAGCAGTAGATTTATCAGTTCAAAAATACTGTGGTGTTATGGAAATGTTTCGCCAATTTGCAAAAGTAAGTACGGCCATTCACTTACATAAAGACTAAAAAAGGCATTTGTGACACTCTAAATGCTCGCACATTTTAATTAGTCATTTTCTAACAACAGATTTATGCGATGGACACAAAAACCAAAGCCAACTCCAGAAAAAGTTGAAGCTTTACAGAAAGCACTTCAAATAGATAAAATTTCAGCAACGCTTTTGGTACAACGCAATATCGAAACGTATAACGATGCTAAAGCTTTTTTTAGACCTTCATTAAGCAACCTACACGATCCTTTTTTAATGAAAGATATGGATAAGGCTGTTGCACGTATTGAGCAAGCACTGTCTAACCAAGAGTCTATTATGGTTTATGGGGATTATGACGTAGATGGCACAACCTCGGTAGCTCTAATGGCATCGTACCTAACATCAAGGCAAGGTCATGTTACTACATACATTCCAGACCGCTATACCGAAGGTTATGGTATATCGTTTAAAGGCATTGATTTTGCTTACCAAAACAACATTAGGCTTATCGTTGCTTTAGACTGTGGTATTAAGGCTGTAGATAAAATAGATTATGCCCAAAAAAAAGGGATTGATTTTATTATTTGCGACCACCACATACCAGCAAATCAAATCCCTAATGCTGTTGCTGTTTTAGACCCTAAACAACACAATTGTGCTTACCCCTATAAAGACCTTTGTGGTTGTGGTGTTGGGTTTAAACTTATTGAAGCTTTAGCAAAAAGAAATAATGCTACAATACACGATTTACTGCCTTACTTAGATTTGGTAGCCACGGCTATTGGGGCAGATATTGTTCCCATTACAGGAGAAAACCGCATCCTAGCATATTTTGGACTTCAAGTTATTAATACTAGCCCTCGCGTAGGAATGCAAGTCCTCTTAGAGCAAACCAAAAAACAAGATTTTAGCATTACAGATCTCGTATTTACTATAGCACCTCGAATTAATGCCGCAGGCAGGATGAAACATGGAAACTATGCTGTAAGTTTACTCACGGAAACCAATTATGATTTGGCCACAAAATACGCACAGGAGATTAATGCCTTTAATCTTGACAGGCGAGAAGCCGATAAGCGCATTACACAAGAGGCATTACAGCAAATAGAAAACAATAATGAACAGCAAGGTTACACAACGGTAGTTTATCATCCTGACTGGCACAAAGGTGTGCTGGGCATTGTTGCTTCTAGGCTTACCGAAACCTACTATAGACCAACTCTAGTATTTACAAAAAGTGGTGACAAACTCGCAGCATCTGCTCGCTCAGTAAAAGGTTTTGATGTTTATAATGCCTTAGATGCTTGTAGGGAGCATATTGAACAATTTGGAGGACATAAATATGCCGCAGGATTAACGCTACACGAAACACAATATGAAGCATTTAAAACTAAATTTGAAACTGTTGTGGCTCAAACAATAGAGAAAACAATGCTAACTCCAGAAATAGCTATCGACACTGAAATTAACTTGAACGATATTAGCCCAAAATTTTATAGAATATTAAAACAAATTGCACCTTTTGGCCCAGGAAATATGACGCCTATATTTATGACGCAGCAACTAAAAGACACAGGATATGGCAAATGTGTTGGAGCGCATAATGATCATATTCGTACCACAGTAACCCAAAATGGAGAACAAAAAATTGCGAGCATTGGGTTTAATTTAGGTCATAAACTACACCTTATTAAAAACAAAAAAACCTTTAAGGCAGCATACTCTATTGACGAAAACAACTGGAAAGGAACCCGAAGTTTACAATTAAAATTGAGAGATATTAATGACTAAAAATGACCCCTATGCTGCACTACGCTTTAAGGAATTTAATATCTTTTTGGTGGTGCGTTTTGCAATGGTTTTGGCTTGGACAATGCAATTTGTTGTTATAGAGTGGCAGGTGTACCACTTAACAAAAGACCCTTGGTCTCTAGGTCTCATTGGGTTGATGGAGATTATCCCCGCTATTAGTATGGCCTTATACGCAGGACATATCGTTGATCAGAAAGAAAAACGACAATTACTCATAAAATGTATTTTTGGGTTTTCTGGAATTAGCTTAGGCTTATTTTTTATTAGCTCCGCATTTGCAACAAAAACCTATTCTACAAACGTAATCTTATATAGTATTTATTTTCTTGTGTTTTGTGGAGGGATTATACGAGCCTACACAGGGCCAACTATTTTTTCGTTACTAGCACTTATTGTTCCTAAAAAAATATACCCAAACGCAGCAACTTGGAGTAGTTCTACTTGGCAAATGGCATCGGTTTTAGGGCCCGCTTTAGCAGGATTTACCATTGCATGGATAGATGTACACTGGTCTATGTTTTTTGTCTTTGGCTTTGCATTAATTGCGTTGATAGGTGTGTTTCAAATTTCTAAAAAACCCATTTTAAATCCTAAATTGGGAGAGCCAATTATACAAAGCTTAAAAGAGGGCTTACGTTTTGTTTTTAAAACAAAAGCTGTGTTTGGCGCATTAACTTTAGATATGGTTGCTGTACTTTTTGGTGGTGCTGTTGCCTTATTGCCCATTTTTGCAGAAGATATTTTAAAGGTTGGGGCAAAAGGATTTGGAGTGTTACGAGCAGCACCTGCAATGGGCGCGTTTTTGATGATGTTTATTTCAGCATATATCCCACTAACCAAAAACGCAGGAATAAAACTACTTACAGGCATTTTTGGGTTTGGACTGTGCATCATTATTTTTGGTTTATCATCATGGTTTTGGCTATCTGTTTTCGCTTTGTTTTTTAGTGGTGTTACCGATGGTATTTCGATGATTATTAGGCAAACTATACTGCAATTAAAAACGCCCGATAATATGCGTGGTCGTGTTGCATCGGTAAATTCTATATTTGTTGGCTCTTCCAACGAGTTAGGCGCTTTTGAGAGTGGCCTTACAGCAAAGCTTATGGGGAGTGTTACTGCGGTTGTGTTTGGAGGGTCAATGACTTTGCTTACCGTAATAAGTACAGCAATTGCATCTCCTACGTTTAGAAAACTAGACTTAACTCAAGATGTAGCCACTCATGAAAAAAGCTAAAACCTCAGTATAATCATACCAATTGTTATTTAAAATGAGTTATAAATAATTTGAAATATATCGTTTATTTTAAGTCATAATTGGTAGTACTACTCATAGCGTTAATGAGCTTCTAACCAATTATCGCCAATGTCTAGATCTACATCCAATGGGACACTTAAGAGGTGAGCATTTTCCATTTCGGTTTTAATTAACGGTTTTATTTGTTCTAACTCTGGTTTGTACACATCAAACACTAGTTCGTCATGTACTTGAAGTAACATTTTTGTTTTATAATTTCCTTGTACTAATTTTTCCTGAATATTAATCATAGCAATTTTAATAATATCTGCAGCACTCCCTTGTATTGGTGCATTTACAGCATTACGCTCTGCGCCACCACGTACTATGGCGTTACGAGAGTTAATGTCTTTTAAGTAACGCCGACGACCTAAAACTGTTTCTACATAGCCATGATCTCTTGCAAAATCAATTTGCTCATTAATAAACTGCCTAAGCTTTGGGTAAGTCTCATAATAAGTGTCTATAAGTTCTTTTGCTTCTGCTCTGGATAAATTAGTTTGATTGCTTAAACCAAATGCAGAAACCCCATAAATAATTCCAAAATTTACTGTTTTGGCGTTACTACGCTGTTCTCTAGTTACCGCTTCTATGGGGGTGTTAAAAACTTTTGCTGCCGTAGAGGCGTGTATATCTTCTCCATTTTTAAATGCATTAACCATGGTTTCTTCCTTACTTAATGCGGCTATGATGCGTAATTCTATTTGAGAATAGTCGGCTGCCAATAAGCTGTATTCTTTAGTTCTAGCAATAAAGGCTTTTCTAACTTGACGACCACGCGCTGTACGGATAGGAATATTCTGTAAGTTAGGGTTATTGCTACTTAAACGTCCTGTTGCAGCTACGGTTTGCATATAATCGGTATGAATATGTCCTGTCTGCTCCAAAACCTGCTCTGGTAAGGCATCAATATAAGTGCTTTTGAGCTTTGCTAAGCCTCTATAGTTTAAGATATTTTGAATAATACTATGGTCTTTTGCTAAGTACGATAGTACGTCTTCGGCCGTAGAGTATTGTCCTGTTTTGGTTTTTTTGGGTTTATCGACTAATTTTAATTTTTCAAACAAAACAACCCCCAGTTGTTTAGGAGAGGCAATATTAAAACGCTCTCCTGCAGCGTTGTAAATACTTTCTTCTAAGGCTATAATGTCCGTATTCAAATCGGAAGAAAGTGATTTTAAAAAGGTTGTGTCTACATTAATTCCTTCTAATTCCATTTGAGCTAAAACTCTAAGAAGCGGAATTTCGATAGTATTAAACAATGTTTCTGTATTGGCTTGTTTTAATTCGTTGTGGAAATGAGTTTTTAATTGCCCTATAATGTCTGCTTTTTCAACGCTATATTCTGTTTGTTGTTCTAAGGAGAGTTTTCTTAGAGTTAATTGATTTTTTCCTTTTTTACCAATAAGAGTTTCAATAGCAATGGGGGTGTAGTTTAGGTATGTTTCAGAAAGAATATGCGTGGTATGTCGCATATCGGGGTTAATTAAATAATGAGCAATCATTGTGTCAAACAGATTGCCTTGCAGGGTTATGTTGTATTGTAATAAAACTTTAATGTCTTGTTTTAAGTTTTGTCCAATTTTTTCAATATGCTCTGCTTCAAAAAATGGGCGTAATGCTTCTACAAGTAGCTGTGCCTCTGCTTTAGTTTCTGGAAAGGGGAGGTAAAATCCTTTTCCAGTATCCCAAGAAAAAGCAATTCCAACTAATTGTGCTGTTATGGGGTTTTCTCCTTTAGTTTCTATATAAAAACATACTGCATTTTGTGCAAGTAATTGCTTAAGCAGTAGTTTTACAGCCATTGCACTAGTCACACTTTGGTAAAAATGCACTGTAGTTTGTGCCGTTGCTCTTGTAAAGGTGTTTGTTGCAGTCTCTGTATTAGCATCTTGATCGAATAAAGAAAACTGCCCAGACCCAGCAGTTGTGTTTTCAGATTTGGATATTGAAGTTGTAGCTTGGGATTTTAATGTTGTATTTTGGTTGGTTGTTGGCGTGTTTTGACTGGAAAATGTTTTTATAAAATTGTCCGTAAGACGCCTAAACTCTAAGTCTTCAAAAATAGTTTTTACACGGTCAATATCGGGTTCGGATAGTTTAAAATTTTCAGCATTAAACACTACAGGGACATCTAGAATAATTGTAGCCAATTCTTTAGAAAGTAATCCAAGTGCTTCTGAGGCTTCTATTTTTTCTTTCATTTTTCCTTTAAGCTCGTGTGTATTGGCTAACAAGCCTTCCATGCTACCGTAAGCAGCCAAAAACTTCTTAGCTGTTTTTTCACCAACACCAGGGAGTCCAGGAATATTATCGGCAGAGTCACCCATCATTCCTAAAAAGTCGATAACTTGTTCTGGGCGCTGTACCCCAAATTTTTTCTGTACCTCAGGAATTCCCCATGTTTCATAACCTCCACCAAATACAGGGCGGTACATAAAAATGTTTTCGGAAACTAATTGTGCAAAATCTTTGTCTGGAGTTACCATATAGGTTTGATAGCCTTCTTTTTCTGCTTTTTTAGCTAGTGTTCCTATAACATCGTCGGCTTCAAAACCTTCTTTAACCATAATGGGAATGTGCATAGCCTCTAGGATACTGTAAATATAGGGAACAGCAATTTTTATAGCTTCTGGAGTTTCATCTCTATTTGCTTTGTACTCTGGAAATAGTTCATTTCTACTTTCGCTACCGCCTTTATCAAAACATACTGCCAAGTGGTCTGGACGCTCTCGTTTAATAACGTCGAGTAAGGAGTTGGTAAATCCTAAAATTGCTGAGGTGTCCGTGCCTTTTGAGTTAATGCGAGGGTTTTTTATAAATGCGTAATATCCACGAAAAATAAGCGCATACGCGTCGATAAGAAAAAGCCGTTTTTGGTCTGACATGTTGTGTTTTATTGAAAGATGATAAAACTACAAAACTTATTTGGCGAATTGAAATTTATTGCGAAATACTACTATTAATTTTACTTATCCGTTGTGCATTTAGGTTAAGTTAGTTTTAATTTTGTTTTTAATTTATCAATCTTGAAAGCCAAATTTAAAAATTTGATAGACTTAATAAAAAGACACAAGCCTTTTGGGTTAAACACTTATTAGCTATGTTTTTTGTACATTTTAGGTACAGGTGTTTTTAATTTGAACGTTGATTTCTTTATTAAAAAATTCAATTAATTTAGGTAATCCGATACACTCAATATTCAATTCTTTACAAATCGAAGGAATTTTTTTAAATAATTTATTGTCATTATTGGAACTTGTTTCCTCTGTTACAACTGTTATTCGATTATCTAAAGTTTTTGAGATTTCTATAGATTTAAGAATTATTTTTGCATCAGCTGATTTTAGGAATTCATTTGTTAAAGATTCAATATCCGTATCTGATAATAATCTTTTTTGGAATTGATTGCAAAACTGATTATCTAGTAAGTTATAAAATTTCTTAGTTGGAAGTAAGTTAGCTGTTTTTGTAATAAATTGTTTGTCAGTTATAAAGTCCAATTCTTTTTGAACTATTTTTTTTGAGACGTAAGAACATTCCATTGATACTTCTGATAATAAGATAAATTTTCCATCTTTAATTTTTCGTTTAAAAAAATCATAGATTACAGAATTTTTATCAAAAGGCTTGTAGTATCTAACTAATGAAACCCAAGTGTTTGTATCAATTATAAATCTCATTAGATATATTTATCAATTTTCTCGGGTTTAATATTTAGTTTTTTACAAAAGTCATATTCATTAATCACGCCACCATATAATGCTGTTTGCAAGGTGTTTATTAACAATGGAGAATTAATAGGTTTTGGAACAGAACCACCTTTTTTTATTCCTGAAAGTTTATCTAATTCCTTTTTTTTGTTTTCTTCCTCTATTTTTTTTCTATAAAGTTCTTCAAGTTCGTTTTTAACGTTGTTGTAACCTTTATAAGAAATCTTTTTAGAGTATAATAATCTTGTATATAAAGCTAATGTGCTTAAGTTCGTTTCTTTTGAAATTCTTTGAATTAAATCAAAATGATAATCATTTGAAGAATCTGCTTTATTTAGGTTTTCGATTGTCTTTGCATAATTCCCAACTAAAAAGAAATATGAAAACTCATTACACCAATTTTCTACGTTACTTAAATCTTTTTGAGATATTGATTTAACATCAACCTCTTCAATTTCTTCTTCATTAAGTAGATAATGACCTAATTCGTGAATTAAAGTAAATATCTCTCTTCTAAATGATTTTTGCTGTCGTTTTAAAACAATTACATTTGGTTTTAGATAGAAGCCATTGATATTTGCTGTATCTTTTTTATTCCAAGTTTCGATAAATTCAAATACCATTATGTTGTTTTCCGCAAATTTTGATATAAGTTCTTTTAAGAAATCTCTTAAAATTGGCGAAAACTCATTAGGATATAAAGAAACTTTAATTTCTTTAGCTACTTTTCTAGGATTATCTTTTATTGAGTATATTGGAACTCTCCTTTCAAAATGTATGTCTGAAAGTTTAGATATTGCAGTTAGAGAATTTTTTAAATCTTCAAACTGATTCACAATTTTTTTAGCTCCAATATTTAACTCAGAATTAAATTTATCTTTTCTAAAAAAAATACTAGCGTCTTTGTTTTCTGAAATAGGTCGAGGGTTTATGTAGTACTCAAGACCTTTGTTAAATACTTTATCAATTTTTATTAAATGGCTAATTTTTATTTCACTAGAGTATAGGTCGTCTTTAGTTATTGGATTTTTCAGACCTTCGCTGACTTTTTCCAATAACTCTTTCAAAGTTATTCGGTATAACTTTAATAAATAATCTATTCGTGATATGTTATGTTCAATAGTCAAGAATCTTCCTAGTGTTTTTTACTAAGTGCAAATGTATATTTTTTTACTGAATTTCATTCGTGGGTTACTTATGCCTAAAGGTCTCGGCTATGAGTAGTTGCGTGGCTTAGCATTTATCTTTACACAAGCACACACCAAGTTGGAAATTCCTACGGAATTTCCAAAGTATACGAGAACAAGCAATTATTTATAGTCATTGTTGTGTTTAGTTATTTTTCGATTACTTTAAAAGCCTGATAATTTATTCTTTTGAGTCATTTCATATGCTTGAGTAATCATGCTTTTAAACTCAGCAGGCATTTGGTCTTCAGGCATTGAATTTAGTTCAATTAAACTCATATCATTTCCTACCAAATATTGTACTTGATTTTCTTTATCTATTTTTAAAGTTACGATACATAAATTGTCTCTTTTTGATAGTTTTTGAGCAATAGTTCCGTCTTTTGGGGTCTCTACTTGGATTCCAAAATTGGTACAATTGTCAGTTACTTTATTAAATTCAAGTGTAATGTAGAGTCCGTTGATTATTTCTCCGTCAATTTTATATCCAACTACTTTTCCCTTATCTCTTTCGATTCCTATTTCCATAATTATTTTACTATCAACTCTAATCCTTTTATTAATTCGTTTGATTCATAAATCTCAGCAATATCTTTTAAACTCCCAATATTCAAAATAAGCGGTTCAATACTTTCTCGCTCAATATAAAATCTAAATTCTTTTTGATATTCATATTCTAATTGTTTTTGAAATAGAGTTATTTCTCCATTTGTTTTACTTGCATCATAATATTTTACAAATCCGTGTCTGAATTTTAGTTTTGAGTTTTTCAGTTCTTGCTCAATTCTGTTAAAGAAAAGAGGAGGGTTTTTAATCATTAAACAATGAGAACCAAATTCAGAATTCCTATTGTCAATTTTAAATTCCAATGGATTTGGAAATCCTTTTGATGAAACAGCATAAAGGCTATAAATATTCCCTACAACTTCCTTATAACTTTCTCTAATTTGCGTTGAAACATATTTGCCTTTATAATTGAGGTTTTTAATTTCAAATTCTCCAAATGGCAAATTGAGAAGACTACTTATTCCTTCGTAAATGTCTCCACGAAGACCATTGTCTTCTAATTTTCTAAAGTGTTGAATTGAGTTAAGAAAGACAGTTCCATTTTCATACAAATCTTTGATATGTTTCAATTTTCCGAATTTTAGAAATAACTTAATTATATGTTCGGATGTTTCTTTCATAATTATGCAGCATTTTGTGTGCTTTATTTTTTTTTATAAAATTAAAAAAAATATAAGGGGCAGTAGTCTAAATTCGGTAATAATTTAATGTCAGTTTTTCCATGTCTGCTAAAGCTTATAAACCTTTACAGGCAACTCCGTAAAACTGATCACATCGAATTTGGACATTGCACATAACGTGATATAGAAACGCGATAGAAACGAATGGTATAGCTTATTTAAAGAATAAATTGATATAACTTAAAGGTCTCTATCTAAGTTTATTTTGTATTATGTATAGTCTCTCTAAGTTAGCGCAATTTTTTTACGCCTTAATTTTAAACTCTTAATGTAGGCCTCTACGCTAATAATGGCTTTGCTTTTTTTAATAATAAAATCGCCACTTTGTATTTTAGGATTTTTGCTAATAGGGTCTATTTTTTTTATTGTAAGTTCTTTTTTAGTTTTAATTGTTTTGTTTTGACTCATAGCCAAACTAGGACTAATTAAAAAAGCGAGTATTATTAATATTCTGTACATATTATTTTATTAGTATGTTTCTGAGTGCAAAGAAAACACCTATTATAAATAACTGTAAATAAATTTGTTAAATGGTAATAAAAACTAGTTTATGTTAGTAAAGCGCATAAATTATAGACGAAGTTCTCTAATATTTTTAAGTTTTTTTAAGGGCATCGGTTGTTCGTGTTGTAAATATCGACAAGTAGATGTTTTGTTGTTGTTTTAGTTAAGATTTTGGATGGTAATAATAATCGGGGCTTATTGCTATGTTTTCGCCATTTTGGTATTTCATATAAGTAAATCCTTCATGAATACAGTAAGCCCCTGTGTTTCCTTGCTTATCCATAGCAATATATGCAATTTGAAACGCTTTGTATTGTTGGTTTTTGTTTACAATTCTTGCAATAGCTTCTTCACATGCTTCTTGTGGTGTTTTGCCGTTTCGCATTAATTCTACAATAAGAAAACTACCTACTGTTTTTAATACTTCCTCGCCCATACCTGTAGCTACTGCGCCACCAACTTGATTGTCTATAAACAAACCAGCACCTATAATTGGCGAATCTCCAACACGTCCTCTCATTTTGTAAGACAAACCAGAAGTACTACAAGCTCCTGCAATATCGCCTTTTTCATCTAGGGTTAGCATCCCAATGGTGTCGTGGTTTTCAATATTAATAATAGGGTTATATTTCGATGATTTTTTCCAGGTTTGCCAAGCGCTTTTTGAGCTTTGTGTTAACAATTCTTCTTTTTTAAACCCTTGTGAGTAGGCAAAATCTTCGGCGCCTTTGCCAGCTAACATCACATGAGGCGTTTCTTCCATTACTTTTCTAGCAAGAGCGGCAACATGGGTAATATTTTCTACGCAAGCTACTGCGCCGCAATCACCTTTTGGATTCATAACACAGGCATCTAGTGTGACATTTCCGTCACGATCTGGCGCACCACCTTTGCCTACAGTTGTATTTTTGAGGTTGTCTTCCTCTACTTGCACTCCTTCTATGGCGGCATCTAGAGCTGATTTGCCTTGCATTAGTGCTTTTCCTGCAACAGCATTTGCTTTTGTAAAGCGCCAAGTACAAATAGCGGTAGGCCCTTTAGTTAGGTTTTGTTGTTGATTGCTTTGATTTTTAACATCCGTACAACGGCTTAAGCTTGTACCTACGGCTAAGCCTACTCCTGTTAAGGTTGCCTTTTTTATAAAGTTTCGTCGTTCCATAATGGTTATTTAATTAAAATTTCGTCCATAAAAATCCAACTTTTCCCATTGTACTCATGACCAATATGCCATTTTGGAATATTTCCCAAAGTTTTTGCCACAACTTTTATGTATCTCACTTTTTTAGAAGAAAATTGAGCACTAATACGTTTAACTTCTGCATTTTGACTGGGGCTAGTTTTAGGCAGTAGTATTGTTTTTAAAAGGTTAAAATGCTTAGCATCTGTAGAGCTTAGATAACTTACTTCTGTTGGAAGAAAAATCCATGGGCTTTGATCTTTTAAAAAACCAACCTCAATTTGAGTAATTGCTTTTTCGCTCCCTAAATCTACAATAACACTAACATCTTTATTGTGATAGCCCTGCCAAATACCTGTTCTGTAGTCTGCTCCCCCTATAATACCATCTATCAAAGCATTATCACCGCCACCACTATAGCGTTGTGCATACTCTGTTTGTAAATGAATATTCATATTAGGGTCTATTTTATAAAACTGAGTACTAATGGCATTGCTTTTAATATTATTACTTTGAGCGTAGGTTGTTAATACCGAAGCTTTAGTAATGGTAATAGGACCATTGTATTTTTTAAATTCAGAAGTATCTATTTTATAGAATATTTGGGTATTTGGTTGCACGTTATTTAGGTGTATCGTGGTGCTTTCCTTAAAAGCAATATCCCCTTTTTGTATATATGGTGCAACAACTATAGGGTGCTCTGTAATTGCTGTTACGGGTTCTTGCCCTTGTTTTGTACCCCAAGTTGTAGGTGCGTTTGTCATTTCAAATACAAGTGTGCCTCCATTGATAACCTCATCGTGTTTTAAATAAGTTCGGTTTAGCGCTTTTCCGTTTAAGTGGGCAGAAGCTATATATTTGTTTTCTGTAGAAACCTGTTTGGCGATTATAGTTAGTGTGTTTCCGTTTTCCAAATTAAGGGTTGTTTTCTTAAATAAGGGAGTCCCTATAATGTATTGGTTAGCTCCCGGGGTAACGGGGTAAAATCCCATAGCACTAAGGACATACCAAGCACTCATTTGCCCACAATCTTCGTTTCCAGAAATACCGTTTGGTGTGTTTGTGTATAATTCAGTTAATATTTGCCGTACTTTTTCTTGTGTTTTATAGGGTTTGTTTACAAAATTATAAAGGTATGCCATATGGTGACTTGGTTCATTACCATGTGCATATTGACCAATAAGCCCTGTGATATCGACTTGATTTCCGCCGTGCAAATTGTTGTTTGCTGTAAATAGGGCATCTAATTGTGCGTCTAGTTGGTCTTTGCCTCCTAAAAGGCTAATAAACCCACTAATATCTTGTGGAACATAAAAACTATATTGCCAAGCATTGGCTTCTGTATAGTTAAAATTTACTTCGTAAGGGTCAAAAGGTTTAAACCAAGTGTTTCTTACCCGACCTCTCATAAATTTTGTTTGGGGGTCAAAAACATTTTTATACGATTGTGCTCTTTGCATGTAGGTTTTAAACGCTTTAGGTTTCTTCATTTTTTTTGCCATTTGCGCAATTGTCCAATCATCGTAAGCATACTCTAAGGTTTTGGAAACAGATTCGCTTTCTTCTTCAACAGGAATATAGCCTTGCTGTTTGTATGATGATAACCCGAGCTTATCTCTTGTTGCGCTATGCGTCATTGCCTCAAATGCTTTTTCAGGATCAAAGCCACCAATACCTTTTAGGTAAGCATCAGCAATTACAGGAACGGCATGATAGCCAATCATACAATGTGTGTAATTGCCCGCAAGATCCCAAATAGGCATAATGCCACCTTCGTCGTATTTGCTCAGTAATGTATTTACAAAATCGCTGCTACGTTTTTGCTCAATAATAGTGTACAGGGGGTGAGCTGCTCTATAGGTATCCCAAAGTGAAAATACAGTGTAGTAGTTAAATGTTTTATTATTATGAATTTTTAAATCAATACCACGGTAACGCCCATCAACATCTTGGTATAGGTTTGGAGCTAACATTGTATGGTATAGTGCCGAGTAAAAATTAGTTTTCTGTTCTACATTCGTATCTTCTACTATTATTTTTTGTAATTGAGACTCCCAAATGTTTTCGGCATCGGCTTTAATTTGGTTAAAGGATTTGTTTCCAATTTCAATATCGTGGTTTTTTTTTGCGCCAATTTCATCTACGGCAGAAATTCCTATAGAAACATAAACAGGGTCATTATTTGGGTTATCAAACTCAAAAGCCATTTTTGTCGGTTTTGGAGCGTTTGGTTTTGGGGTAGCTTTAAAGGGCTTTGAAAATTTTATATAATAAAATAAGCGCTGATCTTCGGACCATGCTTTGGAGTGCCTATACCCAGAAAGTTCCTGATTAGAAATAATATTAATGGCATGGCCTAGCAGCTTATCGCGGTGTTCTAAATCTAAAATTACGATTTGATGCTCTGCCGAAGGAAATTTATACTGGTGCATACCGCTTCTAGAGCTTACACTAAGTGCTACCTGTATATTAGTGCTGTCAAGCTGTACCTTATAAAACCCAGGACTTGCTTGCTCTTTATCGTGAGAAAAATGAGCGCGATATCCTTCTTTACCATCTGCACCGTTGTTAAACTGTATTTTGTTGGTTGGCATTAATAAAATATCGCCATAATCGGAAATTCCGGTACCGCTTAAATGGGTGTGTGAAAAGCCATAAATATAATTGTCGTCGTAATGATAGCCCGAACAGCCATCCCAACCGTCAAGACGTGTATCGGGGCTTAATTGCATCATTCCAAAAGGCAGTGTAGCCCCAGGGTAAGTATGGCCATGACCTCCTGTACCAATAAATGGATTAACATAAGACGTTAACGCTTTGTCCTTTTTTGCAAGTTCAACAGTATTGTTTGTACATGCTGATAAAGAGAGTGCTGCTAAAAGGTAACATAAAATTCGTTTCATATTAAAAAATTAAAGCTTTCGAAAGATAATAAATCTATAGCAATAATTAACTAAAATGTAAAGAGTCCTTAACGCACACTAACTTTAAAAGTTAACCCATAAAACCAAGCTACTTTTTAACTACTTTTGCACAAGCTATGGTAACTAATAAGAAAGACATACGCGCACTCAGTAAAGAACAGTTAAGAACGTTTTTTGAAAGCAAAGGAGACAAAGCCTTTCGTGGCGACCAAGTATATGCATGGCTATGGCAAAAATCGGCACATGATTTTGTAGACATGACCAACCTATCAAAGGCAACTAGAGACATGTTACAAAACAACTTTGTGATTAATCATATTAATGTTGATAATTTTCAGCGTAGTAATGATGGTACCGTAAAAAATGCTATACGCCTACACGATGGTCTAATTGTAGAGTCTGTATTAATCCCTACAGCAACAAGAACCACAGCCTGTATATCCTCTCAAGTAGGATGCAGTTTAGATTGTAAATTTTGCGCAACAGCACGACTAAAACGGATGCGTAATCTAAATCCTGATGAAATTTTTGATCAGGTTACAGCTATAAATCAACAGAGTAAACACTACCATAATCGCCCGTTGAGCAATATTGTATTTATGGGTATGGGAGAGCCGTTAATGAACTATAATAACGTCATTAAGGCAATAGACAAAATAACCTCTACCGAGGGTTTAGCGATGTCGCCAAAGCGCATTACAGTATCAACCTCTGGGGTGCCTAAGATGATTAAAAAAATGGCTGATGAGGCTGTTAAGTTTAACTTGGCAGTATCTCTACACTCCGCAATAGACGAGGTTCGTACCAGTATAATGCCTTTTAATACTACTTTTCCTTTGGCAGATTTAAAAGATGCTTTGGTTTATTGGTACGAAAAAACAAAACAAAAAGTTACTTATGAGTATGTTGTATGGAAAGGCGTTAACGATACGCAAAAAGATATCGACGCTTTAGTTACATTTTGCAAATATGTACCTTCAAAAGTAAATCTTATAGAATATAATACGATAGATGATGCCGCTTTTGTACAGGCCAGTAAGCTTAGTATAGATAAGTATATTCGTACGCTAGAGCAAAACAATATTATTGTTAATATACGCCGTAGTAGAGGGAAAGATATTGATGCTGCCTGTGGGCAATTAGCAAATAAAAGTTAACAAATGAAAGTTGTAGAGCAAATTAAACAACCCATTGCTTTTGAGATGGATCTTTTTGAAAGTAAATTTCGTTTATCCATGTCTTCAAAAGTTGCTCTACTAAACAGGATTACACACTACATCGTTAACCGAAAAGGAAAACAAATGCGCCCTATGTTTGTGTTTTTGGTGTCTAAAATGGTTGCTAACGGAGAAGTGAGCGATCGCACCTATAGAGGTGCGGCGGTAATAGAACTAATACACACAGCAACCTTAGTGCACGACGATGTGGTAGATGACAGTAACCGCAGACGTGGTTTTTTTTCTGTGAATGCCCTATGGAAAAATAAAATAGCCGTTTTAATAGGCGATTTTTTATTATCTAAAGGCTTGCTGCTTTCTATAGATAATAATGATTTTGATTTGCTCAAAATTATATCTGTAGCCGTGCGTGAAATGAGCGAGGGAGAGTTATTACAAATTGAAAAAGCTAGACAACTAGATATTACAGAGGCTATATATTACGAAATTATTAGACAAAAAACAGCAACCCTCATTGCTGCATGTTGTAGCTTAGGAGCTGCGTCGGTAAAACCAAACTCTAAGCACGTAGACGCTATGCGAAAGTTTGGCGAGTTAATAGGGATGGCATTTCAAATTAAAGATGACTTGTTTGATTACGGCACGGAGCAAATAGGCAAACCAACAGGAATTGACATTAAAGAACAAAAAATGACACTGCCCCTTATTTATGTCCTTAATAAAGTTAGTACTAAAGAAAGAAGGTGGCTTATTAACTCTATAAAAAAACATCATAAAAATCCTAAAAGAGTAAAAGAAGTTATTGCCTTTGTAAAAGCTAAAGGTGGCTTAGAGTATGCAACTTCCAAAATGAAAACTTTTCAAGACCAAGCACTGCAATACCTTCAAAAATATCCAAAATCGGAATATAGAGATTCCCTAGAACTTATGGTAAATTATGTTATAGAGCGAAAGCGGTAGGTGGTTATTATTGAAATGATTTAAACTATTTTCTTAATCAAGGCAACCTTTTTTATAACATTTGCGTCTTTACTTATAGAGACGTACAAAAACTCAATTCTTGAAGGTTATTAAGCTATATTCTATAAATGTGCCGCAATAAATCAAACTACTTTTATTATAGAATTTCTACAGAATTAAACAAAATTGAAATAATTACAACCTTTGATAAAAGATAGAATTCTGACAAACTAAGAAAGCATATTTCATACATAAGGTCTTTACTAACAATAGCTAATGCATACATAAAACGTGGCATGCAAAAAGAAGCTAATTTTTCCGATTAAACACAAGCCTGTTTTTACGTTTTTATTTTAAATCACTTAAAAAGCCAAATATAAAAATTTGGTGTTCCCACTAAATAGATGAGAATCTTTCAGAAGCCTTATAATAGTTATGTTTTATACACGTTTTGGCAGGTGGACTTCCCTTATCCTTTCGGTAAATTTGTTCTTTATAAGCTTTTCTGCCTTTAATCTGTTTTGGTTTCATTTTCGATTCGTCTTTGCCTCGAAATTTTTCTGTCACTTTCATAGTACTTAAACCTACAATAACTCCAGTAATAATTGATTTGTTTTTTCGATAAGTGGTTTTTGGCTTACTAACTTTTAGTCCATTTCCCGTAATACATTTTATTATTGGAATACATTTTTCTCTAAAATCATTATTTGATGAAAATGTCAAGTCATCAATCCACCTCGAATATGAGATGTTTTCTCCTTTTAAAGTGTCAAGAATTTGGTTGTCGATTTTTTCAAACACAATATTTGAAAGTGTTGGGCTTGTTGGTGCTCCTTGAGGTAAAGATTTCGAATTCCAACTGTCCTTTGTTTTGAAAATAGTCAGTTTAGTAATTGTGTCAGCTACTTTTTTTGAAAAACCTTTGTATCTCAACGCATTAAAAACCATACTATCAGAAACCGAAGGGAAAAAGTTGGTAAGATCAGTCTGAAACCTATAAACATTTCCTTTGTGTATTTTCGAATTGTCGATATTTCCACAACCTTTTACACCTCCTTGTATGTGCGGAATTAAATCGACTTTGCTTAATACTTTATGCTGTAATTTGTTTTGAATATCCTTAAGCTTTTTACGACTTGGATTGTAGAATCTTTTTTGGGCAATACCGTCTTTTACTTTGGGAAGTCCAGTTTTGGAATTGTATTTAATTTTTGAGAACTCGTAATAATAGTGATTTATATTTTCAACAATTTTGACAATTTCTTTTTTATCATAACCGATTATACCGCAAAGGTGATTTAAAGTTTTAATCATAATTCTCTGCAAAAAATAGGCAATTGACAAGGTTATTTAATGATTCGCTAACAACATCATATGCTTCTTTTTTTGATTCTGGAATATCAGAATCGTCTAAAGATTTAAAGAATAATACAGGTAGTGGAATATTTAATTTATCACTCAAAACTTTTAAGGTTGATAAATTCGGTTCTTTTTTATTTTTTTCAATCATAGAAAGGTAAGATTGGGTGATTTCGCACAATTGTGCCAAATCTCCCTGACTTAAGCCTAATTTCTTACGGTATGTTTTTATTGCTCCTCCTAAATTCATAGTTTATTAAAAAAAATTAAAAACGGGTCAATCACAAGTTTGCTAAGAATTCGAGTACTTTTCCTAATTCTTCCATAACATCGGAACGAAAAAATGTCCTAATAATAACTGGAAGAACGTCAGACAGAATTTCCTTCCTATCCGAGACTTTCGAAACTTTCTTCAATTCGTTCAGCGTAATAATTACATTTTCTAAGCGAATTACATCGTCAATTGACAAAGAACTGCGGTTCTTTGAGAGAACAATCTCAATCGTTGAGACGAGATCGTCAAGATTTGCATTTAAATCAGGTTTTTCCATTTGTTTTTGGATTTTAAAAGTTAATAAAAAATTAAAAAGATTAGGAATGAAGAGTGTCTGACACAATTCATTCCGTTTCTAATTATTAGAAGGACATAAATAAACAGTTACTATTATTTTTGTCCTCTTCTTTACCTGTTAATGCTTCTTATGGCTTTAATCTTATGGCTCTAGCAAAGGGTTATAGGAAACCGTGTAATCTAAGTACACTATTCAATCCCTTCATTCCTAATCTTTCAAAATGGAAAATCAATCTCTCAAAGAACTTATGGTACAAATATAAAAAATATAACTCACAGTACAAAAAATTACAAGAATCTTAATTTGGTTGATTCTAATATAATGTTTTTTTAACTGTCATATCAACTATACCATATACAGCACTTTAAGAAAAGATATTTTTTGAAAATAGCTCTTTTTTGCACATATGTTTTTTCACGACATAGTTTTGTAGTATTTTTATGACAACTAATTATTAGAGGCTTTGATTTCAAAATCTACAATAGACAAAGTGTTCGAAACAGCTCGAGTAGAGGAGGTTATTGGCGATTTCGTAAATCTAAAAAAATCAGGAAGCAGTTTTAAAGGTCTAAGCCCATTTAGTGAAGAACGAACACCAAGCTTTATGGTATCGCCTGTAAAGCAAATTTGGAAAGACTTTTCTACAGGAAAAGGGGGGACTGTGATTTCCTTTTTAATGGAGCATGAGCACTTTACCTACCCCGAAGCCATAAAGTATTTAGCCAATAAATACGGCATTGAAATTGAAGAAATTGAACAAACTAACGCTCAAAAAGAAGAAGCTGGAGAGCGGGAAAGTATGTATCTAGTAAGCGAATATGCCAACAACTACTTTCAAGACATCCTTCATAAAACAGATCAAGGCAAAGCCATTGGCTTAAGCTACTTTAAAGAACGTGGATTTACAGAAACAAGTATCAAAAAATTTCAATTAGGATATGCGCTAGATGAATGGACGGCATTTTCAGACCAAGCCATAAAACAAGGGTATAGCCTCAAATACTTAGAGCGTACAGGGCTAACAATAGTAAAAGACACAAAGCAGTTTGACCGCTTTAAAGGACGTGTATTATTTCCTATCCATAGTATGTCTGGGCGTGTTTTGGGCTTTGGAGGTCGCATTTTAGCAAATAATAAAAACGCTGCAAAATACCTAAACTCACCAGAAAGCGATATTTACCATAAAAGTAAAGTGCTTTACGGCATTTACCAAGCAAAACAAAGCATTGCCAAAGAAGATAATTGCTACTTAGTAGAAGGCTATACCGATGTTATTCAGTTTTCCCAAAAAGGAATTGCTAATGTAGTATCCTCTTCCGGCACTGCCCTAACGCCAGACCAAATTAGGCTAATCAACCGATTAACCAAAAACATAACAGTGCTTTTTGATGGCGATGCCGCAGGAATAAGAGCTGCAATTAGAGGTATCGATTTAATCCTCGAGCAAGGGATGAACGTTAAAGTGTGTTCCTTTCCAGAAGGCGAAGATCCCGATAGTTTTGCTAAACAAAATACCCTAGAAGACTTAGCCACTTACCTCAACGATAACGCTAAAGATTTTATTCGCTACAAAGCGTCTTTACTAATGGGTGATGCCCAAAATGACCCTGTAAAAAAAGCAAGTTTAATTAGAGACATGGTTGTTAGTATTTCCAAAATACCCAACCCAATCCAAAAAGAAGTGTATGTGCAAGAGTGTGCGCATATTATGGAAATAAGCGAAGACGTTTTGTTTAGCACCTTAGCACAAATAGAAAAAAAAGAACGCCAAGACGCCAATAAAACATACCAAAAAGAACAAAAACAGCACGAACAAAATGCCCCTTTTGAGGTCGTAAAACATCACTCTTTAGGGAAAACTATTGACATACAGTTTGAGTTAGAACGCAAAATCATAGAACTCTTATTACTGTACGGAACTAGAACAGAAGATTTTGAAGATCTTGTGCTTAAAGAAAATGACTCTGGCGAGCTCGTACTAGAACCCGTTGTACATACTGCAAAGGTTTTTGAAAAAATATACTTGGCCTTACAAGAAGATGAAATGCAGTTTTCTAACCAAAACTTTAAAGCCTTATACGACACTATTATTGAAACCCTAAACCAAGATGAAAATTTTTCTGTAAAAACGTTTATAAATACAGTAAGCCCAGAATCGGCAGCCGAGATTACTGCTATTTTAATGAACGACGAACGCTATACTTTGCACGACTGGGAACGTAATAACATCTTCCCCAAAAGCAAAAACCTTGGCGTTGCACAGCTTGTAAACGAAACCATACTAAATTTACGCTGCTTCCTAATAGACCAAAAAGTGAATGAGTTTAAACAAAAAACAAATAGCGACTCCCAAAACAATACAATACTAGAAGATGTACTAAACTACTCTAACCTAAAAATGTTACTATCCAGAAAGCTAAACAGAGTATTATAAGCCTTTTTGCGCAGCTCTTTTTATAATGTTATATTAACTGTAAATTTGCACTTATTAAAGTCGTTTATTACAACGATACATAAAGCGATAAGCATTAACAAATGAGTTACGATTTCAGGAGTATAGAAAAAAAATGGCAAGACCACTGGGAAAAACACCAAACCTTTAAAGCGGTTAACCATAGCGAAAAACCAAAGTATTATGTTTTAGATATGTTTCCTTACCCCAGTGGGGCAGGGCTACACGTAGGGCATCCTTTAGGCTATATTGCCTCAGATATTTATGCGCGTTACAAACGTCACAAGGGCTTTAATGTATTGCATCCACAAGGCTACGATAGTTTTGGCTTGCCTGCAGAACAATACGCCATACAAACAGGGCAGCACCCAGCCATAACAACAACAACCAATATTGAAACTTATAGAAAACAACTAGATCAAATTGGGTTTTCTTTTGATTGGTCTAGAGAGGTACGCACTAGCGACCCCAAGTACTACAAATGGACACAGTGGATTTTTACAGAGCTGTTTAACTCATGGTACCATAAAACAACGGACAAAGCAGAGCCTATTTCTAACCTAATAAAACTATTTTCTTCGGAAGGAAATACAAACGTAAACGCGCATTGCGATGAAGACGTACCATTATTTTCTGCTAAAGAATGGGCTGCTTTTTCTGAAAACACCCAGCAGCAAATACTCCTAAAGTACCGACTAACGTACCTCGCCAACACGGAAGTAAATTGGTGTCCAGCACTAGGAACCGTGTTAGCAAACGACGAAATTGTAAACGGCACCTCCGAAAGAGGCGGACACCCTGTTATTAGAAAAAAAATGACACAATGGAGTATGCGTATTTCTGCCTATGCAGAACGCTTATTACAAGGGTTAAACACCATTGATTGGACCGACTCGCTTAAAGAAAGTCAGCGCAATTGGATAGGAAAGTCCGTAGGAGCTAGTGTTAGTTTTAAAGTGGTTTCTGCAGCAGCACAGTCAAACCCCTATAGCATCGAGGTGTTTACCACAAGACCAGATACTCTATTTGGAGCAAGCTTTATAACCTTAGCACCAGAACACGAATTGGTAACCAAAATTACAAGTCAAAACCAAAGCAAAGCCGTTAATGCCTATATAGAAGCTACAGCAAAACGTAGCGAACGCGATCGCATGGCAGATGTAAAAACAATTTCTGGAGTTTTTACAGGTGCTTACGCAGAGCATCCGTTTACAAAACAAGCTATACCAATTTGGATTGGCGATTATGTGCTAGCCAACTATGGCACGGGAGCTGTAATGGCAGTGCCTTGTGGAGACCAACGTGATTACGATTTTGCAAAACACTTTAACATCGACATTCCAAACATTTTTGAAGGGCCCGATATTAGCCAAACTGCTTATAGCGACAAAACAGGATTTACACTTACAAATAGTGATTTCTTAAACGGAATGACCTACAAAAAAGCGGTAAAACGAGTTGTCCACGAACTAGAGCACATAAACCAAGGGCAAGGCAAAACAAACTATCGTTTGCGTGATGCTGTGTTTTCGCGACAGCGTTACTGGGGAGAGCCATTTCCTGTGTACTATGTTAATGGTATGCCCCAAATGATAGCCAAGGAGCATCTGCCAATTAAACTGCCCGACGTTGAAAAATACCTTCCTACCGAAACAGGCGACCCTCCTCTAGCACGTGCCAATACTTGGGCTTGGGATACTAAAGCCCATGCAGTTGTTCACAAAGATAATATTAATAACACAAGCGTTTATCCATTAGAGCTTAACACAATGCCGGGTTGGGCAGGAAGCTCTTGGTACTTTTTCCGTTATATGGAAGACTGTACGCATAACGAAGCCTTTGCAAGCAACGAAGCTTTAAACTATTGGAAAAACGTGGACCTATACATTGGAGGAAACGAACATGCCACAGGGCACTTACTATACTCAAGGTTTTGGGTGAAATTTCTTAACGATAGAGCTTTTGTACCCGTAGATGAGCCATTTAAAAAACTCATTAATCAAGGAATGATACTAGGTACTAGTGCTATTGTATATCGACTACATTACACCGCCTCTAACTCAAATCATAGCTCAAGGGTTTATGTTTCGTTTTCAAAACTTAAAAATTTAGCCCTTGGAACAGACCAAAACCATGTGTGTAAAGCAAAACAGCCAAATGTATTTTATGAATTGGAATCGTATTTAAAACAAGATGTTACCGATAAAACCATAGACATTACGGACATTCAATTAGCTCCCCTTCGAGTTAATGTCAATTATGTTAACGCAGCCAACGAAATAGCTATTGAAAACCTAAAACAAGAACACCAATTTAGAGATGGAATTTTTATAACAGATCATGGGGTTTTTACGGTAAATAGAGAGGTAGAAAAAATGTCTAAACGCTGGTTTAATGTCGTTAACCCAGATACTATTGTTGCCAACTACGGAGCAGATAGCCTCAGACTTTATGAAATGTTTTTGGGCCCCTTAGAGCAATCTAAACCTTGGAATACCGCAGGAATAACAGGAGTACATAATTTTCTTAAAAAAATGTGGAAGCTGTACGTTAATCAAAATCAAATAAATGTTATAGATTGTGAACCAACAAAAGACAACCTAAAAACTCTACACAAAACCATTAAAAAGGTAGAAGAGGATATAGAAAATTTTTCGTTTAACACCTCTGTTTCTACCTTTATGATTGCCGTAAACGAGTTTAGCACACAACAATGCACTAGCAAAGCTGTTTTGGAAGATTTTTTAATCTTAATATCACCTTACGCCCCTCACATTGCAGAAGAGTTATGGCTGAAATTAGGACACAACACATCCATATCGACCGAGGCGTTTCCAAAATTTGACGCAAATCATTTAGTGGAAAGTAGCAAAAACTACCCTATTTCTTTTAATGGAAAAATGCGTTTTACACTAGAGTTACCCATAAACATGAGTAAAGAGGCTATTGAGTCTGAAGTTATGACACACCAAAAAACAATAGCACAGCTAGATGGAAAGCCTCCCAAAAAAGTCATTGTAATCCCAGGGAAGATTGTGAATATTGTAAGTTAATGTATAACATTATGATGGCTAAAAACAAATACAGTTTAAGATAAACTCTTGCTTAACTTAAGCACAATGAGTAAATACAATTTTTAGCTAGGGAAACTATTATTAGTTTTTAATTTTAAATACATTTGCAAAAAAATAAAATCAATGTTATGGATAATTTAAAATTAGAAGTAAGCAAAATAATTTCAAACACAAATGAGAGTGTTAAAAACCGTTTGCAACATATCTGTAAGCTCCTAGAGGCTAACGTAGCCTATTATGATTGGGTAGGATTTTATTTTAAAAATGGAGATAAGCACGAACTCAAATTAGGCCCATACGTTGGTGCACCAACAGATCATGATATTATTCCCTTTGGAAAAGGCATTTGTGGTCAAGTGGCATTAAGTAATGAAAATTTTGTGGTACCAGATGTTAGTGCCCAAGACAATTACTTAGCTTGTAGTATTTCTGTAAAAGCAGAAATTGTAGTCCCTATTTTTGTAAACGGCGAAAATATTGGACAAATCGATATAGACTCTGGTACCATTAACCCGTTTACAAAAAAAGACGAACAATTTTTAGAATTTGTATGCACAGAAATAGCCTCTAAGCTCGATTTAAAAAACATTCACCTTGCCTAATTTATCCATAGTTCTACCCTGCTGCACTTTTGTTTAAATAACGGAACTCTTATCCTTATAACACTTTATACTCATCATTATGAGCAATTCAAAAAAAATTACGTCTGTTTTAATTTCCGTTTTTAATAAAGAGGGATTAGAGCCTATTGTAAAAACACTAGATGCGCAAGGCGTAACCATTTACTCTACCGGAGGGACTCAAGCCTTTATTAATGCCTTAGGGGTTAAGGTCATTCCTGCCGAGGAGATTACCTCTTACCCTTCTATTTTAGGAGGTCGCGTAAAGACATTACACCCCAAAATTTTTGGTGGCATCTTAAACCGTCAAGATAATACTAAAGATATAGCAGAGTTAACCGAGTTTAATATCCCACAAATAGACGCTGTAATTGTAGATTTATATCCGTTTGAAAAAACCGTAGCCTCTGGAGCGAGCCAACAAGACATTATTGAAAAAATAGATATCGGAGGCATTTCTTTAATACGAGCAGCGGCGAAAAACTTTAATGACGTTATCTGTGTATCTTCTGTAAATGATTATGCCGAATTTTTAGACTTAATTACAGAACATAACGGAAGTATCTCCTTAGAAAACAGAAAGCGTTTTGCCTCAAAAGCATTTAACATCTCTTCGCATTACGACACTGCCATCTTTAATTACTTTAATCAAAATCAAGAAGAAACTGTTTTAAAAATAAGCGAACCTAAAGGGAAAACTTTGCGTTATGGAGAAAATCCGCATCAAAAAGGGCTATTTTTTGGTGATTTTGAAGCTTTATTTACAAAATTACATGGCAAAGCATTGAGTTACAATAATCTTTTGGACGTTGATGCAGCTGTAAATTTAATGAACGAGTTTAAAGGAGAGTTACCAACATTTGGCATTTTAAAACATAATAATGCCTGTGGTTTAGCCCAAAGAGCATCTATTTACGATGCCTATACCGATGCCCTAGCAGGAGACCCTGTTTCTGCTTTTGGCGGTGTATTAATTGCTAATACTGAAATAGACGAAGCAACAGCAACAGAAATTCATAATTTATTTTGTGAAGTTGTAATTGCTCCAAGTTTTAGCAAAACAGCCTTAGATATTTTAAAAGGCAAAAAAAACAGAATACTATTAGCACTCAACGATATTGAATTTCCAAAAACCACTTTAAGAACTTGCCTAAATGGGGTGCTAGTACAGGATAAAGATACGATTACAGAAACTGCTGCCCAAGTAAAAAACATGACAAGCAAGCAGCCAACACCTAGCGAGTTAAACGATTTAATTTTTGCTTTAAAAATAAGTAAGCACACAAAGTCAAACACCATTGTTTTGGCAAAAAATAAGCAGTTATGCGCCAGTGGAACAGGACAAACAAGCCGAGTAGATGCCTTAAACCAAGCCATACATAAAGCAAAGTCGTTTCAGTTCAACTTAAAAGGTGCTGTAATGGCTAGCGATGCTTTTTTTCCGTTTCCAGATTGTGTAGAAATTGCTGGAAATGCTGGTATAACTGCAGTTATACAGCCAGGAGGTTCTATAAAAGATCAACTTAGTATTGATTATTGTAACGATAATAATATAGCAATGGTAAGCACAGGAGTAAGGCATTTTAAACATTAAACCAAACTCTTTTTTTTTAAAATAACAAATTACTATTCGTAATACTATATATTTTATTACATTTACGCTTATGCAGATACGTAAAATTTACGAACCCCTAACAATAAACTAACAAATGGGATTTTTTGATTTCTTAACGGAAGAAATTGCGATAGATTTAGGAACAGCAAACACACTAATTATACACAATGATAAGGTAGTGGTTGATAGTCCTTCGATAGTGGCAAGAGATAGAATTACTGGAAAGATAATTGCGGTTGGAAAAGAAGCCAACATGATGCAAGGTAAAACCCACGAAAACATTAAAACCATTAGACCGCTTAAAGATGGTGTAATCGCAGATTTTGATGCCTCTGAGCAAATGATAAAACTGTTTATCAAAAACATCCCTGCATTAAAAAACAAATTATTTGCCCCTGCACTACGCATGGTTGTTTGTATTCCCTCTGGGATTACTGAGGTAGAAATGCGAGCAGTAAAAGAATCTTGTGAGCGCGTTAATGGTAAAGAAGTGTATCTTATCCATGAGCCTATGGCAGCAGCTATAGGTATAGGTGTAGATATTATGCAACCAAAAGGAAATATGATTGTAGATATTGGAGGTGGAACTACAGAAATAGCAGTTATTGCCCTAGGAGGAATTGTTTGCGATAAGTCTGTAAAAGTTGCAGGCGATGTATTTACCAACGATATTATTTACTATATGCGCACCCAACATAACCTATATGTTGGAGACCGCACTGCCGAGAAAATAAAAATCCAAATTGGTGCAGCTACCGAAGATTTAGATTTACCTCCAGAAGAAATGAGCGTCCAAGGACGAGATTTACTAACGGGTAAGCCCAAACAAGTCCAAATTTCGTACAGAGAAATTGCAAAAGCTTTAGATAAATCTATTTTGAGGGTAGAAGACTCGGTTATGGAAACCTTATCTCAAACTCCGCCAGAACTAGCCGCAGACATTTACAACACAGGAATATACCTAGCAGGAGGAGGCTCTATGCTAAGAGGTCTAGATAAACGATTGTCGCAAAAAACAGACCTCCCTGTTTATATTGCAGAAGACCCCTTAAGAGCTGTAGTAAGAGGAACCGGAATTGTGCTTAAAAACCTTGCCAAATACAAAAGTGTATTGATTAAATAGACGTCTTTTAAAATATGCAGCACATAATTAATTTTATAATTAGAAACAAAAACTTTCTTTTGTTTTTGTTGTTGCTCTGTATAGGACTTTCCTTAGTCATTCAGTCTCACTCATACCACAAAAGTAAGTTTATTAATTCGGCCAATATTGTAAGTGGAGGAATCTATGAAACATCAAATAATATTAGCAGCTATTTTAGTCTGAAAAAAGAAAACGACATTTTAATAGAAGAAAATAAACGTTTAAAATCAATTGTATATAATACTCAAGATACACTTTTAAAAGACAGTGTTCTTGGTGCTGATTTTTCTAAAAAATATAAATTTTCGTCAGCAAGAGTTTCTCGCAATAGTTATGCTTTAACCAACAACTACCTCAATATTAATAAAGGGCGTAAAGATAGTATAAAAGAAGACTTTGGCGTGATAACCTCCAAAGGTATTGTAGGTGTTATAGATAGAGTTTCTAAACATTACTCTCGAGTCCTTTCCATACTAAATGCTAGTAGCCGAGTTAACGCTCAATTAAAAACAAGTCATCATTTTGGAATTTTAAAATGGAATGGCACACACCCTAATACCGTACAATTAACAGACATCCCTAAGCAAGCATCTTTTAGCGTTGGCGATACTATAATTACTGGAGGGAAATCTACAATATTTCCTAAAGGCATTACTATTGGCAGTATTGTATCCTCAAAACTAGACGAAACAGAAAACTACTATATTATAGACGTTTTGTTATTTAACGATATGACAAATCTTAATCATGTTTATATTATTGAAAATCGACATGCTGAAGAAATTTCAAACCTAAATAACCCAAATGAATAGTATTACCACACAAAATAGTATTCGGTTTATCGTATTAATTCTAGTACAGGTACTTGTTTTAAGTGCTATTAACTTTTTGGGATATATAAATCCTTATGCCTATGTGTTAGGAATCCTTATTTTTCCAGTTCATAGTAATCGTAGTCTTTTTTTAATTCTAAGTTTTGGGCTTGGGCTAATACTCGATTTGTTTTTAGATTCTGGCGGCGTTCATGCTGTTGCTTGCCTAATCATTGCTTATGTTAGACCTGTTGTGTTAAAATTTTCCTTTGGGACACTTTACGATCATAATCAAATTAAATTTACTGATGTCGAGTTAGTAAAAAAAATAGTGTATTTCGCTATTTTAATTATGATACATCATACTATTTTATTTAGTTTAGAAATTTTTAACCTTTCTAAATTAAGCTTAATACTCAAAAAATCATTTTTAACTAGTATTTTTACCTTAATATTAAGTGTACTTATTGTTATATTATTTTCTAGAAAACGCTGATGAGAAAATTTTTACTTGTATTAAGTGTTATTGTGGTAGGGATTATTTTTTTAGTTAGACTATTTTATCTTCAAATATATACATCGCAATCGTATAGCATTAACAAAGATAATGCAATAAGAAAAGAATTTAACTACCCCAAACGAGGTTATGTTTACGATAGAAATGGCAAACTACTGGTTGCCAACCAACCCTCGTACGATATTATGATTATTCCTAGAGAAGTAGAACCTATGGATACACTGGAGTTTTGTAACTTCCTTAAAATTACAAAAAATGATTTTAAAGCGATTTACAAAAAAAAGTACCGTTACTCCCCTAGACTGCCACAAGTATTTTTGCCACAAGTGTCCAAAGAGGACTACGCTGTACTTTCAGAAAAAATGCGAAAATATAAAGGATTTTATATTCAAAAAAGATCTTTGCGTGATTACCAAACCACTATAGGTGCTAATGTTTTAGGAGATATTGGAGAGGTTAGCCAGTTTGATATTAATAAAGATTCGTATTACAAGCAAGGCGATTTAATAGGGAAACAAGGTGTTGAAAAGAAATACGAAAAGATATTAAGAGGCGTAAAAGGGGTAAAGTTTATACAAAAAGACCGTTTTAATAGAGACATAGGGCCTTATAGAGATGGTCAGTTTGATACGGTAGCACAACCTGGTAAAGATATTACAATTACCATCGACTCTGAACTCCAGGCATATGGAGAGTTGCTAATGAAAAATAAGCGCGGTGGTATTGTGGCTATTGACCCAACTAATGGCGATATCTTAGCTATGATTTCTGGGCCTAGTTATAACCCAAACGATTTGGTGGGTAGGCAACGCTCAAAAAACTTTTCAAAATTATATAACGACACTATTGTTAGACCATTGTTTGATAGAGGCTTAAAGGCACAGTATGCTCCAGGATCTCCTTTTAAAATCTTAAACGCATTAATAGGCTTACAAGAAGGTGTGGTAACCACGGACGAAAAATTTATTTGTAGAAGAGGCTATAATTATGGTGGGAAAAAACCTTTAGGATGTCATATTCATAAAAATTCTGTAAATATGAATTTAGGAATTTATGAATCTTGCAATGCTTATTTTGCCAATGTTTATAGACGTATTATTGATAAAGCAGATACCCCTGCACAAGGAATGGATGTGTGGAGTAATCATGTAAAAAGTTTTGGCTTAGGAAATTATTTGAATAACGACCTTTCTGTAGGCGAACCCGGCAAGGTTCCGTCATCTTCAACCTATGACAGAAGATATGGGGTAAATAAATGGTACACTACATTCTCAATATCTAATGCAATTGGGCAAGGTGAAATTTTAACCACACCAATACAGCTTGCCAATATGACCGCCGCTATAGCTAATAGAGGATATTACTATACACCGCATATTATAAAAAATATTGAAGCCAATAGTATAGATTCCAAATTTACAACACCAAAGCAAACTACTATAAATAAAGCTCATTTTGAGCCTATAATTCAAGGTATGTTTGATGTTTATAATAAAGGTACCGCAAAATACTTGAAAGTTCCTGGAATTGATATCTGTGGAAAAACAGGAACGGTAGAAAACTTTACCAAAATTAATGGAAAAACGCAGCAACTAACCGATCATTCTATTTTTGTCGCTTTTGCACCTAAAGATGAACCAAAAATTGCTATTGCTGTTTTTGTAGAAAATGGATATTGGGGAAGCAGGTTTGCAGGAAAAATGGTAAGTTTAATGATTGAAAAGTACCTCAAAGGGAATGTTTCATTAAAACGAATGGAACATTGGATTTTAACGCATAGCTTAGAAAACGAATACGCGAAACCTTATTCTGGAAAGCCTTTTAAAATTAATAGTGAAACAGAGTTACAGGTTATAGAACTGGATCAAAACACCCTTAAAATGTAAAATGGAAAGACAAAGCTATGCGAGCCTAAAGTTTGATTGGGTTATTATACTTTTATTTTTAGTAATCGTTGGCTTTGGATGGCTAAATATCCTGTCGGCATCTCTTTCTGGAGAACTTATTAATTATTTTGATATGAACACGCCCTATGGGAAACAACTTGTGTTTATTCTATTTTCATTGGTATTAATCCTCATAGTATTATCCTTAGAAGTTAAATTTTATGAACGCTTTGCTAGTATTATTTACTTGCTCTCATTGGTCTCTCTTTTAGGATTATTTGTTTTTGGCAAAAATGTAAACGGCGCAACATCTTGGTATGCTATTGGTGGGCTAACTATTCAACCTAGTGAGTTTGCAAAATTTGCTACAGCTTTAGCCATAGCAAAATATATTAGCGATATACAAACTAATATCAGTAGTTTTAAGGATCAGCTAAAAGCCATTACAATAATAGCAATCCCAGCACTACTCATTATTTTACAAAACGATGCTGGGAGTACTTTAGTCTATGCAGCATTCTTCTTTGTTCTTTTTAGAGAAGGTATTTCATACCGTTATTTGTATCTCATTTTAGGAGCAATAGTAGTAGCCATCGGCACCTTAAAACTTGGTGTACTACCAACCCTTATTGGAATAAGCATCCCTTTAGTGTTGTATCATTTTTTATCAAAAAAGAAGAAAAAAAGCATATTGTACCCTATAGCTATAATTGCTAGTTGTCTTGTTTTTGCCTTTAGTGTTCAATTTTTTTATGGGTCGGTTTTAAAACCACATCAAAAAGATCGTATCAACTTATGGATGCGTTTAGAAAAAGACCCTAAGAAACTCGAGCAAATGAAAAAAACATTTGCCTATAACCTGAGAGAATCAGAAAAAGCAATTAGTTCTGGAGGCTTTTTAGGAAAAGGGTTTTTAAAGGGTACCAGAACTACAGGCAAGTTTGTACCGCAACAACACACCGATTATATTTTTAGTACCGTAGGCGAAGAATGGGGGTTTTTAGGGAGTGTCTTTGTTGTTGTTGCTTTTGTCTTACTTATAATACGCATATTGTATTTGGCAGAGCTACAAAAATCCCAGTTTAGCCGTATTTATGGTTATGGTTTGGGTGCCATACTCTTTTTTCATTTTGTCATTAATATTGGTATGGTTATGGGCTTAATTCCAACTGTAGGAATCCCGCTTCCTTTTTTTAGCTACGGAGGTTCAGGGCTTTGGAGTTTTACTTTGCTTTTATTTATTTTTGTAAAGTTAGACTCTAACAGGGTTAATGAGTGGTAGTTACTCTTTTGATTATGCCTTCAGCACTTAATATTCAGTTATCGCCATAACTACCACTCTGTCAAATAGCTGCTCAACGAAGTATCTACAATTTGTAAACAAATTCATTTAGGTATAACTGTAGGTATGGACTACCTAATAAATTTGGTACAATTTTTAGGCAGATTTATTTATGTTTAACATCTTAATTTCGAGTTCTTTTCAGCAGGCGTTTTAAAGTCCAAATAAGAATGTAATCTTTCATAATTGTACCAATTAATATAGTCTTTAATAATGTTATAAGCCTTTAAAAAGGAGTTGGATTTATGTCTGTTGGTACATTCATATTTTAGTGTTTTAAAAAAGGATTCAGCCACAGCATTATCCTAGCAGTTTCCTTTTCTGCTCATAGACTGTTTTATTTTAAGACTGCTTTTAAAAATAGTTGTCATTTTGTTTGAGGCATATTGCACTCCTCTATCAGAATGAAAGATATGGTTATGTGTTAATTTCTATGAATTTAAGTGCTTTAAGCCAAGTTTTGTAAATGGTATTTTCGGTGGTCATATCCTCACTAAGCGTCCAAGTTACTGTTTTACGGTCAGCTAAATCTAGTATGGTTGTTATGTAGTGCCATTGGTTGTTAATGCTTATGTAACTAATATCAGGAACCCATTTCTCACCTAATTGCTCGGCTGTAAATCTCTATTTAAGACGTTCTGTGCTACTGGTAAATGGTGTTTGGAATTTGTTGTACAAACTTTAAATTGCTTGTTAATAATGCTTTTAAGATTAAGTTGTTTCATTAACAAGGCAATGTAGAATCGGCTGTAAAAAAGACCTTCTCGCTCTAATGCTTTTTGAATACGATGGCTACCGTAACCTATTTACTTCTGTTAAAAATGGTTCTTATTCTAGTTTTTATTTTTTCTGCAGCTTCGCTTAAGTTTAAGAGGTTGCTGCCTGCACGTGTGGTCTCACTTAAATGCCGTAACTCCTGAATAGAAATTGCTTTTTTATAATACTTGGCAATTATTTTTAAACAGGTTGGACCACAGTCTTTGGCGTCGACTTGTTTATAAAAAGGAAATTTATGAATCTTCAATGAGCTATAATTTATTTACCAGAATTTATGATTTTTAACGTCTTGTAGCTTTGGTAAAAATTGTGGTTCTTGAGGATGATAAAATGCTTGATCTATAAGACTCATGTTTTTATCAATTAATATATAGCGAGGTATAGATTGCACCTCAATAAACTTTAAAAAGGCTTTGCTTTCTTCTCGCTCTTCATCTAGCCAATAGGTAATGGATTGCTTCAGTTCCTTAGTTTTGGCTTTCCATTTGTCTTTATCCTTAACTTTATCTAAGCTTAAACTAATCACTTTTACATTTTTTGGCATATCCATTTTATCCATTGTTTTTACACCTTGTATGCAAGGTGCACACCAAGTTGCCCAAAAATCAATTAAATAATAGGGGGATGGATGTTGCTTAATGAGTTGCGAGAAACTGGTGGTTTTATTAGATATGTTTGATACATCCAGTTTAGATAACTTATTTTTAAATGTGGCATTACTTAAAGGGGTAATCTCTTTTTTGATATATAAAGAGTCATTTTTGTATAACTCTGTGGTTTTTAACCATGCTACTGCATCTTCATATTTTGGGTCACCTTTATTGTCTTCGAATTTTAAAAACCTAAATAAACCAATAGCTAAATGCTCTGAATACTCAGGAGTAAAGTTTTCATCTTTAAAACTATTAGAATTTATATGTTTTTTAGCATTGATATATTGTATAGTGCTTATTTCTCCTCCTCTAGGAATCTCACTTAGCTTAGTTTTATTAAGATATTCTTCTATGCGTTTATCTGAAGGGTATATATTAGATAATTTTTCTATGAAGAGTAGTTTATTTATATTAGATGGAATCGTCTGACTGCTTTTACTATATTTATTATTATAGTAGTTATAAATGTTATCTGCTTTTTGTAGTAAATTATTTTGTGTGGATTTTTTATTTTTTAAGTCGTAAAGATTAAAATTTCTATAACTAGCATATAAACTATCTAATATATAAAGCTCTCCTTCATAACTATTAAGTTTAATATCTCCTTTACTATGCGTAAAATCTATAGATTTTGTATTGTTTGTTACTAAATAATTGTGTCTAAAATGTTTAACATTTACTTCTCCTCGATTATCTACAAAGCCCCAACCTTCAAGATATTTTAAAGTTTGATATTCATTTGATAAATATTTAATGACTATAGTGTCTTTTTGGTTTTCGTTATCAAAATGAAAATAAAAGTTATCTCCATATTTATCATGTAAGTTAAAGCCTGTCGAATTATTCGTAACTAGTTTATCAAACTCTAGAGATATACTTATTTTTACAGAATCTTTGTGACTAATTTCAGTTATCGGTTTTTTATAATTTACATCCTTATTAGATTTTTTTTCTGTTTCTAATTTCTTATTACATGATGTAAAAAAAATTAAAAGTAGTAGGCTAACTAGCCTACTACTCGAAAAATAATTTTTTAAAATCGAAATCATAAAATATTATTTTAAACATTAGATAAGTGATCTGCAATACCATCGTGGCTGCAATCATAAAAACATCTAGACCACCCTTTACCTATAGCATTAGAACATCTAGATTGAGCAAATGATTCTTGCTGATCTCCCGATGCAATAATGGGGACGCCAACTCTCTCTCTTTCTCTATGTCCATTATTAGATATGTAAGTGAATACACAAGAGAATCCGCCACTCACTGCCTCTTTCTGTTTTTTGTCAAGAATAGTAACTCCTTCCAAATTTAAAATGTTTTGTAACATAATTATAAAATTTAAATGTAATAAAATACTTTGAACACTCGTTGTGCATTTAGGCTAAATTAACTTTAATTTTATTTAAAGGTTTTTTAAAAACAAAGAAATTTAAGTATTGAATCAT
>CALLUG010000014.1 GCA_938011315.1 uncultured Flavobacteriaceae bacterium
CGCATCTTTGTGGCGTAATAATCACAAAAATGTAAATATGAATATTAAAGACCAAGTTCAAAAAATGGATGCTATAGTTTCGCAAGGTGCTATCGTAGACGCAGTACAACAATTTTTTGCAGACAATGCAAACACTTCCGATTATGGCGGTGGAGGCACTACAGGCAAAGCAGAAATGATTGCTAAAATGGAAGGCTTTGCAGGAGCTATTGCCAAAGTAAACGGCATTACCCATCATCACTCTATTGTAGATGAAAATGTATCAGCATCAGAATTTACTTTCGATTTTGACATGCAAGATGGTAGTAAAATTTACTGGCACGAAATTATAAGAAGAGTTTGGAACAGCGACGGAAAAGTAGTTCAAGAAGAATACTTCAACGCTGAGTAACAAACAAACTATTGATTAGGATTAAATAAATTTAATAATAACTATATAAATAATAAGTAAAATGAAAAATGTAATTAAATCATCAATTTTAGTATTAGCACTAATTGTAAGCTCTGTAGGATTTGCTCAAGATAAAACAGCAAATAATATAGATAATAGTAATATTGCTCTAGCAGGTTATAGTCCTGTATCGTACTTAGATTTAGGTTTAGCGCAAGTAGGTAATAAAGCCTACAAGTCGGAGTACAAAAAAGTGGCTTACTACTTTACATCTGCCGATCAAAAAGCAACCTTCGATAAAAATCCAGAGCGATACTTGCCACAATACGGTGGTTACTGTGCTTTTGGTGTATACGCAGGTGCAAAGTTTAGAGTGGATCCAAACAAATTTTTAGTGAAAGATGGTAAATACTATTTATACCTAAATAATGTAGAACTTGATGCAAAGCAACTTTGGTTAGCAGAAAACAACCACAGTAAGTTAGAGGGTGTTGCAGACAAGAACTGGGCTAAACTTAGCAAAACGTATAACTAAAAAAGCGATATTATGAAATTTGTCACTAAAAGAATACATGCGTTTTTAGATTATCCTGTTGCTATAGCATTAATGGTACTTCCTTTTGTCCTTGGCTTAGGTAGTTCTAGCTCATTAGCTTTACAACTTTCGGTTACCGTAGGAGTTGCAGCGTTTGTACTAACATTACTTACAGACCACCACTTGGGGGTAGTTAAAGTTGTATCGTACAAAATGCACCTAATTGTTGACTTTGCCGTAGCAGTAGTTTTTCTTATTGCTCCATTTGTTTTTTCTTTTGAGGGCATAGATGCGTACTACTATTGGATTAATGGCGCTGCAGTAATTTCTGTAGTTAGCTTACACAAACCCGAAGTGGCAACAACATAAATAATTGCTACATATTTAAATTAAAAAAAGGTTTGAGTTAATTCTCAAACCTTTTTTTTAGTTAATTATGTTATAGTTTGCCAATGACTATGGTTATTTATTTTTTAGCTACAGGTACTTTATTTAGTTTCATACTCATTTCCATAGAAATAGCAGAACGCTCAAATTTAATTTTCCCAGCCAAGGTTTCAATAACACATGAGTGGTCTTTATCATTTAAGTCTACGACTTTACCATGCATCCCACTTTTAGTAATTATTCGGTCTCCTTTTTTTAGCTCTGCTGCAAATGTTTTTTCTTTTTTAGCGCGCTTCATTTGTGGTGCAATCATAAAAAAATACACGACAACAGCCATTAATACAAACGGCGCAAAATTACTTAACTCTCCCATTTAGTTGTTTTATATACTTAATTAAGTAATTGTGATTTAGCCAGCCGGAGTTGGTTTAGGAGCGATAAAAGCAGAGATTTTAACAATCTCCGTACCTCTTTTTGTGTTTGCTGTTACGGTTACCGATTTAGATACTTTGTTGGCGCCTTTGCCATTAAAGTCTACCGTAAACTGTGATGATTCTCCTGGTGATAGTGGTTCTTTACTCCAGTTACTAGGAACCGTGCAACCACAACTTGCTTTGATATTAGAAATAACTAAAGGCGACTTCCCTGTATTAGTGTAGGAAAATGTGGTCGATACTGGAGTTCCTTCTGAGATTGTTCCAAAATCGTGTTCTTTTTTATCAAACGTTATTTCTGCGTAATCAATATTAACGGCGTCTCTAGCGGCAGCTTTTGTTACATTTTCTGTTTTTACTTTGTTAGACGCATCTTCTTTGCAAGACGAAAACGTGAATATCACTGTTAGCGCTGCTAGTCCTAAAACTAATTTTTTCATTTTTATTTTTTTTATTATGAATATATTTTGAAATGTAAAAATAACAAAAAAAATTGTTACATCAATCCGCGACCTATTTTATTTAGCAATCCTTTGTCATTATATTCTTTAACTAATCGATCTAGAATTCCGTTAATAAAAACACTACTTTTTGGCGTAGAGTATTCTTTAGCAATTTCTAAATATTCATTAATACTAACTTTTACAGGTATGGAAGGGAATTTTTGAAACTCGCAAATTGCCATTTGTAACAGGACAAAATCAATATTTGCAATACGATCTTTGTCCCAATTTTTGGTTTTTTCTGAAATAGTACTGGCAAAAGTACCTAAGTTTAAAACAGTTTTACTTAGTAATTGTGATGCAAAAATTTTGTCGTCTTCGTTTTTAAATAATTTGCTTACAAAAACACTAGGGCTTGTCGTTGTTTTATTTAATAGTTTTACAATAGCTGTATTTACTACAGGAATATCATCAATCCAAGTAATATTTTTATCTTCTAAATAATCGTAAAGTTTTTGGTTGGGAGCTATAATGGTTTTGAAAACAGCAATTACAAAACGTTTATCGTCTTGAAATGTTGATGTTTTTGTACTCATATAATCTTTGTATAACTCACTAGATATAATGTCTTTAAAGATAATATCAATATATTCATTATCTATCTGCCAATAATCAATGTTATAGTCTTCAAATTTTTGGGTCAATAAAGTATTATCCTTTAGGTTACACAGTATTTGGTTGGTTATAAATTTTGTGTTAGGGCTTTTTTCTTCGGCAGTTGCCAAATGTTTTTTTTGAGATTTTAAAAGGTAGTCTTCGGCTTTTTTATGCACTTCAATAAACAAAGACATCATAGTAAGATATAAATGGTACATACCCTCCATATGTTTTGAGAGTATGCGTTCTTGTTTTTTTAAATCAATACTTTCATCTCCATGTAGCGCATAAATTAGCTGCATAACCTTAATACGAATATGTCTTCTGTTTAACATTGTGAAAAAGAACTTTTTTTAAATTAAAAAGGCGAAAGAAGTTAGTCGTCTTTCGCCTGCAAAAATACTGTTATTTTTAATTGAATTTATTTAGAATGTTCTTTTTTTCTAGTTTCAATTTTATTTTTAGCAATGTTTAAAGCAGCTTCATTGGTGGTTACTCCATTGGCTTCTGCGTTTGTTAAAATTTCTAGGGTAGTGTTATAAATGTTTTCTGTTTTACGAATAATTTCTGGTTTGCCATAGCCTTCTAATTCTGCATAAACATTAATAATCCCACCTGCGTTAATCAAAAAATCTGGCGCATAAACAATTCCTCGTTGTTGTAGTAAAGGCCCTTGTATGTGTTCTTTTTCTAATTGATTATTAGCCGCACCAGCAATAATTTTTGCTTTTAACATGCCTACTGTTTCATTATTAACTGTTGCGCCTAGAGCACAAGGAGCGTAAATATCCATTTCTTCGGCATAGAGGTTACTTCCTCTATAGATTTCGGCATTGTATTTTTTGCTTACTGCTTGTAAGCGCTCTTCATTGATATCTGCAATGATTACTTTTGCACCTTCATTGGTTAAGTGTTCTACTAAGGACTCGCCAACGTGGCCAATACCTTGCACGTATATTTTTTTGTTCTCAAGTTTATCGTTTCCAAATTTATATTTTGCGGCTGCTTTCATTCCCATAAAGACGCCATAAGCTGTAATTGGAGAAGGATTACCCGCACCACCTTTGTCTTCAGAAATTCCAGTAACATAGGGAGTGACTTCTCTCACCAAGTCCATATCTGATGTTTCCATCCCTATATCTTCGGCAGTAATATATTTACCACTTAGTGAGTGTACAAATTCGCCAAAACGCTTCATAAGCGCTGGTGTTTTTTGAGTTTTGGCATCACCTATTATTACGGCCTTACCACCGCCTAAGTTTAAATCTGTAATTGCAGATTTAAAACTCATGCCACGCGATAGGCGTAAAACATCTTTTAGGGCTTCTGCTTCTGTGTTATAATTCCACATTCTGGTACCTCCTAGAGCTGGACCTAAAACCGTATTGTGTATTCCTATTATTGCTTTTAATCCTGTATCTTTGTCGTTGCAAAAAACAATTTGTTCGTGATTATCAAAAGAAGTATGCCCAAAAATAGGGGCTAAATTTTTAATTTCGCTAGAGTTTATTACGTCAGTTGTCATTTTAAATAATTTGTTTTATATTTTCAGTTATTAAAATAATAACGGATTCAAAAGTAGCTTATTATTAAGGTATCTACAAAACAAATGATGTTAAATTACCACAGTAAAAAAATAAGGCATAATGTTTATTGATTGTAAATGAAAGAATTAAAATATATAAACAAATATTTTTATAAGTACAGGTACCGTCTCCTTTTAGGCATAGTTATCACTATTGTTTCAAAAGTGTTTATGGTGTTTACGCCTCAACTCATAGGAAACTCGATTAACGTTATTAAAAACAGACTTACAGGTAAAATTACAGAAGAGTTGTATGTTGCCGAATTAACAAAAAACATGTTGTACCTTATTGTTGTGGCATTAGTGGCGGCTATTTTTACGTTTTTAATGCGCCATACTATTATTGCTGTGTCTAGGTTTATAGAATTTAATTTAAAGAACGAAATTTATGAGCAATACCAAAACCTGTCGCTAAATTTTTATAAAAAAAACAGGACGGGAGATTTAATGAACCGCATTAGTGAAGATGTGGGACGTGTGCGTATGTACACTGGTCCAGCAATAATGTATACGCTAAACATGATTACTTTGTTTGTTGTCGTGCTGGTATATATGTTTAGTAAAGCACCTTCATTAGCTTTTTATACCCTACTGCCTTTGCCTATACTATCTGTTTCAATCTATATATTGAGCAAACTAATTCATAAGCGCAGCACTGTTGTGCAAGAATATTTATCAAAGTTATCGGCATATACCCAAGAAGCCTTTAGTGGTATTTCTGTAATAAAAGCTTATGGTATTGAGCCACAAACAACGTTGGCTTTTGAAGTTTTATCTACAGGTAGCAGGCAAAAACAAATAGACCTTACCAAGGTACAAGCTTTATTTTTTCCGATGATGATATTACTAATTGGATTGAGTAATTTAATGGTTATCTATATTGGAGGTAAACAATACATTAATGGCATTATTACAGAGTTTGGCACTATTGCAGAATTTATTATTTATGTAAACATGCTTACTTGGCCAGTTGCAATACTAGGGTGGGTAACCTCTATGGTGCAGCAAGCAGAAGCTTCGCAAAAACGTATTAATGAGTTTTTGAAAGAAGAACCTCAAATTAAGAACTTATCTAATAAACCTTTAAAATTAAAAGGCGATATTGTTTTTGAAGATGTACATTTTACTTACGAAGACACAAATATTGAAGCCCTAAAAGGCGTGAGCTTTACACTTAAAAGCGGCGAGAGCCTAGCTATTATAGGTAAAACAGGCTCCGGAAAATCTACTATTTTAGATCTCATAGGGCGATTGTATAATGTTAATAAAGGAAAACTAACTATTGATACTACACCTATTGAGCAAATACACTTAAAGAGCTTAAGAAACCATATAGGTTACGTTCCGCAAGATGCTTTTTTGTTTTCAGACTCAATAAAAAACAATATTAAATTTGGAAATATTAGTGCTAGTGACGATAAAATTATTGAGGTTGCAAAACAGGCCGTTGTGCACAAAAACATAAAAAAATTCACTAATGGATACGACACCATTTTGGGCGAGCGTGGTATTACACTCTCTGGTGGACAAAAACAACGCATCTCTATAGCGAGAGCTATAATTAAAGACCCTGAAATTTTATTGCTTGACGATTGCCTCTCTGCGGTGGATACCGAAACAGAAGAAAAAATCCTTAAAAACCTGAATAAAGTATCTCAAAACAAAACAACAATTATCGTTAGCCACCGTATTGCCTTGGCTAAAAATGTAGACAAAATCATTGTGCTAGACCAAGGTAAAATAATACAAAGCGGAACACACCAAGAGCTTATTAAGGAAAATGGTTACTACAAAACATTATACTTAAAACAACTTGAAGAAAAAGAAATTTAATATTTTTTTGGTTGCTAAGTATTTTTTTTACAATTTTGAATTTTAAATATATAAAATACACACCCTATGAGTAATCATGATATGATGGAGAAAGAAGAGATTTATTCAAAAGTATTGCGAGCTGGAAGACGAACCTATTTTTTTGATGTAAGATCAACAAAAGCTGGAGATTACTATCTTACCATAACTGAGAGTAAAAAATTTACTAACGATGATGGTTCTTTTTATTACAAAAAGCATAAGATATATTTATATAAAGAAGACTTTTCTGAATTTAAAAGTATCCTTGGCGAAATGATAGATCACGTTATTAGCGAAAAAGGCGAGGAGGTTATAAGTGAGCGTCACCAAAAAGATTATAAAAAAGAGGATTATAAGCAGACCAGTAACTCTCCCTTAAACACCGATACAAATAGTACAGATGCGCCTATAGATAACTTTACAGATGTGAAATTTGAAGATATATAAGACGCTAATTCTTTTTGTATCCTTTTTTTATTTCCTAAAAGCATTTTACACTCTTGTAGACTAAAAATCTACAACTACACCTAGGCTTGGTATAACTTGACTATTATCGCTGTCTATAGCAATAAGTTCTCTTGGTTCTTGTATTGTTCCGTTTGTGCTTCTAGCTAATCCAAACTGTGTGGGTTGAGGTCTATTTTGTGCTAAGATATTTTGTGCTTCAAAAAACACATTTAAAGCAATTTTTTTAAAATTCCATGTTTTGTCAATTCTTAAATCCAATTGGCTAAATACATCTAAGTTTTCATCGCCAAGTCTACTAAAGTCTAGTACTATTTCTGGAAAATTCATTAAGGTTGCTGCCTCGTTGGTAGGAACAAAAGGCGTTTCGCCAGCAAAACGATACCGTGCGCTAACTGCCCAGTTCTTTTTAAGTTTATAGCCCCCTGTAAAGGAAATGAGGTGGCGACTATCCCAAACGGAAGGCATAAAATTATCCCTATCAAAACCTGTAAACTCACTAAAAAACCATGTGTAAGCAAAGATGCCATAAAAATTGTGTGTTAGTTTTTGCTGAAATTGAAGCTCAATACCATAACTCCTACCTCGACCAACGGATGCGACGTTTTCGTTGCCCAAAATATCAAAATCAGCACCTTGGTTGGCTAAAGAAACTTGGTCTGCTATAGATACAGGAAAATTACGATATTGCTTTAAAAATCCTTCAAGGCTAATGTTTGCCGATGGGCTAAAGTAGTGCTCTAGCCCTAGCACAAAATGATTACTTACCGTATAGTCTATATCCTTATTAACAAGTTCTCCTTGATTATTCCTAAACCCTAAAGTTGTGTATTGCGGAAGCCTGTAATACCGCCCTAGGGTACCGTTAAGTTTCCAATTGTTTACAAACTCGTAAGACAAAGAGGCTCTTGGCGAAAAGGTAGAGCCTAAATTATCGCTATCCGTAAAACTGTCGTCATCTAGTCTAAATCCTAAAGAAACGTCTAGCTTATCGTTAAAAAAAGATCGTGTGGCATTAATAAAAACGCCGTACTTTATGAAGTCTATATCACTGCTAAATCTTCTATTATTCAGTAAATCTTCCGTAGTATTTTCGTAAACAGAATATTGTGTATTAAAGCCACCTTTAATGTTCCAATCGCCATAAAATTTGGTTATTGCGTAGCGTAATTTGGTTTCACTCTCTAGAGCATCGTTACTAAAAATAACCCCAACCTCGTTTTCTGGATCATTAAATCGTGTAAATTCGTTTCTAAGAAAGTTATTACTCAGTGTGGTTTGCATAAAGCCAGAATTGTTTTTAAAACGATTTTTCCACGTTATCCCTATAGCATTAGTACGCTGATCAATAAAAGGGGTTTGATCTAAATTAGCTTGTTGTTCTACATCAAAAGTATCTGGAGCTTCTACCGAAAAATCATCAATAGCCCCTATACCTGTTAAGCTCAAAGTATTATAATTGTCGATGTGGTGATTTAATTTGAATTGATAATCCCAATAATTAGGTCTTATAGGAAGTCCTATAATTTCAAATAAAAATTCTAAATAACTACGCCGCACAGAAACCAAAAATGTAGTTTTAGAGTCTTGTTTTTTCTTTTTAAATAAAGGTCCTTCAAAAGTTAGTGCGGCTTCACTTGCACTTAGTCTAAAATTGCTATTAAAATTTCTATTGTTACCATTACGTTGAGTAAATTGTAATACTCCAGAGAGTGGATTGTCGTATTGTGCAGCAAAGGCTGAGGTAGAAAGTGTAACATCATTAATAAATGACACATTAACCAACCCTACAGGGCCTCCAGAACTTCCTTGTGTACTAAAATGATTAATGTTTGGTACCTCTACACCATCAAGATAATATACTGTTTCGTTGGGTGCGCCTCCTCTTATAATTAGGTCGTTTCTAAATCCGCCTACGGAGGGCGATACTCCTGCAAAGGTTTGAGCAGCCTTAACAACATCGTTGTTAGCTCCAGGATAAGTTGCGATTTCTGTGGCAGATAAGCTTTGTGTGGAAAGTGGGGTTTCTTTTGGACGACTAATACGATTGCTATTAGATAATACAACTTCGTTTAAAACCTCTGTACGCTTTTTTAAAATAAAGTTATAAGTAGGGTTTCCTCTGGATTTGACTATAATATTATATCGTGTTTGCGATTTGTATCCAATATAACTTACCACCAAATTATAAGACCCTGGTGCTATATTTGCGATGTGGTAGTTTCCGTTAGCATCTGTTTGTGTTCCTATGTTTGTGTTTTCAAAAAACACCGATGCTCCTATAATGGCATTGCTTTTTTCGTCCTTAACCGTACCGTATAGGTGTGTTGTAGCTTGAGCGTTAGCCAAAACAGAACACAAGGTTATAATATGTAAAAAAAAATACTTCATTAAAACGAAACTGTTAGCAAAATTAAGAAACATAGCTTGTAAATACCTAAATTTAGTTGCTTAATAAAACTCCTAAATTTAGTATTGTATAATCATTAGGTTTATGGTATATTTGCCGCAGTTTACTTAAAATACTTAATTTTATGTTTGATTTTGATCAGTATTTAGGATTTCTAGCCTTTTTAGGGATATTAACCATTGGGTTTTGGTTAATGATTTTTCTAACTGCATTTGTAATTCCTTACTGGGTATTTGGTTCTGCTATAGAGCGTATTAAAGAACTTATCGCTGAGCGTAAGGCAAAACGCTAATTTGCTAAGGAATACCTGCTAAAAATCAATGTTAAGCAGTCGTATTCTAAATTAGCATAAAACGGTTTAATTTTATATTAGCGATTTGTGTTTTTTCAAGTTCTAATATTTTCCATTACCTTTGTGTACCAATTAAGTTTTGGATACTCATGAGTCAAAAAGTATTACTTAATGCTAAAGCCATAAACATCATTCTTCATCGATTGGCTTGCCAACTTATAGAAAACCATAACGACTTTGCAAATATAGTTCTAATAGGATTACAACCAAGAGGGGTTTTTTTGGCAAATCGCTTGGCAGCACTATTAAAAAACGAATATCATATCAAAAACCTGTTGTTGGGCTGCTTAGACATTACGTTTTATAGAGATGATTTCCGAAGAGGAGACAAACCGCTCGCAGCAAGTAAAACTAAAATAGACTTTATTGTAGAAGACAAAAAAGTGGTTTTTATAGATGATGTTTTGTACACAGGAAGAAGCATAAGAGCCGCACTCACCGCAATGCAGTCTTTTGGAAGACCAAAAGATATAGAGTTACTAATACTTATAGATAGACGTTTTAGTAGGCATCTCCCTATACAACCTAATTATAGAGGACGGCAAGTTGATGCTATAAATAAAGAAAAAGTAAAAGTAAATTGGGAAGAAAATAGTGGCGAAGACTCAGTTTACCTAATTAATGAATAAAACAAAACTAATGAGCGAATTAAGTGTAAAGCACTTACTAGGAATAAAATACCTTAATAAAGACGATCTTAAACTTATCTTTAAAACAGCAGATCATTTTAAAGAAGTTATTAATAGACCGATAAAAAAAGTGCCTTCGCTTAGAGATATAACGATTGCTAATTTATTTTTTGAAAATTCAACCAGAACAAAACTATCTTTTGAGCTTGCAGAAAAGCGTTTGTCTGCAGATGTTATTAATTTTTCTAGCTCACAATCATCTGTAGCAAAAGGCGAAACACTTGTAGATACCGTAAATAATATTTTATCTATGAAAGTTGATATGTTGGTTATGCGACATCCCAACCCAGGAGCAGGTGTGTTTTTGTCAAAACATATTAACGCAAGTATTATTAATGCCGGAGATGGTGCCCATGAACACCCTACACAAGCCCTACTAGATTCCTACTCTATAAAAGAACACCTTGGCGAAATAAAAGGAAGAAATATCCTTATTGTTGGCGATATAATGCACAGCCGTGTTGCCTTATCTAACATCTTTGCCTTACAGCTACAAGGTGCAAATCTTATGGTTTGTGGGCCTAAGTCTTTAATACCAAAATACATTACTAGCCTAGGAGTTGCAGTAGAAACAGATTTGCGAAAAGCATTGCAATGGTGTGATGTTGCTAATATGCTAAGGGTACAAAACGAACGTATGGATATGAGTTATTTTCCATCTACAAGAGAGTACACACAGCAATTTGGAGTAACTAAAACTTTGTTAGACTCCTTAGATAAAGAAATTACAATTATGCACCCCGGCCCAATTAATAGAGGTGTAGAAATTACAAGTGATGTTGCAGACTCCAAACAAGCTATTATTTTAAACCAAGTAGAAAACGGAGTTGCTATTCGTATGGCTGTAATTTATTTACTCGCTTCCAAAATAAAATAAGATATTATGACGTATAGTACTCAAGGAAATACCACCGTTATTACTCAAGAAAAGACAGTAATAACGGAGTTGGTAAAAAAAATAGAAGTAATATATTCACGTTTTAAAGACACTAATATTATTATTAACTTATTAGTATCAAACCAACTCCTATTAGAAGATGTAATGCAATTTTCAAACCTGTCCAACCTACATCGCAAAGCAAACAAGTCGTTTGTAATTGTAACCAACAAAATAACTATAGATGATGGGATTTCGGAAACATTGCTCGTTGTACCAACATTACAAGAAGCACATGATATTATTGAAATGGAAGCAATAGAACGCGATTTGTTTTAGTTTTTTATATAAATAACAATAATGAAACTTACTATTTTAGGCTGCTATAGTGCTACACCTCGTGCTAACGCCAACCCCACGTCTCAAGTTTTGGAAATAGGTAATCATCAATTTCTTATAGATTGTGGCGAAGGAACACAAGTGCAGCTCCGAAAAAATAAAATAAAATTTGCAAGGATAAAACATATTTTTATTTCTCATCTTCACGGCGATCATTATTTTGGGTTAGTAGGTCTAATATCTACATTTAGATTACTAACACGCGAAGCAGATTTGCATATTTATGCCCCTAAAGGGCTAAAAGAAGTGATTACACTCCAAATGAAACTATCGGATTCTTGGACCAATTACCAACTTATTTTTCATGAGTTAACCTCAAAAACATCAGAGTTAATTTTTGAAGACGATAAGGTAGCAGTGTACACTATTCCCTTAGAGCATAGAGTTTATACCAATGGGTTTCTGTTTAAAGAAAAAAAAGGAGAGCGTAAGCTAAATATTGCAGCAGTAGAAAATGCTAATATTGATAAAGCCTATTATTCAAAACTAAAACAGGGGTACGATGTTGTGAATAAAAGTGGCAAACATATTACAAACCACAGTGTAACTCTAGACGCTCCAGCTACAAAAAGTTATGCTTTTTGTAGCGATACGAGTTATAGAGAAGCCATTATCCCAATTATTAAAAATGTAAACTTACTATATCACGAATCCACTTTTTTACATAAACTTGCACATTTGGCAGAAAAAACAAAACACTCTACCGCCAAGCAAGCCGCCTCTATAGCCAAACAGGCGGAAGTAAAACAACTATTGCTAGGGCATTTTTCGTCGCGTTATGACGATATTAACGAGTTTAAAGAAGAAGCAGAAGCTGTTTTTGAAAATGTATGGTTGGCAGAGCAAGGAAAAACATTTGAGATATAAAATATTGTTTATCATTTTTTTATGCTTTATTTTTAAAAAATTAAACACGCTATTTTATGACTAAAGATTTAAGCAACTACCGAAAATCTTACGAAAAAGGAATTTTAAACGAAAAGAATATCCCAAACAACCCCTTAGAGCTTTTTGCGGCATGGTTTCATGAAGTAGATGCGTCTAATAGTATTGAAGAAACCAATGCAATGACAATTTCTACCATAGGAGTAGATGGCTACCCCAAAAATAGAGTTGTATTACTCAAACAGTTTGGTGAAGAAGGTTTTGTGTTTTACACCAATTACGATAGCGAAAAAGGAAAAGCAATTGCCCAAACCCCTAGAGTATGTTTGTCTTTTTTTTGGCATAGCTCAGAAAAACAAGTGATTATAAAAGGTACGACAAAAAAAATAGCCGATAGCCTAAGTGATGCCTATTTTAAATCTCGCCCCAAAGGAAGTCAACTAGGGGCATTAGCCTCAAACCAAAGTCAGATTATTAAAAATAGAGCTGTTATAGAAAATAAATTAAGCACCCTAGAATCTACTTTTAAAACAAAAACAATTGAGCGTCCCAATAATTGGGGTGGTTACTGTGTTAAACCCATTGAAATAGAATTTTGGCAGGGGAGGGCCAACAGGCTGCACGACAGGATTCGTTATCAATTACAAGAGGACAGTAATACTTATACAATAGATAGGTTATCGCCGTAATTG
>CALLUG010000015.1 GCA_938011315.1 uncultured Flavobacteriaceae bacterium
TTCACCGAGCTCATGGCTGAGACAGTGTCCAGATCGTTGCACCATTCGTGCAGGTCGGAACTTACCCGACAAGGAATTTCGCTACCTTAGGACCGTTATAGTTACGGCCGCCGTTTACTGGGGCTTCATTTTAGATCTTCGAATTGCTTCTAAACCCTCCACTTAACCTTCCAGCACCGGGCAGGTGTCAGGCCCTATACGTCAACTTTCGTTTTAGCAGAGCCCTGTGTTTTTGATAAACAGTCGCCTGGACCTCTTCACTGCGGCCTCTCGTATGAGAGGCGACCCTTCTCCCGAAGTTACGGGTCGATTTTGCCTAGTTCCTTAGCCATGAATCTCTCGAGCTCCTTAGAATTCTCATCCCAACTACCTGTGTCGGTTTAGGGTACGGGCTGCTTCATTTGCTTTTCTTGGAAGTCGATTTGCTAGATTGTCACCTTGGCCGTAGCCGCAGTGTACTATCGGAGTGTTACCACTTCCTTCAACGTACTATTCCGTCAGTACGCACTAACTTTTCGCCTCCGTCACGTTTAATATGAGCAGGTACAGGAATATTAACCTGTTGTCCATCCACTACCCCTTTCGGGTTCGCGTTAGGTCCCGACTAACCCTCAGCTGATTAGCATAGCTGAGGAAACCTTAGTCTTTCGGAGTGCGGGTTTCTCGCCCGCATTATCGTTACTTATGCCTACATTTTCTTTTGTAGCTTCTCCACCAAAACTCACGTCTTAGCTTCGACGACACTACAATGCTCCCCTACCACTTATATTACTATAAATCCATAGCTTCGGTAATATGCTTATGCCCGATTATTATCCATGCCGAACCGCTCGACTAGTGAGCTGTTACGCACTCTTTAAATGAATGGCTGCTTCCAAGCCAACATCCTAGCTGTCTAAGCAGTTCAACCGCGTTTTTTCAACTTAGCATATATTTGGGGACCTTAGCTGATGGTCTGGGTTCTTTCCCTCTCGGACATGGACCTTAGCACCCATGCCCTCACTGCATTACATCATTTTATAGCATTCGGAGTTTGTCAGGAATTGGTAGGCGGTGAAGCCCCCGCATCCAATCAGTAGCTCTACCTCTATAAAACTAATAATACGCTGCACCTAAATGCATTTCGGGGAGTACGAGCTATTTCCGAGTTTGATTGGCCTTTCACCCCTACCCACAGGTCATCCGAAGACTTTTCAACGTCAAACGGTTCGGGCCTCCACTGTGTGTTACCACAGCTTCACCCTGCCCATGGGTAGATCACACGGTTTCGCGTCTACCGCCACTAACTAGTGCGCCCTATTAAGACTCGCTTTCGCTACGGATCCGCACCTAAAATGCTTAACCTTGCTAGAAACGGTAACTCGTAGGCTCATTATGCAAAAGGCACGCCGTCACACTTATCGTGCTCCGACCGCTTGTAAGCGTATGGTTTCAGGTTCTTTTTCACTCCTTTATTCAAGGTTCTTTTCACCTTTCCCTCACGGTACTAGTTCACTATCGGTCTCTCAGGAGTATTTAGCCTTATGGGATGGTCCCCACTGATTCATACAGGATTACTCGTGTCCCGCACTACTCAGGATACCACTATCGTTTACGCGCTTTACTTATACGGGACTATCACCCTCTGTGGTCACTATTTCCAAAGTGTTCTAATTCATTACGCAACAAATATCGTGGTCCTACAACCCCAGTATTGCCGTAACAATACTGGTTTGGGCTAATCCGCGTTCGCTCGCCACTACTAACGGAATCACTTTTGTTTTCTTCTCCTCCGGGTACTTAGATGTTTCAGTTCTCCGGGTTTGCTCGTCCTTACGGACGTACTATATCTTCAATATAGTGGGTTGCCCCATTCGGACATTTGCGGATCATATTGTATGTGCCAATCCCCGCAACTTATCGCAGCTTATCACGTCCTTCTTCGCCTCTGAGAGCCTAGGCATTCCCCATACGCCCTTATTTAGCTTATTGTACTTTTGCTTTTTTAATGAGTTATCTTAAATAAAAATGTCTTTATTTAAAATCGATTATACTATAATAACGCTCGAACATTATTATATATAATCTTTAAAATTACTTCGATATAAAGTTTACTACTAAACTTTATGTCGCTTTTTATGTATCTTTTTTCAATATGTCAATGAACTTTCTTATCTTGATTACTCAAAATAGTCGTGGAGAATATCGGAGTCGAACCGATGACCTCCTGCGTGCAAGGCAGGCGCTCTAGCCAGCTGAGCTAATCCCCCATTAAAATCCTTAATTTACGAATTTAGAATTACAATAATGTGACTTAAACTCTATCCTCTAGAATTTCCTTTGTAAACTATATAAATTAGTAGTCTCAGGCAGACTCGAACTGCCGACCTCTACATTATCAGTGTAGCGCTCTAACCAGCTGAGCTATGAGACTCTACTTTTTTACTTAGTTTCTTTTCTTAATTAACAGCTTGAGAATAAACAATTCCTTTTTATTAAATCTTCTTATAGTCGTTCTCTAGAAAGGAGGTGTTCCAGCCGCACCTTCCGGTACGGCTACCTTGTTACGACTTAGCCCTAGTTACCGATTTTACCCTAGGCCGATCCTTGCGGTGACGGACTTCAGGCACTCCCAGCTTCCATGGCTTGACGGGCGGTGTGTACAAGGCCCGGGAACGTATTCACCGGATCATGGCTGATATCCGATTACTAGCGATTCCAGCTTCACGGAGTCGAGTTGCAGACTCCGATCCGAACTGTGATAGGTTTTATAGATTCGCGCCTACTCGCGTAGTGGCTGCTCTCTGTACCTACCATTGTAGCACGTGTGTAGCCCAGGACGTAAGGGCCGTGATGATTTGACGTCATCCCCACCTTCCTCTCAGTTTGCACTGGCAGTCTTGTTAGAGTTCCCGACTTTACTCGCTGGTAACTAACAACAGGGGTTGCGCTCGTTATAGGACTTAACCTGACACCTCACGGCACGAGCTGACGACAACCATGCAGCACCTTGTAAATTGCCCGAAGGAAAAACTATCTCTAGTCCTGTCAATCTACATTTAAGCCCTGGTAAGGTTCCTCGCGTATCATCGAATTAAACCACATGCTCCACCGCTTGTGCGGGCCCCCGTCAATTCCTTTGAGTTTCATTCTTGCGAACGTACTCCCCAGGTGGGTCACTTATCACTTTCGCTTAGCCACTCAGACCGAAGTCCAAACAGCTAGTGACCATCGTTTACGGCGTGGACTACCAGGGTATCTAATCCTGTTCGCTACCCACGCTTTCGTCCATCAGTGTCAGTATAGTATTAGTAATCTGCCTTCGCAATTGGTATTCTATGTAATATCTATGCATTTCACCGCTACACTACATATTCTAACTACTTCATACTAACTCAAGATAAACAGTTTCAAAGGCAATGCTACAGTTAAGCTGCAGGATTTCACCTCTGACTTATTTATCAACCTACGGACCCTTTAAACCCAATGATTCCGGATAACGCTTGGATCCTCCGTATTACCGCGGCTGCTGGCACGGAGTTAGCCGATCCTTATTCGTATAGTACCGTCAGCTACTTAACTCGTAAGTAGGTTTCTTCCTATATAAAAGCAGTTTACAACCCATAGGGCAGTCTTCCTGCACGCGGCATGGCTGGATCAGAGTTGCCTCCATTGTCCAATATTCCTCACTGCTGCCTCCCGTAGGAGTCTGGTCCGTGTCTCAGTACCAGTGTGGGGGATCCCCCTCTCAGGGCCCCTATCTATCGTTGCCATGGGGTGCCGTTACCACTCCATCTAGCTAATAGAACGCATACTCATCTTTTGCCGTAACCTTTAATTATTTATTGATGCCAACAAATAATACTATGAGGTGTTAATCCAAATTTCTTCGGGCTATCCCTCAGCAAAAGGTAGATTGTATACGCGTTACGCACCCGTGCGCCGGTCGTCAGCAATAGCAAGCTACTCTGTTACCCCTCGACTTGCATGTGTTAAGCCTGCCGCTAGCGTTCATCCTGAGCCAGGATCAAACTCTTCATCGTTATGTTGTTAAGTCTTTCGACTTGTTCTTTAACTATACAAAAGTTTAATGTACTCAAAATGGCTTATTCTCTTTTGTTGGTATTAATCGTTTCCAATTAATACCTACGCTGTCAATCAATATGTTTAATGAACTTCTTTTTTTTATAATCCCTTACTCAAGTCGCCTTGTTAAGGGGGTGCAAATATAAAACCCTTTTTTTCATAAGTCAAACTTTATTTGACTTTTTTTTTGATTTTATTTTTACAGCCTTTTTATGAACATTGCTTAATGCTTATTATGTAATACATATCGTGCCTTAAGCGGCTGCAAATATAAAACCCTTTTTTTATCTCGCAAGCGCTTTTTAATCTTTTTTTAATCCTACTTTTTTTACTGATTTAAATCCCCTAATATTGAGTAGGTTATAGCATAAAAAAAATTACAGTTTAATTCCTTGTATGTGTTAAAATTATATACTGTAGCCTAAGTGATCGTAGGTTTAATTTTAAGAATACTAACTGTTACTCAAAATAAGCTATATCATTCGTCTATATTACGTCTATCTGAAATATATTCTAAATCCATTATAACTCGTTTTAAACAACTATTGGTATAATAAAATCAATAATACTAATTAATGTAATCAAAATCGATAATTGATCTAGGGAGGGTTACCTTTAAAAGATAAATCGATTATAGGAAGAAGTTGTATTTGAGGCGCTTCAAGCTTAGCGCAAAAATTGAGTGTATGAGGTCAAATACTTATAATTTTCGCTTTATGGCTCCTGTAAAATCTTCTAAACTGTCTTTTATTTTACTAACCTCGCTACTAATGTCTTTTGTTAAGTTTGTGTCTATACCATGTTGCTCGGCACTTTTAGTAATTTCTTGTTTCATATCGTTTGTTGCGTTTTTAAGTGTACGCATTCCTTTGGCTAATCCGCGAGCTATTTCGGGTATTTTATTGGCTCCAAATATCATTACAGTTATAAATAATATAAAGGTAATTTCTACACCAGAAATAAATAAAAATGTCGTTTGTTGCATTATGGGTACAAATATAGGAAGTAGTTTTGTTAGGGTACAAAAAAACCGACTTAAATTAAGTCGGTTTTTTTGTTATGGTAATTTGATTTAGTTTTTAACTTTATTTTTAAATCTATCAAATTGACTTTGTTTAATTTCTCTTGGCCAAGAATTATTACTAGTGTCTACATCTGCGGTTTCTTGCTTGGGGTCTAGTTTAAAGGATACAATTTCTTTTTCTGAAGCTATTGCCTTGCTTACTTGTCTGTCGTTTAGTCTCCAAATTTGCGCAGGATACGTTTCTGTTTTAGTTGTTCCGTCGGCATAGGTAAACTGTATAATAATAGGCATTACTAAACCTCCTGGTTTTTCAAAAGTAATATTGTAAAAATATTTAGGTTCTTTTATTGCTTTACGTTGTTCTGCTGTAAAGTTATCCATTATATATTCTTTTAATGGTTGAGATTGTTGTAAGGCTTTAGCTCCTTTCATACTTTGTTCAAACTCATCACTTCCTTCTTCTACTAAATAAACTGATGGTGGTAAGTCTTCAAGTTTTTTGTTACTTTTTCTAGCATTAGATTTTGCGAAGTTATTAGGCTTTGTGGATACGTGAAATGTTTTTACGTTTTTTATTTCGATATCTACATAGTCTGTTGTATAAAACCATCCTCTCCAGTACCAATCTAAATCTACTGCGGAGGCGTCTTCCATTGTACGGAAAAAATCTTCTGGGGTTGGGTGCTTAAATTTCCAGCGGTTAGCGTATTCTCTAAAAGCATAATCAAACAATTCTCGACCCATAACTGTTTCTCTAAGGATGTTTAGGGCTGTTCCTGGTTTTCCGTACGCATTGTTACCAAATTGATAGGTGTTTATCCCCTTAGTCATTATAGGTGCTATAAAATTTTGATCACCTCCCATATATGCTGTAATATTTTTTGCTGGTCCGCGACGTGATGGGTAGGTAGTGTGTTCTTTTGATAATGCTGCTGGATAAGCTTCTCCAAAGTCTTGTTCTGCTACGTATTGCACAAATGTGTTTAATCCTTCATCCATCCATGTCCACTGGCGTTCGTCACTATTAACTATCATAGGGAAAAAATTATGCCCTACTTCATGAATAATAACACTCATCATTCCGTATTTGGTTCTATCGCTGTAGTTACCTTCTTTATCTGGGCGACCATAGTTCCAGCATATCATTGGGTATTCCATACCTTGGCGTTGTGCATGTACGGATATTGCTTTATGGTAAGGGTAATCAAAAGTCATTCGTGAGTAGGATTTTAAGGTACTAGCTACTGCTCTTGTAGACCAATCTTCCCATAATGGATTTCCTTCTTTAGAGTATAATGATACTGCCATTACATCTTTATTGGCAATTTTTACTGCCATCATATCCCATATGTATTTTCGTGAGGTTGCAAATCCAAAATCACGTACATTTTCCGCATATAATTTCCATGTTTTCTTAGCAGTACTTTTCTTTTTTTCATTAGCTTCTGCTTCTTTTTGTGTGACAATTAAAACAGGTGTGTCATAGGACTTTTTAGCTTTTTCGTAGCGTTTCATCATTTCTTTAGAAAACACTTCTGAACGGTTAGTTAGACGTCCTGTACCATCTAGAATATGATCTGCTGGCACGGTAATATTTACTTCAAAATCACCAAATGGCAAAGCAAATTCATCACGTCCAAAAAATTGTGAATTTTGCCAACCTTCTACATCGTTATACACTGCCATTCTTGGGTAAAACTGTGCCATAACGTAACTTCTGTTATCATTTTCTTCAAAATACTCATATCCTGAACGTCCTCCGTCTTTTACGTGATCGTTAATATTATACCACCACTTAATTGAAAATGAAAACTTATCTCCTGTTTGCATAACTTTAGGGAGTTCTACACGCATCATTGTTCCATTTATAAGATGTGGCAGGGGTTTACCATTTGTGTTTTTTACCTCTTGGATGTTAAATCCTCCATCAAAGCTCTCTTTTAGGTAGGTATTGGTAAATTGCTGTGTGGACATAGCTTCCCTCACTTGACTGCTTTGAATTAATGGTGTTTTTGAATCTCTAGATCGCATATTTTGATCTAATTGAACCCAAAGGTATTTTAATTCGTCGGGAGAATTATTAGTATAGGTAATGGTCTCTAAACCAGATAGTACTGCTTTTTCGTCATCTATAGCAATATCCATTTTATAATCTGCTTGTTGCTGGTAATATGCTGGTCCTGGTGCCCCGGAACCTGTTCTAAACATATTTGGGGTAGAAAACTCATCGTAAAGTTGCTTGAATTTATTGTTGTTTTTGTGGCCTGGACCTCGCTCTGGTTTATTTTGGTTTTGTGCAAAGCAACTTATTGATACAAAAACCAAGGATAGCATTAAGTACTGAAATTTTTTCATTTTTTATATACTAATTTTAAAAATTATATTTTATCTTAAACTGCTTATATTTACTTAGGTAGCAAATTTAAAGCACGAAATTTAATCAATTTTAATAACTATTAGTGGGTTTTATTAAAATTTAACACGCCTTTATCGTCTGCAGGAGTTAAAATAAAACTTTTTTGTTTTGAATATATTTTTGTTCTAACTATGTTCTGTTGTTCCTCAAACAATTCAAACATTAGTCGATTTGTTATTTCTATAGCGTTAATTGTGCTTATATTTTCTAATTCTAAGTAAATATAAATGATGTCATCTTTAAATTCTTTTCCTACAAATGTGTAGGCTTCTTCATTGCTGTTAATTGTGATTTTAAATTTTTCTGAAAAATACTTTTTAGAGTAAGCATCTACTTGTTCTGACCATACTGCTTCATCCAGCACAATATTTTCGTCATATCGTTCTCGTAAAAGCATTTCGTAATCATCTATAAATAGTCTAGAGATTATCTGCAAGGAATTTTGGGTTTCTTTATATTCTATTTTTGTAACGCTAACATAAAACTTATGTGAGGAAGTGGCTGTTAATAGTGGTAGTGTTATTAGTAGCCCTAATGTTATTAATAATCGCATATAATTTTAGTCTTTATAATTAATTTGTGTTTTATATTGTTTTAGTTTTTCTTCTAAAAACTTTAGGGTTTCTAGTTCTGTACCTGCGCATCGGGTTAAAAAGTCTTCGTCCTCTGAACAGAAAAAAAAGAACTCGGCATGATGGCGGACATCTAGTGGGTATAACTCAAAAAGCGTATTTGTTAGCTGCTCTCTAACGGTCTTTAATAAGTTAGATTTTCGTTCGATATTTAGATTTCGCTTTAGTTTTTTTGTACGTCCAGAAATTTTATTTAATAGCTTGTTTAGGTTCAATCCCCCTCCTGCTCCTAGACCATTAGACGATAGATCATTAATCCAAGATCCGCCGTCGGCATCAAAAAGGTCTCGTTCTCTGTAGGTTTTTTTAGGGCCTTTATAGCCTGGTATTCCTACGTCGTAAAAGTTAATACTTTGTTTAGCCTTTGAGTTAGCCACATCTGAGCCTAAGTTTCCGGTTAACACTTCTCCTATGATAACTTCGTCTAGCTCATTTATACGGTCTTTAAGTGTTATTGTAAATAACTCATTTTGAATATCTTTGCTAGATATAATTACTGTCTTTTTTTCATATTGTACAGATGAAAATAGTAGTGTATCATTTAGTTTTACTTCAATATCAAACACGCCATAGTTATTACTTGTTGTATTTTTTCTTGATGTTTTATTAATAATGTGTATCCCTTCTACATCGCCACTAGCAATAATTATCCCTTTTAATTCTTTACTTTGGGAAATTCCAAAATTAAAGCTTATCAAACTTAGTAGTATAACAAGGGATTTCATTTTCATTTTAAAGCGAGTGTTGTTTTGTACATTATTAATTTTTCTTGTAAATATTTTATGATTTCCCACCTACTACCGTGTTGACAACGTGATAAAAAATCGTCTTGCTCAGCACAAAAATAGAAAAAGTCTTTTTGGTATTTTTTGTTTAATTTGAATGTACTAAAAAAAGCTTCTGTATATTCTGCTTCTAATTGACTTCTTAATTTATCTTTTTTTTCGTTAAAAACGTATTGTTTTAACTTTTTTTTCTTGCCAGAAATTGTATTAATAAGAGATATAATAGGACCGCCTCCTGAGCTTTCTACATTTAACAATCGTTCGCTGTAAGATGCCTTAATTCCTTTGTAACCTGTAATACCCACATCATAAAAGTTTATTTTTCTCTTAATTTTTAAATTCGTAATATCTGCACTTAAATTTCCTGTTAATACTTTTCCTATAATAACTTCGTCTAGTTCGTTAATTTCATCTTCTAAAGATACGAAAAACAATTCTTTTTTAAAATCCGACGCACTAATTATTATTATTTTTTTCTTGTACTGTATAGAAGAAAACAGAAGGGTATCGTTTGGATTCGCCTCTATCACAAACTCTCCGTAAGCATTTGTTGTCGTGTTTTTTTTTGATGTTTTATTAATAACATGAATATTCTCTAAGTCTCCTTGAGCAAAAACAAGCCCTTTTAATTCATTATTTTGTGAATATCCTAAACTAAAAAATAAAATAAATGATAATGGTTTTAAGTAATTGTTCATGGCTAATTGGATATAGCATACTTTAGTAAAATAGAATCTCTATATACTTGGTTAATATTACAGCTTATAAAGAAAGTTAGTTACAGCCTTAATAAAATGTGAAAGCAAACTAAATTTTTGTTAAATATATATATCATAAGCTTAAAAGAAATTCCTATTTTATTTATAGATTTACGTCTAATTAACACAAAATATATTAAAGCCTATTCGCTAATGAAAAATATGATAATAGCTAGTACTTCGACACTTTATGGTGGTGAGTTTTTAGATTATCTTTTAGACGACTTAAAACTTCATTTCAAGCATACAGACACGATTTTATTTATCCCTTATGCTAGACCCGGTGGCATTTCTCACGATCTTTACACTAAAAAAGTGGCAACAGCTTTCGCTAAGATTAATAAGCAGGTTATAGGAATTCATGAGAGTAAAACTCCGAAAGATGCCATAAAAAATGCTAAAGGTATTTATGTTGGCGGTGGAAATACTTTTGTTTTAGTAAATGAATTGTACAAGGAAAATCTTATTAGTAGTATAAAAGACGTCGTTGTAAATGGAACACCTTACTTAGGTACAAGCGCTGGAAGTAATATTTGTGGTCTTACTATGCGTACGACTAACGATATGCCTATTGTTTACCCCCCTAGTTTTAACACCCTAGCCTTAGTTCCTTTTAATATAAACCCCCATTACTTGGATCCAAATACACATAGTAAACATATGGGAGAAACTAGAGAAATTAGAATTAAAGAATTTCATAAATTTAATACCCAACCTGTTATTGGTTTACGAGAGGGTAGTTACCTAAAAGTTAATGGTACTAAAATAACTCTTAAAGGCAATTTACAAGCAAGAGTTTTTGAATACAACAAGACGCCTTATGAAGTAGAAAACAATAGTGATTTTAGTTTTTTGAATTGAAGTTATCTACTTCTAGTTTATTTATACATTTCATCGAATATAATTGTTATTGATAGTTTATATTAATATAATTGTAAAATTTTTAAGCTTTTTAAAAAATAATGATGTTATGAGAATTCTTTTCACTCTATTTATATGCCTAAGCTATTTTATATCATCTGCTCAAGTTAAAATCGGAAATAATCCAAATACTATCGATTCAACGTCTTTATTAGAATTAGAAAGTAATGATAGGGTGCTTGTAGTTACAAGAGTTACCGATATTGAAATGAATAGACTAACTCCACTCAATGGTGCTATTGTTTATAATACAGATCAAAATTGTTTATTTCAATTTAATAATAATACTTGGAACAGTCTTTGTGTGGATGTAATGTCAAGTGAAACAGTAACCACTTTGGTAGATAATAACGACGGTTCTATAAGTTATACTAATGAATCGGGAACGGTTACTTTTATTTTAAAATCTGTTTTAAATGATAATGGCGATGGGACTTTTACTTTTGATAATGGAAATGGCACACCTATAACTCTAGATGTTTCAGCATTAGAGGATCTCACCTCTATTGTCGCTAATGCTGATGGAACGTTTAGCTACACCGATGAGGATGGTGTTGTAACTGTTATTGATATTGCTAATTTAGAAACACTGACTAGCATTGCGCTTAATCCTGATAATACTAATATCGATTATACCGATGAGGATGGTACTGTAACGCAGCTTGACCTGTCTAATATTGTCGCTAATCTTGAAGCACTTACCTCTATTGTCGCTAATGCTGATGGAACGTTTAGCTATACCGATGAGGATGGCGGGATAACCATTATTGATATCGCTAATTTGGAAACCTTAACCTCTATCGCGCTTAATGCCGACAATACTAATATCGATTATACCGATGAGGATGGCGTACTGACCCAGCTTGATCTGTCTAATATTGTTGCCAATCTTGAAGCCCTCACTACTATTGTCGCTAATGCTGATGGAACGTTTAGCTATACCGATGAGGATGGCGGGGTAACCATTATTGATATTGCTAATTTAGAAACACTGACTAGCATTGCGCTTAATGCCGACAATACCAATATCGATTATACCGATGAGGATGGCACTGTAACGCAGCTTGACCTGTCTAATATTGTTGCTAATCTTGAGACTGTCACAACAATAACAGATGCATCAGTAGCAGGAACTGCCACTAATCCTAGTATTTCTGCAACTTCAACAAGTGGAGTAAGAGAGTATAATTATACTAATGAGCTAGGGGCTACTTCGATATTTACTCTAAGCGCTTCAATAACTAATGCTTTATTCAATGAAACTACAGATATACTAACTATTAACGAGGGAGGTGCATTAACTGAAATTAATTTACTTCATTTAGGAGACACTTGGTTGCAACAAGGCACACTACTTTCTGCCGATCTTAACGACAGTAATATTTTTAAAAATGGTCTTGTGGGTATAGGAGATTTTTCTTCAACAAGTATTAATGCAGATTTACATGTTATAGGCTCAGGAGATATCACTCGCTTTGAAGGCAGTACACCAGATACGGCAATAATAACAAGAGACACAGGCGAAATACAAGGCGAAGTTTATGGAGAGAATAACCCTTCGGTACAAGTAACTGCATCGAAGCAACCTGTAAATAGTTTAGCTACAGATAATCAAGGTAATATTGTTGAAGTTCCTACAATTTTTGCAACTGGCAAAGTTGATCCAATGGCCACCGCAGAAGCTAGTTTTAACTCTACTGTGGTTAGGAATAGTGCTGGCATATATACTGTAAGCTGGACGCTCAACATTGGAATAAACTATATTATACAACTTGCTCAGCTTGGCCAAATTGGTGTTGGAGGACCTAGTTCTGATGACCCTGCAATTTCTTATTTTAATCAAACAGGAACAAGTTTTCAAGTGCAAATAGGGAATAATGATAATGGTGGATCAAATCGTGCTTTATTCGATTCTGAATTTATGTACACGGTTATACGTATGCCTGGTTTTTAATATGTAAGATGATGCAAAAAACAATAGTATTATTACTACTCATTTCTGGGGTAGCTAACGGGCAAACTGCTCTTCATAACTTTGGAAATATCCAAATGCATGATAATGCAGAAATAGGATTTCATATTAATTTAATAAATGACGGTACTTTTAATCAAAACCTAGGCTTTGTAGGCTTCTTTAACCCTAGAAATACTCTAACGATTTCCGGAACCGAAACACCTCGTTTTTTTGATATGGAAGTAGATGTAGAAGATAATTTGGAGTTACAGGTTAATACAGAAGTCTTAAATTCACTAACTTATACTAATGGGCATGTGATTACTCCTAGAGACACACCTAGGATTTCATTAGATTTTTTTAGTGATGCCGTATATGTTTTTGAAAGTAATGTAAGACATACCGATGGGTATACAAGCTACTCAGGCAGTAACGAGTTTATTTTTCCAATAGGTGATGATAACAACTTAAGACCTTTAATTACACCAATCCAAAATGCAAGTTCTGTGTTTAGTGCGGCTTATTTTAATGAGGACCCAAATTTCCCCTCAACATTCCTTAACCCTTTTGACACTTCAAGTTTTGAGGACATTATTAGTGTTGTTAGTGTTGATGAATTTTGGGATTTTAACGGCAGAACAAAAACCCAAGTTACTTTAACTTGGAACAGTGCTAGTAATGTCACTGACTTAGTAGACAACTTGCAAGACTTACGTGTTGTGGGATGGAGTATAGCCGAACAACGATGGCTAGATTTAGGTAATACAGAATTTACAGGAAACAGGAGTTTTGGTACAATTACTTCGGATGCTTTTATTCCTGACGAGTATGACATCATTACATTTGGTAGTTTAATTACTGATGACGAGCTAATTGTGAATAATGCAATTTCACCTAATGGAGATGGTGTAAATGATTTTTTTAATATTGGAGGCTTAGAATTATTCAATAATAATTTAAAAATCTACAATCGTTGGCAAAAATTAGTGTTTGAAGCTGACAACTACCAAAACGACTGGAATGGCGTATCGGACAGAGACTTTATTACAAGTAGAGACAGCAGAATTCCTAGTGGTGCTTATGTGTATGTTTTAACTATTTTTGATGATAATAAAAACACAAGTAGAACGCTATCAGGATATCTATATATTAGATATTAAAATTGTTTTTTTAAGAAAAATTAAAACTTCATGAATACAATTAGCTTCAAAGATTTTGAAAAAATAGACCTGAGAGTAGGTACTATAATAGAGGTTAAAGACTTTGCTAAAGCAAAAAATCCAGCGTACCAATTAAGCATCGATTTTGGCCCTTTAGGACTAAAAAAAACTTCTGCTCAAATTACAACACTTTACAAGAAACAAGATTTGCTAAATCGCCAAGTGATTGCTGTTGTTAATTTTCCTAAAAAACAAATTGCTAATTTTATGAGCGAATGTTTATTGCTTGGAGCCGTTAACACTAAAGATGTTGTTTTACTTCATCCTCAACAACAAGTAACAAATGGAAGTACAGTAAGTTAAACTTATTTCAAAAGTATTCTATGAAAAGCGTTAGGCTATTCAGTGGATTTAGTGTAAATTTATTGAATAATCTAGAAATCAAAATACATAGTTGTTAAGAATTAAAACTTTATCCGTCTCAATACAAACAGTCACTTTATTTGAAATTACTCTTTTTTCTATTTCAATAACATAACCTTAAAACAAATGAAAAAAACCATATCTCTACTTATAATTACTTTAATCTATAATACAGCTATTAGTCAGGACATGAATAATGCTAGTCTAAATGAGATTATAACAGCTGTTAGTGACTCTATTCAAGGTAATAATGGACGATGGCAATTTTCTATTAAAAACACGCCTTTTATTTGCATAACCGACCCAGCTAATAACCGTATGCGAATTATATCGCCTATTGTTGAATCCAACAAACTTGACGATGAGTTAAAAACAAATGCGCTGGCTGCAAATTTTCATACGGCTCTGGATGTAAAATACGCTATATCAGAAGGTATTTTGTGGTCTGTTTTTATTCATCCCTTGAAAGAACTAACCAAACTTCAAGTAGAAGATGCTATTAGCCAAGTGTTTTTTGCCAACCGAACTTTTGGAACCATATATACAAGCACTAATTTAACTTTTGGGGGGAACAATGGAGAAAACAGCAATGCCCCTACTGAAAAACAAGAAGAGGAAATAAAAAAAGAGCGGTTTTAATAAGGACTGTCTTACGTTTTTCTATTTTGTTATAGACATTTAAAAACGTTTATTGTTTGTCTTGTATTATGTTTTAGTTTTTTTGTTTAATTACACAAACAACCTTATTACATTCTGTTCCATTTTATAAAAAGATAAAAGCTAAACCATACAATATGTAGGCATTTATATGGAATAGCTTTTTAAATTTATAGGCAAATGTTTCTTTTTAGGGACTTTAAAGGTTTACTTTATGTTTCATTTGCAATTTTATTATAAAAAAATCAATTTTTATGCCAAAAGTGTATTTTTTTGGCTTATTTTTTAAATATACGTTATATGAGTTGGATTACAATAATTCCTTTTGAAGCTGCCCAAGGAAAACTAAAGGCTATTTATAAAAAAATTAAAGGGCCTAATGGCCAAATAGACAATATTCTTGCTGCTCATAGTTTAAGACCACATACTCTTGTTGGGCATATGAGTATTTATAAAAATGTACTACATCATACTAATAATACCTTTCCTAATTGGTTTTTAGAATTATTAGGAACGTACACAAGTTATATTAATAAGTGTGATTACTGCTATATTCATCACTTTACAGGAATGAAACGCTTTTTAAAAAACGATAGCAAGGCAGATCGTATAAAAACACATATAGAGAACGATACCCTAACCACCATTTTAAACCCTAAAGAAAATGCTCTTGTAATGTATGCAAAAGCACTCACTTTAAACCCAAGTAGTCTTAACAAGAATAGGATTAAAGAGATGCACGACCTAGATATTAACGATGGAGAAATATTAGAAGTCAATCAAGTTGTTGCTTATTTTAACTACGCTAACAGAACTGTATTGGGCTTAGGGGTAAATACTAATAACGAGGTGTTAGGTTTGTCTCCAAGCAATAAAGATGACGAGGAGGCATGGAATCATAATTAACATAAAGTAGTAGTAGTAATGCTACGATTTAAGCGTTTAGCCAATTTTAATATTGTTTAGTCCAAGCTTTCCATCCTCCGGAAAAATCATAAATTTCTAAAAAACCTGATTTTTCGAGTAATCTACTGGCCCTTTTTGTTCTCACTCCAGAGTAGCAGTAAATGTATATTGGCTTGTGCTTGTCTAGCTTTTCAATTTGAATTTTAAAATTAGTCTTATCGGCAATACCAATTCTTATAGCATCATCAATATAACCTGCTTCATACTCTTTTTTAGTCCTGATATCAACAAGTTGTACATTTTTGCCTATAACCTTATGCCTAAAAGTTTTTAAATCAATAACATTTATTTTTGCCGATTGTGCCTGACAAGATAGCAACGCCATTAAAAAATGAAATATAATACTTAGCCGCATTATTCTTGTGTTTCTGTTGGGCACACAAAATCTGTAACAGGGATTCCGGATCGTTTTATGGCTTCAAAACCACCAGCAACGTCAACAATATTATGTATTCCTTTGGCTTTAAGTAACGATGCAGCAATCATACTCCTGTAACCACCTGCACAATGAATATAGTGTGTTGCGTTGGGTAAAAAACTTGACAAATAGTCGTTTATAAAACTAAGTGGTGTATGCTTTGCGCCTTTGATATGCTCTGTATTAAACTCACCGTGTTTTCTAACGTCAAACACAGAAGTTCCCTCTTCCTCTAATGTTGTTTTAAAGGTTTCTGCTGGTATAGACAACACTGTATCTCGTTCTTTTTGGGCGTCCTTCCAAGCTCGAAATCCTCCTTTTAGGTAACCCAGCGTATTATCAAAACCTACACGGGAAAGCCTTGTAATAGCCTCTTGCTCTTTACCCTCTGGTGCAACTAGCAGTATAGCTTGTTTTACATCGCCTATTAGGGCACCTACCCAAGGTGCGAATCCGCCGTTTAAGCCAATAAATATCGCATTAGGAATATGTCCTTCTGCAAAGTCATTTTGATGTCGGACATCCAAAACAATGGTTTCTGTTTTGCTTGCTTCAATAGCAAAAGCTTCTGGGCTTAATGCCTTTGCACTTCTTTTTAGGACATCATTAAAGTCTTCATAGCCCTCTTTATTCATTTTTACATTAAGCGGAAAATATTGTGGTGGTGGCAACAGACCTTCTGTAACTTCTTTTACAAATTCAGCCTTTGTCATATCACTACGCAGGGCGTAATTTGTTTTTTTCTGCTCACCTAAAAGCCCTATGGTTTCTTTACTCAAATTCTTACCGCAAGCAGAACCAGCACCGTGAGCGGGGTACACAATAACATGATCTGCTAGAGGCATTATTTTATGTCTTAAGCTATCGTACAGGATTTCTGCTAACTGTTCTTGAGTCATTGTAGTCGCTTTTTGAGACAAATCTGGTCGTCCAACATCACCCAAAAACAAAGTGTCTCCTGTAAAAATAGCATAGTCTTTATTATGTTGATCTCTCAAAAGGTACGTTGTACTTTCCATAGTGTGCCCAGGCGTATGCAAGGCTACAATAGTAAGGTGTCCCAACTTAAACTCTTGTCCATCCTGCGCAATAATTGCCTCAAACGTTGTGTTGGCATTAGGGCCATATATAATTGGTGCTCCTGTTTGTTTTGATAATGTTAAATGACCACTCACAAAATCGGCATGGAAGTGAGTTTCAAAAATATATTTAATTTTAGAATTCTCTGCGTTTGCTTTATCTAGGTATGAACTTACCTCTCTTAGGGGGTCTATAATAGCAACCTCACCTTCGCTCTCTATATAATAAGCACCTTGTGCTAAACAATTGGTATATATTTGTTCTATATTCATAAATTAATATTTGCAATCCATATCAGTAAAATGTAGTAACAAAGATATTAATCCCGTTTTATTTTAAAGAAAATATAACTTGTAAATTGTATTTATATTAACAACCAATACCAATTGTTACTTAAAAATGAGCTATAAATAATCTAGAATATAGTGTTTAGATGACATAGAAACGAATAATATCGCTTATTTTGAATCGAAATTGGTATCATTAGCGTTTTAAAAAAAAAATTAGTTGATAATATCTTTTTATTTTTTACGCTACGTTACTTCAAAATATTATTTTTACTCAAACAAAATATAATTATGACTTTACTACTTATGGCTGCTGGAAGCGGTAGTCGTTACGGAAAACTAAAACAATTTGATGAACTAGGCCCTAAGGACGAATTTTTAATGGAGTTTAGCATTTTTGACGCTATAGAAAATGGATTCAATCATATTGTAGTTATTACTAAAGCCGAAAACAAATCATTTTTAACCAACTATCTTACTCAACGCCTACCAAAGCATGTAGCACTAGACGTTCTTGCTCAAAACATTAAGGATCTTCCCAAACAAACTAAGTTACAAACAGAGCGCATAAAACCATGGGGAACTGCACATGCAGTATGGACTGCTAGGCACGTTATAACGTCTGAATTTGTGATTATTAATGCAGACGATTATTATGGAAAACCTGCTTTTGTGGCTGCTTCTAATTTCATAAAAAATAGCACAAGCCATAATACTTACGGCATCGTAGCCTATAGCCTAAAAGACACTTTGTCTGAACATGGTGCTGTTTCTAGAGGTATTTGTACTGACGATGAAGGAAAACTAATTTCTATTGAAGAGCATACTAAAATTCAAAACACTAAAGACGGTCTTATTGTAGATCAAGATTCTGGAAAGACGCTAGACCCTAACACACTCGTTTCGATGAATTTTTGGATATGCAATGCTGCTATTTTTGATTATATAGAAACGTATTTTTCTGAGTTTTTAAAAGTCCCACAAAATTTAGAAAAAAGTGAAATTTATTTGCCTTTTGTTGCCCAAGAGATGATGAGCAATGGTTTGGTTAATATTACTATTATTCCGTCGCACAGCGACTGGTTTGGGGTAACTTATTATGACGATAAAGCCTCGGCAGTAACAACTCTAGCTGCATTAACAAAATCTAAAAAATATCCAAGCCCACTGTGGGTTTAAACTAAGCCAAATAGCATTTTACGCACAAAGTAATTAAAGTTTATTTTTTATACTAATGGTAGGCAAAAGATATCTGTTTTACAACTCTTTTTGCTCGTCTTAATTAATTACCTTTGCGTCCTTAAAAATAGTGTTATTATGATGTCTTTAACTGCTCTTAACGCTGTATCTCCTATAGATGGTAGATATAGAGATAAAACAAATATGCTAGCAGCATATTTTTCTGAGGAAGCTTTAATTAAATATCGTGTTTTGGTTGAGATAGAATACTTTATTTCACTATGCGAAATTCCTTTAACCCAGTTGGCGTCTTTTGATTCAAGTTTATTTGATAAGCTAAGAGAAATCTACACAAATTTTTCTACTGAAGATGCTCTAGCAATTAAGACTATTGAGCGTGTTACAAATCATGATGTAAAGGCTGTTGAGTATTTTATAAAAGAACAGTTTGATCGTTTAAACATTTCTGAATATAAAGAATTTATTCATTTTGGATTAACGTCTCAAGACATAAATAATACCGCAATACCGCTAAGTTTAAAAGATGCTATAACACATGTTTACCTCCCCCAATACACATTAGTTATAGAAAAACTGAAAGAACTCGCTATGGAGTGGAAAGATATTTCTATGCTAGCACGTACGCACGGACAACCAGCCTCCCCTACACTATTAGGAAAAGAAATAACGGTTTTTGTTGTTCGATTGCAAGAGCAAATCAACGTATTAAACGCAATTCCAAATGCTGCAAAATTTGGCGGAGCAACAGGAAATTATAATGCACACAAGGTTGCTTACCCCAATATTGACTGGAAAGCATTTGGCACTACATTTGTACAAAATAGATTAGGCCTACACCACTCATTTCCAACAACTCAAATTGAACACTATGACCATATGGCTGCTTTATTTGATGGGCTAAAACGTATCAATACGATCATTATCGACTTGAATCGCGATATTTGGACTTACGTTTCTATGGAATATTTTAAACAAAAAATTAAACAAGGAGAAGTAGGTAGTTCTGCAATGCCGCATAAAGTCAATCCTATTGATTTTGAAAATAGCGAAGGAAATCTTGGCTTGGCAAACGCCGTTTTTGAATATTTATCAAGAAAGCTCCCTGTATCACGTTTACAACGCGACTTAACAGACAGCACCGTACTACGTAACATTGGTATTCCTATAGGACACACCTTAATTGGTTTTAAATCGACTTTAAAAGGGCTAAACAAATTGCTCCTTAACAAACAGAAAATTGCAGAAGATTTAGAACAAAATTGGGCAGTAGTTGCAGAAGCAATTCAAACTATTTTGCGTCGTGAAGGTTACCCAAATCCTTATGAAGCACTAAAGGGGTTGACTCGAACCAACGAAGCTATTACACAAACCTCTATTGCTAGTTTTATCGATACCTTAAAAATAGATGATTGTGTTAAATCTGAACTAAAAGCAATTAGCCCTAGCAATTATACAGGAATATAGACTTACTAAAATCCTCTAAAAAACATATCGTTTCATATCCGTAGCAAGCGCTGTTCTTGTGTTACCTAAAGTCATTTATTAACTGTTAATGGAAATATTTTTGTAGGTAAGACTCAAGAAATGAACAATCATAATTGTTATTAGTATTTTTTGTAATACTTTGTTAAAAAAAGCAAAATATTATATCTTAGGCAACTCTAACTTAATATTATGCCAGCACTACGTTTTTGTATTTTCGTCATTTTAATTAGCTTATGTTCTTCTTGCAACTCAAAAAGCGAGCATGACAAAACCTTTGAAAACCTTACTGAATTTCACAAATACCAAGATTATATAACCGAAGTGTCTTCCGGAATTATTTCTGCTTACGAGCCCATACATATCATTTTACAACAACCAGTACAAGGTTGGGACACCAATCAATTGTTGGAGCGTTCTATTTTGAAAGTCTCACCAAAAATCAAAGGTAAATTAGTAGCTTTAAACAATAAAACAATTTCGTTTAAGCCTGAAACTCATTTTAAAAATGATACCGAGTATAAGTTCACATTAAACTTAAGTGCTTTAAATATTAATGTGAAAAAAGAGTTAAATCATAAATTTACTTTTAACGTAAAAACGCTTAAACAACAGTTTTCTATAAGCACCGAAAATTTACAATCTTACAACAAAAATTGGCAATACGCTAACGGTACCATTCGCACTAACGATTTTATGGACATTTCTATAGCAAAAAACCTATTACGCGCCACACAAAACAAACAAGAGTTAAACGTCAAGTTTTTTGAAATCGATAAAAAAAGTAAGGTATTTAATTTTCGTATCGACAGCATTCAACGTTTAGAAAACGATTCTGAAATAAACTTACAATGGTCTGGAAAAACCTTTGGAATTAACACAGAAGGTAAAGATTTCTTAAACATACCTGGCAAAAATAATTTCGCAGTTACAGGAGTTACCGTAAACAATACGGACACTCAATATGTAGAGGTTCAATTTTCAGACCCTTTAAAAAAAGATCAAAATTTTGACGGTCTAATTGCTATACAAGATGCTAATACATTAAAATACACCGTTAACGGACAAACTTTAAAGGTGTACCCTAAAAAAGACCTAAAAGGGACATTGCAACTCACTGTATTTGAAGGAATAAAGAACAGTGACAATTATAAATTAAAAACAGAGTATTCAGAAAAAATTCTTTTCCAACAAGCCAAGCCCGAAGTTCGCTTACTACAAAGTGGTACAATACTTCCTAACTCTACAAATTTAAAATTAAATTTTGAAGCGATCAACTTAAAGGCTCTAGAGCTTACGATATATAAAATTTATGAAGATAATATCCTGCAATTTTTACAAAACAATACCTTATCTAGCAAACGAAACCTACAACAAGTAGGACGCCCAATTGCCAAAAAATTAATTCGTCTTAACGAAAACGCTGCTCTAAACCTAAAACAATGGAATGCTTTTGCCATTGACTTGAATGAACTCATTACACCCAAGCCTGGTGCCATTTACCGTGTAAAGATAAGTTATAAAAAAAATTATTCTTTATACCAATGCGAAGGTGAAACAACTTCAAACCAGCTCGTAGATAGTGATTCTGATTTTGACAGTGAAATTACTGAAACTAATTATTGGAATACTAACGAAACTTACTATAATTATAACTGGAATGAACGTGATAACCCATGCTCAGATTCGTATTTTAGAAACAAAAAAATTGAAACTAATATTTTAGCTTCCAATATTGGAGTTATTGTTAAAAAAGGACAAAACAACAATTACAAAATTGTTGTTAATGATATTACTACCACGCAGCCCATTAACAATGCTAAAGCAACTTTTTATAACTACCAACAACAAGAAATTACTTCTACAACAACAAACAACGATGGTATAGCTTCTTTTGCAAACAAAACGCCTGCATTTTTTGCAATTGTAACCTACAAAAATCAAAAAACTTATGTAAAACTAAATGACGGAAACGCATTATCAGTAAGTAAGTTTGATGTTGCTGGAGTACGACTACAAAAGGGAATTAAAGGCTATATATATGGTGAACGTGGCGTCTGGAGACCAGGCGACACACTTTTTGTATCTTTTATGCTTAATGATAATGCTAATAAGTTACCAAAAAACCATCCAGTAAATTTTGAGCTAAGAGACCCTTATGGAAAAACAGTTTATAAAGAGATTAAAACTCAAAACATAGGTAACTTATATCCATTTATATTTAAAACTTCAAGCAAAGCCCCAACAGGAAACTGGTCAGCACAGATAAAAGTAGGTGGAGCTTCCTTTTCTAAACAATTAAAAATTGAAACCATAAAGCCCAATCGTTTAAAACTAAAAACTAGTTTTAATGATGAAATCCTAAAAACAAATACCGCAATAAAAGGACACTTAGAAGCACTATGGTTACACGGTGCAATAGCTAAAAATCTAAAGGCAGATATTAGTGTTCGTTTTAAGCCTACTAAAACCACTTTTAAAGCCTTTACGGCTTATACCTTTGATGATCCCTCTCGAAAATTTGAAACTGAAGATCAAGACGTATTTTCCGGTAAACTATCTGAAACAGGAAAAGTAACATTCAACTTCGAGCCTGAATTAAAACAACAAACAGCAGGAATGCTAAAAGCCTCTTTTGTAACCAAAGTATACGAAAACGGTGGAGACTTTAGTACTGACGTTATTAATAAAGACTTTTCGCCTTACGAAACCTATATCGGACTACTCAGTCCAAAAGGCGATAAAACTCGAGGCGCACTCCTTACCGATACACAACATCGTTTTGATGTTGTGTCGGTCGATCAATATGGAAATCCAAAAGCAGCAAAAACGTTAGAAGCATATGTATATAAAGTAAACTGGCGATGGTGGTGGGATACTTCTGAAGACAATCTCTCCTCATACAACCAAAATACGTATAAAGAAGAAGTTTTTAAAACAAAGATTACAACCAATACTAATGGTAAGGCAAGCTTTAATTTTTCTTTAAAGTACCCCGAATGGGGTCGTTATCTAGTTCGTGTTATTGACCCCAATGGAGGACATGCTACTGGAAAAACGATTTATATTGATTGGCCAGGATGGGCAGGGAAGTCTAGAAAACAAGACCCATCAGCAGCAACTATGCTCTTATTGTCTACCGATAAAAAAAGCTATAACACAGGTGAGTCCGCAACTATTAGCTTTCCGTCTAGCGAAGCCGGTAGAGCTTTAATTAGTGTCGAAAACGGTACTGAAGTACTAGATGCCTTCTGGGTCAATACACAACAACAAGAAACTAAATTTGAGCTACCAATTTTAAAAAGATATACGCCTAATGTATACATCCATACAACCTTATTACAGCCTCACGCATCTACAGCCAACGATTTACCAATTCGACTATATGGAGTCACGCCAATTTTAGTAGAAGACCCCAATACTCGAATTCGTCCAAAAATAAACATGCCTGATGTTTTAAAACCAGAAGAAACAATTAAGCTCACTGTAAGCGAAACAAACAACAAAGCAATGACTTACTCCATTGCTATTGTAGATGAAGGTCTTTTAGATTTAACACGTTTTTCTACGCCAGATCCATGGAATACTTTTTATGCACGCGAAGCTTTAGGTGTAAAAACTTGGGATGTGTACGATGATGTTATTGGAGCATATGGCGGGAGTATTGAACAAATTTTTAGTATTGGTGGAGATGCTCAAGCTGCTGCTGGTAAATCTAAAAAAGCCAATCGATTTAAGCCCATGGTTATCTATAAAGGCCCTTTTCAATTACAAAAAGGCGGTTCTAAAACACATCATATCAAAGTCCCTAAATACATCGGTTCTGTACGCACTATGGTAACCGCTTCTGACATTACTAATGCCGCTTATGGAAAAGCAGAAAAAACAACTCCAGTAAGAAAACCCTTAATGGTATTAAGTACAATTCCTAGAAAAATTACACCTGGCGAAAAAGTAACTATCCCTGTTACTGTTTTTGCTATGTCACCTAAAATAAAAAATGTAGAGGTTGCGCTTATACAAAATAAGGGGTTTAAAATTATTGGCGAAACCACACAAAAAATAGCGTTTAGCCAACCTGATGAAAAAATGGTTTACTTCACCATTGAAATACTAGAAGGTATAAGTCGTACCGATATTGAGGTTCGTGCTCATGGAAATAGTGAAAAAGCCTCATATCATGTCCCTATCAATATTTTTAATCCTAATCCGATAACTACTGAGGTCACTTCCGTTGTTTTAGAACCCAATAGCAGCAAAACAATACACTGGAACGCCTTTGGAATTGAAAGCAGCAACAAAGCTACTATTGAGTTCTCATCACTACCAGCTATAAATTTTGAAGGACGCTTAGAGTACCTCATCCAATACCCACATGGCTGTGTAGAACAAACAACATCTTCAATATTTCCTCAATTATATTTATCGGATATTTTTGATCTTACTGGCGAAAAGAATACCAAAATTCAATATAATATTAATACAGGAATTGATAAACTGAAACATTTCGTTCAGCCTGATGGAAGCATGTCTTATTGGCCTGGTGATCGAAATGCAGATGACTGGGGTACTAGCTATGCAGGGCATTTTTTGTTAGAAGCAAGTAAAAAAGGTTACGTATTACCAATAGGCTTTAAGACTGCGTGGATTAATTATCAGAAAAATGTTGCAAAAAACTGGAGAGGGAGTACTAGTGATTTTGCACAAGCATATCGCTTATACACCTTAGCACTTGCCAATAGCCCTGATGTATCCTCTATGAATCGTTTGCGAGAAAAATCGCAACTTTCTAACAACGCAAAATTACGTTTAGCCGCTGCTTATGCTCTAATAGGTCAAAACAGTGCTAGCGAAGATTTGTTAAAAAATGCAAGTACTAATTTTCAATCAAAACTCAATGATGACTATGGCGACTACGGTTCTATAAACCGAAATAAAGCAATGGCTTTAGAAACTTTAATTCATTTAAGCAAAAAAGAAGATGCACAAAAACTAGCCATTGAACTATCCAAGGCTTTATCTTCCAAAGTGTGGATGAGTACCCAAACCACGGCCTACTGCTTAATGGCTATAGCCAAATACGCAACCTACATAGGAGGTAAAGGCATTGACGTGCAATATCATTTAAATACTGTTAAAACAACTATAAGCACAGACAAAACAATTGCTAGTCGTGACAATCTAAAAATTAATGCCAATAACACACTTAGCGTTAAAAACAATAAAGACAATACCATTTTTATACAAATAGCAACCAGTGGTATTCTACCTATTGGCAAGGAAAAGATAATACAACGTAATTTAAAAGCCGTAGTCAACTACAAGTCTAAAGATGGAAAAATAATTGATGTTACTCAGTTATCTCAAGGCACCGATTTTATAGCCGAAGTCAGTATTACTAACAGCACTTCAAACAATTTGAAAAATTTAGCTCTATCAGAGATATTTCCCTCAGGATGGGAAATTGTCAATACACGTTTTACTGATTTTGGTGATTTTAAAGCCAATACCGTTAATCATACAGATATTCGTGATGATCGTGTTAACTTTTATTTTGATTTAGACGCAAAAAAGACGAAAACCATAACCCTACTGCTAAATGCTTCCTACCTAGGCAAATACTACTTACCTGGCATTCAGTGTGAGGCTATGTACGACAATGCTTATTTAATACGTAGTAAAGGCACATGGGTTGAAGTTATTAAATAACTCTAGTTATTGCATTAAGTTTAAAGAAATATTATTTTGTTATTTACTCTTAACCTGTACCCCTAACCGTTATTAAAATGATGAAATCTATTTTAAATAATGTTTCTTTTTTTGAAATAAAAACGTATATAAAACGACATCCAAAACGCCACATTGTCTTAGTCATACTTTTAGTAAGTTATTATTTTTGTTTACCAAAGCCATTGTTTAACAACCCCACAGCCACGGTTATTGAAAGCGATACAGGGAAGCTATTAGGGGCTAAAATAGCAAGTAATGGTCAGTGGCATTTTCCAGCTACAAATCGTATTTCTTATAAATTTGAGTCCTGTATTCTTCACTTTGAAGATCAATATTTTTATACCCATCCTGGTTTTAATCCTGTTGCAATACTTAAAGCTATTATTACAAACTTTAAAGCAGGAAAAGTTATTCGAGGTGGTAGCACACTTACACAGCAAGTTATTCGTTTAGCTAGAAAAGGAAAAAAAAGAACCTATACAGAAAAATTTATAGAACTCATTATGGCTACCCGACTAGAGCTTGGGTATTCCAAAAAAGATATTTTAAATCTATACGCATCACAAGCACCTTTTGGCGGCAATGTGGTTGGTATTGATATGGCTGCATGGCGTTATTTTGGGATTCCTGCCAACCAGCTGTCTTGGGCTGAAAATGCTACTTTAGCTGTGTTACCTAATGCGCCTTCACTCATTTATCCAGGAAAACACAATGAACGCTTATTACAAAAACGAAATTTGTTATTGCAGAAATTATTATATAACAATGTTATAGATAGTTTAACTTACAAGTTATCCATACAAGAAAACTTACCCCAGAAGCCATATCCACTCCCTCAACTAGCACCTCATTTACTAGACAGACTATCCAATACACACACTGGCAAACGACTCATAACAAACATCGATTTTAAACTCCAACAACAAGTTAACGCCATTGTAAAACAAAAACATAGCAGCTACCAACAAAACGACATACACAATATAGCTGTTATGGTTATGGATATTCGCAGCCGAGAAGTTAAAAGTTATGTAGGAAACACACCTACTGATAAATATCACCAAAAAGATGTAGATATTATAATGGCTGGACGTAGCACAGGAAGTGTGTTAAAACCCCTGCTTTATGCAGCTATGATGGACAAAGGAGAACTATTGCCCCAACAACTCGTTCCTGACATTCCTACTGTTATTGCTGGTTATGCTCCTAAAAATTTTAACGAATCCTATAGCGGTGCTGTCCCCGCCAACAAAGCCCTAGCACGTTCCTTAAATATTCCTGCAGTAAGATTACTCCAAGACTATGGTATCCAAAGATTTATAGACGAGCTTAACGCTATGAATATCAAAAACATAACGCATAATGCTAATCATTATGGTCTTTCCCTAATTCTTGGAGGAGCCGAGGCTAATTTATGGGATTTGTGCAAAACCTATGCTGGTTTAGGCAGCACAGTAAATCATTATACAGAAACTTCGAGTCAATATTACACTAATGAATTTACAGAAGAACCACGTTTAATTGCAAATAATCCAGTTCATTTCAAAAAAACAACTTTTGAAAAACCTATTTATAGCGCCGGAAGCATTTGGGCAACTCTTGAAGCGATGAAAGAAGTAAATCGTCCTGAAGGCGATGAAGCTTGGGAGTTTTATGACTCAGCTAGAGAGGTTGCTTGGAAAACAGGCACTAGTTTTGGTAATAGAGACGCCTGGGCTATTGGTTTAAACACTAATTATGTTGTAGGAGTTTGGGTAGGCAACGCCGATGGAGAGGGAAGACCTAAGCTTACTGGATTAAATTATGCTGCCCCTGTATTGTTTGACGTATTTACATTACTCCCTAATTCATCGTGGTTTGATACTCCTTACGATGATTTACGCAAAGTAACAACTTGCAGTAAAAGTGGTTTTTTGGCTAGTACTATTTGCCCAAAAACAACAGCTAGTATTGTACCTGCGTTAAGCACTAAAGTTGAGTCTTGCAAATTTCATCAAGTCATACACTTGGATACAAATGAAGCCTATCAAGTCGATGCTTCTTGTTGGGATACCAATCAAATGATTCATAAACCTTGGTTTATATTACCTACACTACAAGCCCATTATTATAAAAACTACCATTCTAACTATAAAATCCCGCCCGCTTTTCATCATAGTTGCTCTAACGAAACTATCAATCCTCTAGCCTTTATATTTCCTAAAGAAAATAGTGATGTGTATTTGCCTAAGGGATTTAGTGGCAACACTAATGAACTCATTTTAAAGATAGCCCATAGCATCCCAAAAACTAAAATACACTGGTACATTAATAATATCTACATCACTACAACTCAACAATTTCACGAAATCCCTATCCATCCTAAACCTGGCAAACATATTATTACGGTAATTGATGAGCACGGTAACAATCTTACTCGTAATATTACTATCAAAAAAGAAGATAAACTTTAACTAAGACACTGTTTTTTTTGAAGTCATTTAAATCTTGGACTTGTATAAACTATCTAAAGAGGTTTTGGATTCACAAGATAGCTAGAAAACAAAAAAAGGGTCTTAGTTTTATAAACAACCCTTTTTACTAACCAACCAAAAATATAGTTTTCTTATTTTTAGATAAGTTTAAACTACAGCTAAAAACATCAATTATTATACCCATTCCACCTTACACCAATTATGACTCAAAATAAGCTATATCATTCGTTTCTATTACCTCCATATCAACTATGTTTCAAATTAGTTATAACTCATTTTAAATAACCATTGATATTATTTTTTATTCATTATCTCTAAAATTATTTTTTTAATAAAAAAATAATATATTTGTAATATCATTTTAATATCAAAATAAAATACATGAAAGAAGAAAAACACAGTGTTCCTGCAAATGGCTATCTTATGCTTTTTATATTCTTTAGTCTGTTTATAACAAGCATTGTACTAATTATTATAAGCAAAAACCCTAAATATCTTTTGCTTTTTCCTTTTATACTGTCAATTACCCCTGGGTTTATTATGTTACAACCCAACAATTCTAGAGTTTTACTCCTGTTTGGCAAATATGTAGGGACTATCAAAAAAAATGGCTTTTATTGGGTAAACCCATTCTATTCAAAAAAGAAAATTTCGCTTAGAGCACGTAATTTTGATAGCGAACGCCTAAAGGTAAACGATAAATTAGGCAACCCTGTTATGATAAGTACCATACTTGTATGGCGAGTTAAAGACACTTATAAGGCTGCCTTTGACGTTGATAATTACGAAAATTTTGTGCGTGTACAAACAGATGCCGCAGTGCGTAAACTAGCAAGTATGTATCCTTACGATAATTTTGCCGACGAAGGACATGCCGAAGACATTACATTACGCTCTAGTGTTAACGATGTTAGCGAAGCTTTAGAGAAAGAAATAGACGAACGTTTATCTATCGCAGGAATAGAAGTCTTAGAGGCTAGAATTGGGTATCTAGCTTATGCTCAAGAAATTGCCAACGCCATGCTAAAACGACAACAGGCAACCGCCATTATTGCTGCAAGACATAAAATTGTTGAAGGTGCTGTAAGTATGGTAGAAATGGCTCTAGAGGCCCTTAGCAAAAAACAAATTGTAGATCTAGACGAAGAACGAAAAGCTGCCATGGTAAGTAACCTAATGGTTATTTTATGCGGCGATAAAGAAGCATCTCCCGTTATTAACTCAGGTACTTTAAATCATTAAAAAAGAAAACCCTAAATCGATATAATAATATATAAAAAAATGGGAAGACCCAAATTAAAAATCCCTTTTCAGCCTATAGACTACGCTATAGAACTACTATCCATAAGTCTCCTTTTATCAATGTGGCTATACATTATTACAGAGTATGACAGTTTGCCTCAAATTATAGCCTCTCATTTTAATGCAAAAGGAGATGCAGATGCTTATGCCAGTAAATCGACAATTTGGCTACTCCCTAGTATTGTTACGGTACTCTATGTCGGGCTATTTATTTTAAACAAATACCCACATTTACATAATTATATGGTAAATATAACCGAAGAAAATGCTTTCAAAAATTATAGCTTTAGTACACGAATGTTACGCATAGTCAACTTTTTTTGTGTACTATTGTTTGCTTATATTGTTTATGCAGAAATTCAATTTTCAAAAGGAATTATACACTCACTAGGAACGTGGTTATTTCCATCTATAATGATCTTAAGTGTAATTTCTATAATCGTATTCATTTATTTTCAACAAAAACACAACTAATTTATGACATTCAAATTTATCCTATTTTTCAATCTGATTAGCCTTTCTGTTTTAGCACAAAACACTATCCAAACAGAAGAAATGTTCCTGTTTAACGACAGCATACAACTCCCTGGTACGCTAAGTTATACCAAAACCTCTAAGGCACAACCCTTAGTCATTTTTGTTCACGGCTCTGGAAACGTAGACAGAAATGGTAACCAAGGTCAGTTTGTTAATGCAAACTATATTAAGCAACTCTCTCAAGCACTAAACAAAAACAATATTGCTGTTTATCGTTACGATAAAAGAACAGCAACACAACAAAATATTAAATTTTTACTAAAAGGAATCAAAATAGAAGCCTTTGTTGAAGATGTACAGGTTGCTATAACTCATTTTAAAGACGATAAGCGTTTTTCCGAAATTATATTACTCGGGCATAGTCAGGGGGCACTAGTCGCCATGCTTGCAATCACTACAGACGTAAAAAAGTATATCTCTTTAGCAGGGCCATCAAGACCCATTGATGAGGTAATGAGCTCGCAACTAAGAGCTCAAAGCGGAGATGCTACTGGCAAGCTCATAGAAGCGCATTTTAATGAGCTTAAAACGACGGGAACTATTGCTAATGTAAACCCTAATCTTTTGAATTTATTTAACCCAGCTAATCAAATTTTTTTTAAATCTTGGATGAGTTATACCCCCAAAGAACGTATCAAAACTCTAACAATACCTACACTTATTCTTAACGGCACAAAAGATTTGCAGGTTTCTACACAAGCTGCTACAGAATTGCATAATGCCAATCCAAAAACAACGTTGGTACTTATAGAAAATATGAATCACGTCTTAAAAACCATTTTAAACGATACAGACAATACAGCATCTTACAGTTCGTCAAAGTTTCCTATATCGGCTAAGCTTGTTGAAGAAATTACAACATTTATAACACAATAATGGCAAAGAAAAAAGCATTTGCATTACGCATTAATGAAGATATGCTTAAAACTATTGAAACATGGGCTTCAGACGAATTTAGGAGTACCAACGGACAAATAGAATGGATGCTTATGCAAAGTCTTAAACAGTATAACAAGCACATAAAAAAAGACACAAAAACAGACCCTATGCCGTAATCTATTTTTTTGGTGTACTCTTTATTTATACCAATGATTGCTCAAAATCCTTTGTCAATCTTCCTCATTTATGTCTTATTCATTAATTTAGTTGCTTAAAACATCTAGTCAACTATACACATCAAGCTTATGAGTCACACACCTTTATTTACAGACGACACTATTGTGTTTGGATTACTTATGGTATCTTTAGGTTTTATTTTTTATACCGACAGCTTAAAAACTGGTTTTTGGCGTAAATTTTATAATATTGTTCCTAGCCTATTTATGGCATATCTTATCCCTGCAATATTTACTACCACGGGGCTAATTGCTCCAGAGTGGGAAACCACAACAAATTCAGGGCAAGTTGTTTCGCATAGCTCAAGTCTATATTATATTGCTAGTCGTTACTTGCTTCCTGCTGCGCTAGTATTAATGACACTCAGTATTGATCTAAAAGGCGTTTTTAATTTAGGTTGGAAGGCTTTAATCTTGTTTTTTACAGGAACTATAGGGATTTTAATTGGAGGACCAATTGCGATATTAATTATTTCTGCAATCTCACCACAAACCCTTGGAGGTATAGGGCCCGATGCCGTATGGCGAGGACTGTCTACACTAGCTGGAAGTTGGATTGGCGGCGGTGCTAACCAAACTGCAATGCTAGAAATTTATGGATACAACCAAAAATTATACGGCAGTATGGTTTTTGTAGATATTGTTATTGCAAATGTTTGGATGGCAGTTTTACTCATTGGAATAGGCAAGCGCAAAAAAATTAATAGTTGGTTAAAGGCCGACACCTCTTCTATAGACGCTTTAAAACAAACAGTCTCTACATTTACAAAAAAAGTAAAGCGAAATCCCTCGCTAACAGATATCATGATTATTGCTGCTATAGCCTTTGGGAGTGTTAGCTTTGCCCACTTAGGCGCCAATACATTAGCTCCTTATTTTGATGATACTGTAGCAAATATTACTTCTGCTACAACTAGAAATACACTTACCTTTTTGAGTTCTAAGTTTTTTTGGATGATTAGCATTGCTACCATTATTGCTATTTTATTGTCGTTTACTAAAGCAAAAAACTATGAAGGTGCTGGTGCTAGTAAGTTTGGAAGTGTTTTTATTTACATATTAGTTACTACAATAGGAATGAAAATGGATTTATCATCATTGCTTAACAATGTTGGATTAATCGCTATTGGAGCTATTTGGATGAGCATACACGCTTTATTACTTATTGTTGTTGCAAAACTTATTAAAGCCCCGTATTTCTTTTTAGCTGTAGGTAGCCAAGCCAACGTAGGAGGTGCCGCTTCTGCTCCTATAGTTGCCTCTGCATTTCATCCGTCTTTAGCTACAGTGGGGGTTTTGTTGGCTGTATTTGGTTATGCTATTGGTACTGTTGCCGCTATTGGTTGTACTATATTAATGCAATTAGCCTCTGGAGCTTAACAAGTTTATTCTATTTTTTAAATTTTTATTCTTCTATTTTTTATATGATATTTGCCTGCTTAATTTTTTTTATATGAAACGTATACCAATTCTTTTTTTTGTTTTATCCTTGCTTCTTTCTTGTAAAGCACCTGAACCAGATTTAGTTGTAAAAGGGACTATTAAAGATTTGAACAAAGGCGTTTTATACCTTAAGCAGCTTCAAGATACTCTGCTAGTAACCTTAGACTCTGCAGTAGTTAATGGAACATCACAACAGTTTACATTGCAAACAGCTCTAAGCGAGCCTGAAATGTTGTATTTGGTTTTAAATGATAAGAGCAATACCGCACAAGCCATCAGCTTTTTTGCAGATAAGGGTGTTACAGAAATTAATAGCAGCTTAAAACAATTTGTGGCAGACGCTAATATTAAAGGATCCAAGTTACACAAGCAATTTGAGGCCTTTAATAAGGTAAAGTCAAGGTTTAATAATCAAAATCTAGAATTAATACAAGAGCGTTTTTATGCTTTAAAAAATAATGATACTAGCGCAATAAATCGTATTAACAAAAAGTCCGATCGTATTATAAAAAACAAATATCTTTTTGCTGTAAACTTTGCTATTAATCATAAGGATAGTCAAATTGCACCTTATATTGCCCTATCTGAAATCTATAAGGCTAACATCAAATACTTAGATACCATTTACAAGGCTTTGCCTAGCGACATTTCTAACTCTAAGTATGGTAAATCTTTATACCAATTTATTACAGAAAGAAAAGCTAGGTCTGAGTCTCAATTGTAATACCAATTGGTATAAACATGATTTGTTAAGTAAAAGCATAAGATAGACGTTTGTTATCAATCAAAAAACCCTACTTAAGGCAGGGTTTTTTTAGTGTTTTAAATTGTTTTATACGTGCGTTTACGGTTTTTACAATGTATTTATTTTTTCAATTAAGGCGTGTGCTTTTTGCTCTAATTCGTTATTAATCGCTTTAAAGTGCGTGTTTTTATTTTCTACATCTTTATCATTAACCTTAGCAATTAAATCGTCAAAAGTAGCAATAGCTTCATCAATAATAGCTTCGCTATCTTTAGTGCCTTTATCGGTGTTAGCATATTCCCAAATGTATACAGCCTCAATAATATCTCCTAATACGTAATTAATATCTTTTTTAAGGTTTTTAATACTTCCCATATTTATAAATTTAATTTGCACAAAATTACACAATTTTACACATAAACCTCTAAAAGTTTCGCATTCTTTGCGCTAATAGTAAAGCTCTTAAGTATCGCTGGCACTAGTACCGTTTCTCCTTTTACTATCGTAACTATTTTGCTTGGACTTGTAATGCTTGCTTGACCTTCTACACAGATATAAATTAAAAATGAATCGTGAGTATTTATTTTAGTCAACGTTGTATCTAAATCGATATAGTTTGTTGTAAAATACGGACAACTTAGCATTGTGTTATAATTATTTTTTTGTTTAGAATATTGTATTCTAAAATTATCTTGCATATCAAAATTTATAGCTTCAATAGCCAAATCGTTATGCAACTCTCTCTCATTACCCTGAGCATCTACTCTATTCCAGTCATGCACACGGTAGGTAACATCGCTAGTTTGTTGTATTTCAGCCAACAGTACCCCAGCGCCTATAGCGTGGATACGACCAGCCTCAATAAAATAGGTGTCGCCCGATGTCACTTTATCAAAATTTAACAGCGATGTAAGTGTTTCTTGCTCTAAGTGTTTTAGGTAGGTTTTGGGCGTTATCTTTTTATTAAAGCCCACTATTAGCTTAGCTTTAGGATCAGCTTGCATAACGTACCACATTTCTGTTTTCCCAAAAGATTTGTGTCGTTTTTTTGCTAGTTCATTATCAGGATGTAATTGTACCGATAAATCTGCTTTAGCATCTATAAATTTTATGAGTAAGGGAAACTTGGCCCCAAATACTTTATAATTTTTATCCCCTACGAGATGGTCTTTAAATTGTTTTAGTAGGCTTTTAAGCGATTTTCCCTTTAAGTGTCCATTAGTGACCAATGATACATTATGGTCTACATCACTAATTTCCCAACTTTCGCCTACGTTTTGAGCATTTGTGGTTTTGTTTAAAATTAATTTCAATTTTTCGCCACCCCAAATTTTGGTTTTAAGTATCGGTCTAAATTTTATTGGATAGTCCAAAGTTTGCATTATTGCCCTGCATATTTCACAAAGTTTCTAGGCGTTTCAAATAAGGTAATTTCTAGATCTAAGTTTGGTTTTATTTTCGATTTTATCTTATTATAAATTACAACCACAATATTCTCGGCTGTAGGGTTTAAATTGGCAAACTCTGGTACTTCAAGGTTTAAGTTTTTATGATCAAAAGCGTCTTCTACTTCTAGTTTTATAATATCTTTTAGTTCTTTAATATCAATAACATATCCTGTTTCTGGATTTATTTTGCCTGTAACACTGGCTATTAGTTCATAATTATGGCCATGAAAATTAGCATTACTACATTTCCCAAAAACAGCTTTATTTTGGCTGTCGTTCCAATCTTTACGATATAGTCTATGAGCTGCATTAAAGTGTGCTTTTCTACTAACGGTAACTCTCATTTAATTTCGTTTTAGGTGTTGATAAAATTTTTCGAATATAATCTTAAACCACGCAGTATATTGTTCTGGATGCAGTTCTATATCTGTTTTAACGTTCTCAAGAGGCATCCATTTCCAAGCTTCAACTTCATCCTTATTTATTACAGGACTATTATTGTAATAGCCTAGTAAAACATGATCATATTCATGCTCTGTTAGTCCGTTATCAAAGGGGGCTTTGTATATAAATGAAATAGATTCTTTTAACGTGGTGGTGAAGCCCATTTCCTCTTTTAATCGTCGTGTGCCTGCTTCAATATTCGTTTCTCCATTTCGTTGATGACTACAACACGTATTAGTCCAAAGCCCTGGGGAGTGGTATTTACTTAAAGCTCTTTGCTGTAGCATTAGCTCATGGTTATCATTAAAAACAAACACGGAGAATGCACGATGTAGCACCGCCTTTTCATGCGCCTCCATTTTAGGCATTAGTCCTATTTGCTCGTCGTTTTTATTTACTAAAATTACCTGTTCTTCTTTCATGCAAAACAAAAATACCAAGTTATATTAAAATTTTTAAAGATAAAAGTATAAACTAAAAAAGAGCGCAAAATGTGCGCTCTTTTTTAATGTTATGATTGTATAACTTTATTTTTCAATAATTATAAATTCACTTCTTCTGTTTAATTGGTGCTCATCTTCAGAACACTTTATGTCGTTAGTGCAGCCATTTAAGATTTCTGACTCACCGTAACCTTGACCTGTAATTCTACTTCTAGAAATACCACCTTCATCTACAATATAATCAATTGTAGCTCTGTTACGTCTATTGGATAATCTATAATTGTAGGCATCTCTACCACGACTGTCCGTATGAGACTTTACATCTATTTTAACTTGCGGATTTTCACGCATATATCGGATAACTTTTTGTAATTCATACTCAGCATCTTCACGTATAAACGATTTGTCGTAAGTAAAGTATATTGGATTTAAATCTAAAGCTACAAATAAGTTTGTTCCTACTTCTACAGGCTCTAAATCTAATGCCAAATCGAGTGCTAACTCTACATTTGGTTCTACGGTAAAAGATTGTTCATCTTTAGCATAATCATTTTTCTCTCCTACAACTCTGTAAGATTCTGCGTTTTTACAATCTAATTCGAAAGCAAATGCCCCTTTATCGTCAGATTGTAGTTCTTGAATAATATCATTGTTAGAATCGTAAACGGTTAAGTTTACATTAGGAATTACATCGCCTGTTTTTTTGTTTGTTGTTACCCCATCAATTTCTTTAGTACATTCTATTACTAAAGGATTTGTTTCTAGAACTCTATAAATATCATCTCCTCCTCTACCACTCTTACGGTTAGAAGAAAAATAACCTACTTTAGAGTCGGAATTAATAATAAAAGCAAAGTCATCGCTCTCACTATTAACAGGGTCTCCTAAATTAAATATACCATCTTTAGATGGACTAAGAGGATCAACAACTGCAAAGACATCTAAGCCTCCTAAACCTAAGTGACCGTCTGAGGCAAAATAAAGTGTGCCGTCGTTTGCCATAAAAGGAAAGGTGTCTCTACCTTCAGTATTTACAACATTACCCATATTTTGAGGAAAGCCAAAACTTCCATCGCTGTTTATATCAACAAAATAAATATCGCTCAAGCCACGAGTTCCAGGCATATCTGATGCAAAATAAAGTCGATTATCATCTTTTGACAACGTAGGGTGTGCTACTGAGTAAGTGACATTGTTGTAAGGAAATTCAACAATATTACCCCATTCGCCATTTATTTTACTTGCAATATAAATTTTAAGTCTTACAATACCATCTTCATCAGTTTGGTATCCCTCACCTTTTTCATAACTATTTCTTGTAAAATACATTGTATTTCCGTCTTTAGTTATCGCCGCTGTCGATTCGTTGTGTCTATCGTTAAACGAGCCTTTAACCTTTCCGTCGCTAACTAAATCATTGTCAGAAGAGATATTGGCGTGTAATAACTGTAAAAATGGTTTTCCAGTCCAAGCATCTGTTCGTTTTGAAAATGAACTTTGGCTCCCATCAGAAGAAAATATTATTCCTTGATTTTGATCAAAACCTGTTGCAAATTCTGAATTTTTTGAACTTATAGAGGTTGGGAAAATATCATATCTGTTAGACTGTATGTCTATCGTTTTTAAATACTGAGGATTATACTTTAATGACGCTGCTCTGGAGTCGTCCGCATTAAGTTCAGCGAGTTTAGTCATCCAAACATCAGCATCTTTATAGCGTCTTAATCCTTTTAGAGCTTGAGCATATCTAAAATAGTATTCCCCTTTTACAGATGCTAAATCATAGTTCATTAAGGATCTATACCATTTTACTGCGTTTTGCATATCTGTATTTTGGTAATACGAATCGGCAAGGTTTGCATATAAGGCTGAGGACTGCGCTTTTTTGTCTATTGCCCTTAGATAGACTTTAATTGCTTCATCATAAGCAAGTTCATTAAAGAGTTTGTTTCCTTTTTCTATGAGTTTAATACCAGATTTACTACCACTTTGTTTGGTTAAACTTCCAAACTGTTGTGCTTTAATACATAGAGGGGTGAAGAAAATAAAACTTAATAGGATAGTTGTTTTAATAATTTTCATAATATTTAGCATCATTAATATATTTTAAAAGAATCTAGGTGAGATTATGCCTCGTTTAATACTTTTAAGCTCTAGTCTTAAAAAGATTTCATGAGATCCATCGTTGAAACGTTGTAGGGCCGTAGTGTCTCTGTCGTAAGCATAACCAATAGTTAACGCATCACTTATTTGAAATGCTGCTAAAGCACTTACAGCAGCATTTAATCTATAGTTTGCACCTATAGAAAACCTATCGTTAAATAATAGGTTTCCTGAAACGTCTAATCCTATTGGCGCGCCACTTACAACTCTAGCTAAAGCAGCGGGTTTAAACTTAATATTACTATTAAGGTTAAACACATAGCCTGCAATTACATTATGAGTTACACGGTCTCTAGCAACAAAGGATGTGCTTGCGTCGCCATCTTCGTCAAAAAAGTCTGTTTGCAGTATTGTTGGTGCCGAGTAGCCAATATAAAACTTATCGGTATAATAATATACCCCTAAGCCTACATTTGGTGAAAATCTATTATCGACATTTTGTGCTCCTGTAAATTCTGAAGCATCTTGAGGGTTTAGCTCTGTAAAGTCGATATTAAATAATTGTACGCCTCCACGGATACCAAAGGCTAATCTACCTGTAGCAGAGGTTGGTATCGTATATGAAAAATCAATATCTACAAAGGTTTCGTCTATAATAAAGATATCATCTCTTAATACAGACACACCAATACCAAGTCTTTCATTTCGAAGTGGTGTATGCGCTGCAAAGGAGAAGGTTCTTGGCGATCCCTCTAAGCCAACTTGCTGCGCACGGTACACGGCATTCAAACTCAATGCGTCTCTTGATCCTGCATAGGCCGGATTTATGTTAATGGTATTGTACACATACTGTGTGAACTGTGCATCCTGTTGCGCGTTAGAGACGGACACAAACATTACCGAGGCTATAAATAGGATTAAAACTTTATTCATTCTTTTATATTTAATATTTAAAAACTATTCTTAAAATACTTTGTTTACGATATATAATTATCTTCTGATGTATAATGGTCCTGCTTGTCTTACAATTTGCCCATTACTAGCTTCGTAAGTAATTACATAGAAGTAAACTCCAGAAGGTAATTCTTCATCTTCTTGAATTGTTATTCTTCCGTCTGATCGTCCTGAAAAGAATGGGCCTAAGTGATATGCATCACGGTCATAAACTTCAACCTGTAGTCTATTAAATATCTTCACATTATTGTTAGGGAAGTTTTCTAGACCTTCGATAATAAGTTCATCGTTTACGCCATCTCCGTTTGGTGTAATTCCGTCAAAAACTGTTATCGGATTAAGTGCTACTATTGTTGGATCGTTTGTTGGATCTCCATCTGTAGCTCCATTTCCATCTGGAGTTTCTTGCGTTTCATTACCACTATCGGACACATCGCTTACAGTATTACCTGCATTATCTGTTCCATTTGCTGTTGCAGTGTTTTGAACAAATCCTCTGCTGATATCTGCTTGCGTAATGATGTATGTTGCTGTTGCTGTACCCGTTTCACCTGGTGCTAATGTTCCTGGAGTTACTGCCAGTGCTGTAGTACCTGTTAGAGGGTCATCAATAGTTACATTATTTACAACTACATCGCCTGTATTTTCTACAATAAAGGTATAAGTAATCACATCACCTAATGCCCCTGAACCATTTACACTCGCTGTTTTGGTTAAGGTCAACTCAGGGTCTGCAGAGCCTAAGGCTGTAACTGTAGCATCATTTGTTGGGTCAGAATCGCCATCGGTATCTGTAGTTTCATCACCATTATCAGACACATCCTGTACTGCATTTCCAACGATATCTTGTCCATTTGCAATTGCTGTATTAGTTACTCCACCTGCATCGACATCGGCTTGCGTAATTACATAAGTTCCTGTAGCAGTTCCTATCTCACCTGGTGCTAATGTACTTGGTGTTACTAATATTGGTGTTGGGCCTAATAATGGGTCGTCCACGCTAACATTAGTTAAGGTTACATCTCCAGTATTTTCGACTGTAAAGGTGTAAGTAATGATATCGCCTACAGCACCTGTACCTCCTACCGTTGCTGTTTTGGTAAGTGTCATTTCAGGATTATTTGCTATGGTTGTTATCGTACCATCGTTTGTAGGATCGGTATCGGCATCAGGACCATCTGTTGTTTCATCACCATCATCAGATACATCCGATACTGGGTTTCCTGCAGGATCTTGTCCATTTGCTGTTGCCGAGTTCGTTACGCCACCTGCGTCCACATCAGCTTGTGTAATAACGTAAGTTGCTGTTGCCGTTCCTGTAGCACCAGGTGCTAATGGGTCTGGTGTAATTGGTATTGGCGCACCTCCAAGTAATGGGTCGGTTACTGTGATGTTGCTTACAGTTACATTACCTGTGTTTTGTACACTAAATGTATAGGTAATCACATCGCCTACAGCACCTGTACCACTTACGGTTGCCGTTTTAGTAAAGGTTAACTGCGGTGCAGCTGTTGCTGTTCCTGTATTCGTACTATCGTTAGTAGGGTCACCATCACCATCATCATCGGCAGTTTCATCACCGTTATCAGAAACATCCGATACTGCATTTCCGGCAGGGTCGTTACCATTTACTGTTGCCGAGTTGCTTACGCCGCCAGCATCTACATCCGCTTGTGTAATGGTGTAGGTTGCCGTTGCGGTTCCTATAGCACCAGGAGCTAATGGATCTGGTGTTATTGGTATTGGTGTACCACCTAGTAGTGGGTCGGTTACTGTAATATTACTTATGGTTACCGTTCCAGTATTTTCAACACTAAAGGTATAGGTAATTACGTCGCCTACAGCACCAGTACCACCAACAACTGCTGTTTTGGTAAAGGTTAATTCTGGGGAGCCTGCTACAGGTGTAATTGTAGCATCGTTAGTAGGGTCTCCATCGCCATCATCATCGGCAGTTTCATCACCATTATCGGATACATCCGATACGGTATTTCCAGCGGCATCCTGTCCGTTTGCTGTTGCAGAGTTGGTTACTCCACCCGCATCAACGTCAGCTTGCGTAATGATATACGTTGCTGTTGCCGTTCCTGTAGCACCAGGTGCTAATGGATTTGGCGTTACTGGTATTGGAGCACCACCTAATAGTGGGTCGGTTACCGTTACATTACTTATCGTTACATTACCTGTATTTAGTACATTAAAGGTATAGGTAATCACATCGCCTACATCGCCTGTACCACTAACTGTTGCTGTTTTAGTAAAGGTTAGTTCAGGAGCAGGTGTTACTGTTGCTGTATCTGTACTATCGTTACCAGGATTTCCATCACCATCATCATCGGCTGTTTCATCACCGTTATCAGAGGCATCACTTATTGGATTTCCGTTAGGGTCGTTACCATTTACCGTTGCCGAGTTGCTTACGCCTCCAGCATCAACATCAGCTTGAGTAATCACATAAATTGCTGTTGCCGTTCCGGTTGCTCCAGGAGCAAGGGTACTTGGTGTTATTGCTATTGGTGTAGTTCCTAATAGTGGGTCGGTTACTGTAATATTACTAATTGTTACATCGCCCGTATTTTCTACGGTAAAGGTATAGGTAATTACGTCGCCTACATTACCTGTACCACCAACAACTGCTGTTTTGGTAAAGGTAAGTTCAGGGTTTCCAGATAATGTTGTTACCGTACTATCGTTAGTAGGATCGGTATCTGCATCAGGCCCATCTGTAGCCTCATCACCATCATCCGATACATCACTTACAGCGCTTCCAGTAGGATCTACACCTACTGCTGTTGCAGAGTTAGTAACGCTACCAGCATCTACGTCCGCTTGAGTAATGGTATACGTTGCTGTTGCCGTTCCTGTAGCTCCAGGTGCTAATGTACTTGGTGTTACTGGTATTGGTGTTGCCCCTAGTAGAGGATCGACCACCGTGACATTATCTATAGTTACATTTCCTGTGTTTTCGACACTAAAAGTATAGGTAATCACATCGCCTACCGTACCTGTTCCACCAACAACTGCTGTTTTGGTAAAGGTTAACTCAGGCGTTGGTGTTAGGCTTGTTACCGTACCATCATTAGTAGGATCTGTATCGGCATCAGGGCCATCTACAGCTTCATTACCATCATCGGATACATCGCTAACCGCATTTCCATCAGGGTCTTGTCCGTTTACTGTAGCAGAGTTCGTTACCGAGCCAGCATTGACGTCGGCTTGTGTAATGGTGTAGGTTGCTGTTGCGGTACCTACATCGCCTGGTGCTAAGCTAATTGGTGTTACTGCTATAGGTGCAGTTCCTAATAGTGGGTCTGTTATTGTTACGTTATCTATAGTTACATTACCTGTATTTTCGACCATAAAGGTGTAGGTAATCACATCGCCTACTGTACCTGTTCCACTAAGCGCTCCAATTTTGGTTAGAGTTAACTCTGGATTAGCAGTTATAGCAGTTACCGTAGCATCATTTGTTGGATCCGTATCGGCATCAGGGCCATCTACAGTTTCATCGCCGTTATCAGATACATCTGATATGGTATTACCAACAGCATCTTGACCGTTTGCTATTGCAGAGTTCGTTACGCCACCAGCATTAACATCAGCTTGAGTAATGACATAAGTTCCTGTTGCTGTTCCTGTAGCTCCAGGCACAAGGCTAATTGGCGTTACCGCTAGAGGAGATGTTCCTAATAGAGGGTCACTTACCGTTACATTATCTATAGTTACATTACCTGTATTTACTACGGTAAAGGTATAGGTAATGACATCGCCTGCAGCTCCAGCACCACCAACACTTGCCGTTTTAGTTAAGGTTAACTCTGGCATTGGTGTTAGCATCGTAATTGTCGCATCATTTGTAGGGTCGGTATCGGCATCAGGGCCGTCAGCAGTTTCATCGCCATCATCAGACACATCGCTTACACCGTTACCAGCAGCATCTACTCCGTTTCCAGTTGCTGTATTTGTTACAGACCCTGCATTAACGTCGGCTTGCGTAATGGTATAGTTTGCTGTTGCTGTTCCTATTGCACCAGGTGCTAAAGTACTTGGTGTTACTGGTATTGCTGTACCTCCCAGTAATGGGTCGGTTATCGTTACATTATTTACCGTTAAGGTTCCTGTATTTTCGACTGTAAAGGTATAGGTAATCACATCGCCTACAGTACCTGTACCACTCACACTACCTGTTTTGGTTAATGTAAGCTCGGAGGTTCCTGAGGTTGTTGTTACAGTACCATCATTTGTAGGATCTGTATCGGCATCAGGACCATCTGTGGTTTCATCGCCATCATCAGACACGTCTGTTACAGGATTACCATCAGGGTCCATTCCGGTTACAGTTGCCGAGTTGGTTACGCCACCTGCATCTACATCAGCCTGTGTAATAATATACGTTGCTGTAGCCGTTCCTGTAGCACCAGGTGCTAATGAACTTGGTGTAATGCCTATTGGTGTTGCGCCAAGTAATGGGTCGGTTACTGTGATATTATCGATAGTTACCGTTCCTGTATTTACTACAGTAAAGGTGTAGGTAATGACATCGCCAGCGACTCCAGTACCAGTAACACTTGCTGTTTTGGTAAAGGTTAACTCTGGAGTTCCAGATAAGCTTGTGAAAGTTCCATCGTTAGTAGGATCGATATCAGCATCAGGGCCGTCTACTGTTTCATTACCATCATCGGATACATCACTTACAGGTGTTCCTGTTGCGTCGGTACCGTTTGCTGTTGCAGAGTTTGTAACTCCACCTGCATCGATATCGGCTTGCGTAATGGTATAGGTTGCGGTTGCCGTACCTACATCACCAGGTGCTAAGCTACTTGGTGCAATTGCTATTGGTGTTGTACCAAACAATGGATCGCTTACCGTTACGTTATTTACGGTTGTAGTTCCTGTATTTTCTACACTAAAGGTATAGATAATCACATCGCCTACTTCACCTCCGCCAGTTACGACTGCTGTTTTTGTGAAGGTAAGTTCTGGTGCTCCAGCTAAAGATGTTATTGTACTATCGTTAGTAGGATCGGTATCGGCATCAGGGCCATCGGCAGCTTCGTCGCCATTATCGGACACGTCACTTACGGCATTACCATCAGGATCTTGACCGTTTGCTGTTGCTGAGTTGCTTACGCTTCCTGCATCGACATCAGCTTGTGTAATGGTGTAAGTTCCTGTTGCGGTTCCAATAGCGCCTGGTGCTAATGAGCTTGGCGTTACTGGTATTGGAGTTCCTCCTAATAGAGGATCGACCACGGTAATATTATCGACTGTTACGTTTCCAGTATTTTCAACGGTAAAGGTGTACGTAATCACATCGCCTAAAGCACCAGTTCCACCAACACTTGCTGTTTTGGTAAAGGTTAATTCAGGGTCTGCTGTAGCTGTAGCTGTTTGTGTACTATCGTTCGTTGGGTCGCCATCACCGTCAGCATCGACAGCTTCATCGCCGTTATCGGACATATCCGTTACAGGGTTTCCTGCTGGGTCTGTACCACCTACTGTTGCAGAGTTGCTTACGCCACCTGCATCTACGTCGGCTTGTGTAATAATATAAGTTCCTGTTGCAGTTCCTGTTGCTCCAGGAGCAAGGCTATTAGGGGCTATCGCTATTGGTGCGCCACCTAATAGTGGATCTGTTACGGTAATATTATCAATCGTTACGTTTCCAGTGTTTTCAACGGTAAAGGTATATGTAATCACATCGCCTGCTACGCCTGTACCACTTACGGTTGCCGTTTTAGTAAAGGTCAATTCTGGCATTGGTGTTAGGCTTGTAAAGGTAGGGTCGTTGGTTGGGTCACCATCGCCATCATTATCTACAGCTTCATTACCATCATCGGACATATCAGTTACTGCGTTACCGTCGGGATCTGTACCGCCTGCGGTTGCAGAGTTGGTTACGCCACCAGCATCAACATCGGCTTGTACAATAGTATAGGTTGCTGTAGCTGTACCTGTATCACCAGGTGCTAAAGTGCTTGGTGTTACTGCTATTGGAGCAGTTCCTAATAATGGATCGACTATCGTGATATTATCAATCGTTACGTTTCCAGTATTTTCTACTGTAAAGGTATAGGTAACGATATCGCCTACAGCACTTCCACTAATTCCTCCTGTTTTAGTTAAGGTTAGTTCAGGGTTTGCAGTTTCTGTAGCTGTATCAGTACTATCATTGGTTGGGTCGCCATCGCCGTCGTCATCGACCGCTTCGTCGCCGTTATCGGATACATCCGTTACAGGATTTCCGTCGGGATCTGTACCGCCAGCAGTTGCTGAGTTGCTTACGCCACCCGCATCTACATCGGCTTGAGTAATCGTATAAGTTGCAGTTGCCGTACCAATTGCGCCTGGTGCTAAAGAGCTTGGCGTTACTGGTATTGGTGTTACCCCTAATAGAGGATCGACTACGGTAACATTATCAATCGTTACATTTCCAGTGTTTTCAACCGTAAAGGTATAGGTAATGACATCGCCTGCGGCACCAGTACCACCAACACTTGCTGTTTTGGTAAACGTAAGTTCAGGAGCAGCGGTTTCGGTTGCTGTATCAGTACTATCATTGGTTGGGTCGCCATCGCCGTCGTCATCGACCGCTTCGTCGCCGTTATCGGATACATCCGTTACAGGATTTCCGTCGGGATCTGTACCACCAGCAGTTGCTGAATTGCTTACGCCACCCGCATCGACATCGGCTTGCGTAATGGTATAAGTTGCTGTTGCCGTACCAATAGCACCTGGTGCTAATGAGCTTGGCGTTACTGGTATTGGTGTTGTCCCTAATAGAGGATCGACTACCGTGATATTATCAATCGTTACGTTTCCAGTATTTTCAACCGTAAAGGTATAGGTAATCACATCGCCTACAGCGCCTGTACCACCAACACTTGCTGTTTTGGTAAAGGTTAGTTCGGGAGCAGCAGTTTGTGTTGCTGTATCTGTACTATCGTTTGTTGGGTCACCATCGCCGTCGTCATCGACTGTTTCGTCGCCGTTATCGGACACATCCGATATACGTCCGCCTGCTGGGTCAGACCCATTTGCGGTTGCCGAGTTGGTTACGCCACCAGCATCGACATCAGCTTGAGTAATGGTATAGGTGCCTGTTGCAGTTCCTATAGCACCTGGTGCTAATGTACTTGGGGTTACTGGTATGGACGCTCCTAGTAGAGGGTCGGTTACCATAAGGTTGTTTATGGTTACACTCCCTGTATTTTCGACCGTAAAGGTATAGGTAATCACATCGCCTACAGCGCCAGTACCACCTACGCTTGCAGTTTTGGTTAACGTAATTTCTGGAGCTCCTGCTACCGCTGTTTCGGTGCTATCATTGGTTGGGTCGCCGTCGCCGTCGTCATCGACTGCTTCATCGCCGTTATCGGATACATCCGTTACAGGATTTCCGTCGGGATCTGTACCACCAGCAGTTGCTGAGTTGCTTACACCACCTGCATCGACATCGGCTTGCGTAATGGTATAAGTTGCAGTTGCCGTACCAATTGCACCTGGTGCTAAAGAGCTTGGCGTTACTGGTATTGGTGTTGCCCCTAATAGAGGATCGACTACCGTGATATTATCAATTGTTACGTTTCCAGTATTTTCGACCGTAAAGGTATAGGTAATCACATCGCCTACAGCGCCAGTACCACCAACACTTGCTGTTTTGGTAAAGGTTAGCTCTGGAGCAGCGGTTTCTGTGGTCGATATCGTTCCATCATTGGTAGGATCGGTATCGGCATCAGGACCATCTACCGTTTCATCGCCATCATCGGACACGTCGTTTATAACATTGCCATCAGGGTCTTCACCATTTACGGTTGCAGAGTTGGTTACCCCCCCTGCATCGACATCGGCTTGGGTAATGGTATAGGTAGCTGTGCCTGTTCCTGTTGCCCCTGGTGCTAATGGGTCTGGAGTAATTGGTATTGGTGTTCCCCCTAGAAGTGGGTCGGTTACTGTAATATTATCGAGAGTTACATTACCTGTGTTTTCTACACTAAAGGTATAGGTAATCACATCGCCTACAGCGCCTGTACCACCAACACTAGCTGTTTTGGTAAAGGTAAACTCAGGATTTGCTGTAATTGCTGTTACTGTAGCATCGTTGGTAGGGTCGGTATCGGCATCAGGGCCATCAATAGCTTCATCGCCGTTATCTGACACGTCTGACACAGGATTTCCTGTAGGATCAATTCCGTTTGCGCTTGCCGAGTTGGTTACGCCCCCTGCATCGACATCGGCTTGAGTAATGGTATAGACTCCTGTTGCCGTACCTATATCGCCTGGGTTTAGTGTACTAGGCGTTACCGGTATAGGAGCTGAACCAAGCAAGGCATCGAACACTTGTACGTTGGCTACAGGGACATTTCCTGTATTTTCGACTGTAAAGGTATAGGTAATGGTATCGCCTGCTAGCCCTGTGCCACTAAGCACTCCTGTTTTGGTTAGGGTTAGCTCTGGTGTTCCCATAACTGCCGTTACGGTAGGGTCGTTGGTAGGATCGCCATCGGTAGCGCCAGCGCCATCCGGTGTTTCAGTTCCTTCAGGGTCTGTAATTGGGTTTCCGTCGGGATCTGTACCCGCATCGGAACTATCGGTTACTGAACCTGCACCGCCTAGAGGGCTATCGCCTGTTACGGTTGCTGTGTTTTCTACAAAACCAGCCGCGAGGTCTGCCGCAGTAAGGGTATGTACTGCAGTAAGGGTAACGCTATCGCCTGGGTCTAGGCTTGGTATTGGGTTGGTGCCACTTATTACGGCGTTAGGGTCTGTAACCTGTATGTTGGTTACAGGGGTCGCGCCATCGTTAGTGACTATAATATCGTAGTTAATGACGTCGCCTACAGCAAAGCCTGAGGTGCTTGTTTCGTTTTTAATAACGCTTAAGCTAGACTCACAAGCAGCACTGCTGGTTGTGGCATCGTTAGAAGAGCCTATGCCTTGCGCAACACCACTTCCTGTACTTCCGCCTCCAGTTGCAGCCACTATAGGCGTTACTGAGATGTTATGAAAATCGACAAATGTTAAAGATCTTGCTGTAAGTCCTACAATGTTAAAGCTAGGAATATCTGTTGCATTGGCTGTGTTCGTTACAGGGAAACTTCCTGTTACACCTCCAGACCCTGTAACCACTTGGTCGTCTGTAATTAACGCACCGCTGTTGTTTGTAAGGTCAAAGGTACCACCACCAAAAGAAGCATAATCAAAGCCATTTAGAGTAAAATTGGAAGGACTTCCGTTTACGGTTAAGCTAACTTGCCATGTTATGTTTAGTGCTGTGTTGGTGCTATTTAAAAAGAATGCTAAGTCGCCACCACCAAGGTCGAACAGCCCTGCTGGGTCGGCTCCAGGGTTGTTTATGGCAGTTGCAGACAATACAAATTGGTCTGCACCTACAGTAACAGGTTGTGTTGTTACGGTTGCACCTGATAAGTTTGCAGTATCAAAAGTAAAATTGACTGGTGCTGCCGTAGCTGTTGTCCCCCCTCCAGTACTAGTTCCGCCTACAATAGGCGATCCATTAGCATCGACGGTATCGCCAAGGCTCGTATCGGCATCTAGGTCGCTAAAATCAAAACCACCATCACCTTCTAGAGCATCTGGACAGCCATCGCCATCGCTATCGAGGTCTATGCTGTTTGGTATACCATCGCCATCGGTGTCAATATCTGCACAAATGGATTCTATAACATAGCCAATTACCCCCGTGGTAGCACGATCAAAAAAGTCGAACTCTATTCTACTAACAGGAAAAGTAAACAAGAAGCGGATATTTCCGTCATCACCTGTAAAAAAAGGTATAGATGTAACTGATAGTCCTTCTATCAAAACACTACTCGTTGCGTTCGAAGAGGCGCCTACATTAGATCCTTGCTGTATAATGAATGGAGTTACATTTTGAACTAAATTACCCGCAGCATCAAAAACGCTAATAGCAAGTCTTTCTTCATTATCAAAATCTGTAAGCAGTAATTGTGTATTTACTACATTGGGAGTAAATTCAAAAGACGAAGTTCCTAACCCATCTGGAACGATAAACGGTTCCGGTGCTCCTCCTCCTGTGCTTGTACTTAGCGTTCCTGTACCCTCTACATAGTTTATAGAAAAATCGCCGTAATCTACTAATACGGTAGGATTGGGGTCTTGCGCTGGCGGAATACCCGCAAAACATGAAGTTTCATCCATATCCAAAATACCGTCATTATCGTCGTCGAGGTCGTTAATGTCTGCTACGCCATCGCCATCGGTATCGATACAGCCTAAAGTATTGGTAGCATCGGTAGAAGCACCTACACCTTCTGCTGAATCTGGACAGCCATCATTATCACTATCGAGGTCGATATAATCTTCTATACCATCGCCATCAGTATCAGTACAGGTAGCACCGTCTGTGAATGTGATATTCATTGTATGGTTTTGGTCCAAATTAGTCCCCATAATACCCAGTACAATTTGAGTGACATTGTTAAACTGAAATGTAGTAATACCAGCATTGTTGTTATTGTTCCACATTTCTGGAAAAGCACCAGCGTTTAGAATCGTACTTTCTGGCCCTGGAGTTATCGCATCGTAAGGCGTAAAAAAGGTCACAACTTCATTTACGGCATTACTGTTAAAGCCCATAGAGACACTTACAGGTTCTGAAAACGTATAGGTCAATACACCCTCACCCGATAAATTTCCTCTACCTGAGGGAGATCCAGAATAGAAAAAAGCAAATGCAGCATCGCCAGCGCCATTAGCCTGAATATCTGGAAGATCTCCATTAGTAACCACAAAGTCATAATCGACTGTTAGTGGGTCTAAACAATCTCTAGTAATGGTAGCAACATTGCCTGAGGGACCTGAAACGGTTGTAAAAACTATATCTTGGCTTGTTGGGCTTCCGTCGGTACGTCCTTCACTAGTATTAGGAATGCCATCGTTATCGGCATCGAGGTCGCAACCGTTAGGGATGCCATCGGCATCGGTATCTATTGTATCGTCAAAGCCGTCGCAAACATCGGCAGGGTCTAATACACCATCGCCATCGGAGTCGCAATTGGCACTCGTTACGGCAGGATTTATACTACTTACATCAGCTTGTGTAATGGTAGCGCCTGCTACTATAGGAGACCCATTAGCATCGCTAGTGGCTCCTAAACTCGTATTTGGAGCTAAGTCGCTAAGTGTGAAACCACCATCGCCTTCTAGAGCGTCTGGGCAGCCATCGTTATCGCTATCTAAGTCTTGAAAATCTGCAAGCCCGTCGCGATCGGTATCTCTACATACGGCATTGTCTGGAAAGGTAATTTGCATAGAGTGCGATTGCGCAAAATTTGTTCCCATAATGCCCAATACAATTCGTGTAACGTTATTGTATTGAAACATTGTTGTTGGGCCAGAAGCACCACCAAGGTTATTATTATGCCAGTTTGCGGGCCCTGTGCCTGTATTGGCAAAGGTACTTCCAACACCTGGAGTTATCGCATCGAACGGTGAGAAAAAAGTAACAGACTCTGAAGGAGCATTACTTGTAAAGCCCATAGTGACATTGACAGGTTCTGAAAAGGTATAGACTAATTGTCCCTCACCAGATAATCCTCCTTGATAAGATATTGCTAATCCTGCAGGAGTTCCTGTTAAATTTGGTGTATCTCCGCTAGTAGCAGTAAAGCTGTAATCTACAGTAAGTGGTGTTAAGCAATCTCTACTAATAGACGTTACTTCGCCAGAAGAAGCAGGAACGCCACTACCAACTGCTACAAAGGACACGCCTTGGGTGGTTGGGCTAGGTGGCACAAAGCCTTCGTTTGTATCAAGTATACCATCATTATCATCATCGACATCTAGTATATTGAGTATGCCATCGCCATCGGGGTCTGCTACTGCTGTAGCACAGTCTGGATTTATGGTTGTACTATCTCTGGAGGTGCCTATCCCTTGGTTAGCTGGGTTACCAGCCACCATTGGTACACCATTAGCATCAACATTATCACCTAAACTCGTATCTGCAACTAAATCTCCAAATACAAAACTACCATCGCCTTCTAGGGCATCTGGACAACCATCGCCATCACTATCGAGGTCAAGATAATCTTCTATGCCATCGCCATCGGTATCGATACAGGTTGCACCATTGGCTAATGTAACATCCATACTATGTGCTTGGGTAAAATCCGTACCCATAATTCCTAATCTAATTTGTCTTACGGCATTAAACTGAAATGTTGTAACACCACCATTATCATTGTTATTGTGCCAAACCGATGGGTTTGAGCTCGTAAAGGTACTCCCCGGTCCCGCTATTACCGAATCGAAAGGTGTGATAAAAGTTACCGACTCGGATGGCGCGTTACTTATAAAATTGATAGATACATCTACAGCCTCTACAAAGGTGTACACTAGTTCACCTTCGCCAGTACCAGCACTATATCTTATTGTAAAACCAAATGCACCAGAATCTATTTCAGGTGTAACTCCGCTAGTAACTATAAAGTCGTAATCTACGGTAAAGGGATTTAAACAATCTCTATCAATGGTTGCAGCATTACCCGTAAGTGCACCGCTAGGGGCATCACCTGTACTAAAAGGAATTGATTGCGTCACTAAACTAGGCGGTGTAAACCCCTCTGCAGCGTTGGAAATCCCATCATTATCTGCATCTTGGTCGTTGATATTTATGATACCATCGCCATCGGTATCGCCACCTGTATTTGCGGTAAACAGCATTGCCGCCGCAGTGCTACTGGTTGCATTTGCCACGACTGTGGTTTTTGTTCCGCTGGATGTTTCCGAAGCCGCGTCTGCTACATCAGTGTACAAACTAGCATCCACCTCTAGGCTGAGGTCTGCAAAGGCGGTATAATCCTGCTGGATATCCTCTACGTGGTTAGGGCTGTTAGTTTCTAGTTGTGTACCATCGCTAAGGGCATATAGCTCTTGGGCTTGTACGGGGCTAAACGAAATTAAACTGTATACTACAATTACGGCCAGAATATAAATATTCTGAAAATTTCTAGTTGTGATCCTTCTTTTAGTCATTAGAATAGGTAATTATTTTTACTAATTAATTTTTTGCACAAAGTTTAGGATATAAACTCCGGCTTGGGTTTTGTTTTATATTATTTCATACATTAATAGACGAAACGTGTTAAAATCAAGACAAAATACACTAATAATTGTATTTGTCTTAACATTGGCGTTTTGCTATTTTGGTTTGGGTTGTGTCGCAGTTCAGCCTTGCTATTTTGCTGCTCTGCGCCTAAACCTGCGGTACTATAAGCAGTTTTAGGGTATCTCACCCAAGAGATATAATTTGCAAATATAGTACTTTGCGTTAAAACGCAAAGCTAAAACTTACAAAATTGTATGTTTTAATTTAGCAGTATGCCTTGTTTTTTCTTCATGTCGATAAAAGCTATTGTATTGCCTTGTTATTTTTTGTTATTGATAGGTTTTTATTTTTTTTATCGGTTTTAAATGTGTTTTATCGACTTGTGTTTTTTTCTTATTCTGTGCTGTTACAGTACAAAGTTAGGGCTTGTGTTTGGGTGTGTTTGCAAAACGATGTTGACTTGCGCTGTTGTATAGGCCAGTGGCGCTTTGCTGTGGTTAAGCCTAGAGTTATGACTTAAAATAAGCGATGCTATTGGGTTTGTATTGGGTTTATTATGCCTGTATATTTCAAAATTATTTATAAGTCATTTTAAATACCAATTGGTATAAATTGGTATTTTTGCAGGCATAGATTTTAGAAGTTGATTATGAGCATAGATACAGAAATTGCTAGGCGTCGTACGTTTGGTATTATATCGCATCCCGATGCGGGTAAGACGACGCTTACAGAGAAGCTGCTGCTCTTTGGCGGTGCTATACAGGAGGCTGGTGCGGTAAAGAGTAATAAGGTAAAGAAAGGTGCTACGAGCGACTTTATGGCGATAGAGCGCCAGCGTGGTATATCGGTAGCGACTTCGGTTTTGGCCTTTGAGTATAAGGGGATAAAGATTAATATTTTGGACACGCCGGGGCATAAGGATTTTGCCGAAGATACCTTTAGGACGCTTACAGCGGTCGATAGCGTTATTGTGGTTATAGATGTGGCTAAGGGTGTGGAGGAGCAAACGGAGAAGCTTGTGGCGGTTTGCCGTATGCGTAGTATTCCTATTATTGTGTTTGTAAACAAGCTGGACCGTGAGGGCAAGGATGCCTTTGACTTGCTGGATGAGATTGAGCAAAAACTAAAGCTAAGGGTTACGCCGCTTAGTTTTCCTATAGGTATGGGGTATGGGTTTAAGGGGATTTACAATTTGTGGGAGCAAAACGTAAATTTGTTTAGCCCAGACCATAAGCAGCATGTTACGGCTACGGTAGAGGTTAAGGACCTCAATGCACCGTTGCTAGAGGCTACGGTGGGCGATGCTGCTGCGCATACGCTGCGTGAGGAACTGGATCTTGTGGCGGGGGTGTACCCAGAGTTTGATACGGAAGCTTACTTACGTGGCGAGCTGCAGCCTGTGTTTTTTGGTTCTGCCCTAACCAACTTTGGGGTGCGTGAGCTGCTAGACTGCTTTGTGAGTATTGCGCCCAAGCCTCGTGCTAAGCAGAGCGAAACACGCTTGGTTGCGCCAGAGGAGGCTAAGTTTACGGGTTTTGTGTTTAAAATACACGCCAATATGGATCCCAACCACAGAAATAGATTGGCGTTTATAAAGGTGGTTTCGGGCACTTTTAGGCGCAACGTACCTTACTTGCATGTGCGGCTGGGGAAGCGGATGAAGTTTTCGAGTCCTAATGCTTTTTTTGCTGAAAAGAAACAGATTGTAGAGGTGTCTTATCCTGGCGATATTGTGGGGATACAGGATACTGGTAGTTTTAAGATTGGCGATAGCCTTAGTGAGGGCGAGGCGATTAGCTATAAGGGGATTCCTAGTTTTTCGCCAGAGCATTTTAGGTATATTAATAATGCGGATCCGCTAAAGTCGAAACAACTGTACAAGGGTATTGACCAGCTTATGGACGAGGGGGTGGCACAACTGTTTACCTTAAACCTTAATAACCGCAAGGTTATTGGTACGGTGGGGGCCTTGCAGTATGAGGTGATACAGTACCGCTTGGCGCATGAGTACGGTGCTAAGTGTAGCTACGAAACCTTGAATGTGTATAAGGCTTGCTGGGTAGATCCTGAGGATGAAAAGAGTGCTGAGTTTATGGATTTTAAGCGTGTAAAACAGCGATATCTTGCGCGGGATAAGCAGGGGCAGTTGGTGTTTTTGGCGGATTCGAGTTTTACGCTACAACTTACGCAGCAGAAGTATCCGAGTATTCAGTTTCATTTGAGCTCGGAATACCGTTAGTACCAAAATAAGAGGGATGTGTTTTATTTTTTCAGAAAAAACTTAATATAATGCGTTTTAATGAGGTTTTGAACTGTAAATGCTGTATTGGTATTACTTTTTTGTTAAGTGTTGTTTTTGATACCTTAGAATGAGCTTTAAAATTACTGGTATGACTTTAGTTTATTGTTTTGGGTGTTGCTATAGGTTTTTCTTATTTATGTTTAGTGTTGTGCTCATACCCTATTGTTTATTTTAAAATACTTATTGGTACTTATTGGTGTAAGCAAGTTCTATAGGTTTAAATTGTAATTGGTTCTAAGCTTGTATGTATGTGCTTTTTTATTATGCGCTTATATTTAGAGCGCAAATAACAGCTACAGCAAGTTGTATTAGGCTTGTCCTGTGGGGCCAAAATTGAGAGGAAGTGCGGGTTGCTCGTAATCTTTAATTTCGCCGTGTGCTTTTTCAAAGCGTTTTACATTATCGTGTAGGGCTTTTACAAGGCGTTTGGCATGTTGTGGGCTAAGTATAATACGCGATTTCACTTTACTTTTTGGAACGCCTGGCATTACACTTACAAAGTCGAGTACAAACTCTGATGCCGAGTGGTTAATAATAGCGAGGTTGGCGTAAACGCCTTGAGAGATGCTTTCGTCCAGCTCGATATTAATTTGGTTGTTGTTGTTCTTGTTGTTATTATCGTTTGCCATAATAGTTTGTTTGTAAACAAAATCCCGCAATTAACGGGATTTTGTGTTTTTAATATCAATTGTTGTTTTAACAGGCCTAGTTTTGGGTCGTATATGACGGCTCTAGGGGGTTAAAAACGCTTGTTAATTGTAATTGACTTCGTGTTTGTTTTGCAACATTCCGTCATACTCATCTTTGGCGCCAACAATAATGTCGTCGTAATGCCTAAGTCCTGTTCCTGCTGGTATTTTGTGTCCAACAATAACATTTTCTTTTAGGCCCTCTAGGGCATCTACTTTGGCGCTTACTGCGGCCTCGTTAAGCACCTTTGTGGTTTCTTGGAAGGAGGCTGCAGAGATGAACGATTTTGTTTGTAAAGAAGCTCTAGTAATCCCTTGCAATATAGGGGTTGCTGTTGCGGGTTGTGCATCCCTTGCTTGAACTAGTTTTTTGTCTTCGCGACGTAGCATAGAGTTTTCGTCTCTTAGCTCTCGCAGGCTTACAATTTGTCCTGGTTTTAGGTTTTGGGAATCTCCTGCGTCTTCGATAACTTTTTTTCCAAAAATGGTGTCGTTTTCGTCAATAAAGTCGGTTTTGTGCACCAATTGGTCTTCTAGGAAAATGGTATCTCCAGAGTCTTCAATTCTTACCTTACGCATCATCTGTCTTACGACAACCTCAAAGTGCTTGTCGTTAATTTTTACGCCTTGCAGTCGGTACACTTCTTGCACTTCGTTTACGAGGTACTGCTGTACGGCAGAAGGGCCTTTGATGTTTAGGATATCGTTTGGCGTTATAGAGCCGTCGGATAGTGGCATTCCTGCTTTTACAAAATCGTTTTCTTGTACTAAAATTTGATTAGAGAGCTTAACGAGGTATTTTTTAATCACACCGAGTTTGGACTCTATAATAATTTCGCGGTTTCCACGCTTTATTTTACCAAAAGAAACCACACCATCTATTTCGCTAACAATAGCGGGGTTGGATGGGTTACGGGCTTCAAACAGCTCGGTTACACGAGGTAGTCCTCCTGTAATATCGCCTGCTTTGGCGGATTTTCGTGGTATTTTTACTAAGATTTTGCCTATATTAATATCATCGCCATCATCGGTCATGATATGTGCACCTACAGGTAGGTTGTAGGAGCGTATGGCATTGCCTTTAGCATCTTCGACAATTAGGGTTGGAATTAGCTTTTTATTTCTGGATTCGGAAATTACTTTTTCTTGAAATCCTGTTTGCTCGTCAATTTCTACCTGGTAGGTAACGCCTTGTTCAATATTTTCGTAGCGTACTTTTCCTGCAAATTCAGAAATAATAACTCCGTTGTAAGGGTCCCATTGGCAAACGACATCGCCTGCTTTTAGTTTTTGGTTTTTCTTTACAAAAATGTGCGACCCGTAAGGGATGTTATTATTACTTAATACAATGCCTGTATTTTCGTCTATTAATTTAATTTCGGATGTTCTGGAAATAACCACATCAACTTCATTGCCCTCGCTGTCTTCGCCTTTTACGGTTTTGAGGTCTTCTATTTCGGCTTTACCATTAAACTTAACGGTGAGTTTGTTTTCTTCAGAAATGTTACCTGCAATACCCCCTACGTGAAACGTACGAAGGGTTAGCTGTGTCCCTGGTTCTCCAATAGATTGTGCGGCTACAACACCAACGGCTTCGCCACGCTGCACCATTTTGCCAGTTGCAAGGTTGCGGCCATAACATTTGGTACAGATGCCTTTTTTGGCTTCGCAGGTTAATGCCGAACGTACTTCAACAGCATCTACTGGTGAGGCTTCTATTTGTTTTGCAATAGCGTTATCGATATGCGCTCCTGCGGCAACTAATATTTCTTGCGTTAGGGGATTAATAACGTCGTGTAGGGCGGTACGTCCTACGATGCGCTCTTCTAGAGTTTCTACGATTTCTTCGTTTTTCTTTAGAGGCTCTACGGTAATGCCTCTAAGGGTGCCACAGTCTTCAATATTGACAATAACATCTTGAGAAACGTCTACCAAACGTCGTGTTAGGTAACCTGCATCGGCAGTTTTTAGTGCGGTATCGGCTAGTCCTTTACGAGCACCGTGGGTAGAGATAAAATACTCTAGGATAGATAAGCCTTCTTTAAAGTTGGAAAGGATTGGGTTTTCAATAATTTCGCCTCCCCCTGCGTTCGATTTTTTAGGTTTAGCCATTAGGCCACGCATTCCTGTAAGTTGGCGTATTTGCTCTTTAGACCCCCTGGCTCCAGAGTCGAGCATCATAAACACGGAGTTAAACCCTTGCTGATCTTCGCGAATACGCTTCATTGACAGCTCGGTTAGCTCTGCATTGGTAGAGGTCCAAATGTCGATAACTTGGTTGTAACGCTCGTTATTGGTAATAAGTCCCATGTTGTAATTGCCCATAATGCCATCAATTTGTTTGTTGGCAGTGGCAATCATGCTATGCTTTTCTGGTGGAATAATAATGTCTCCTAAGCTAAAGGACAGTCCGCCCTTGAAGGCAAAGTTATAGCCTAAGGATTTAATTTCGTCTAGAAATGCTGCTGTTTCGGGAACGCTAGTTGCTTTAAGAATTTCGTGGATGATATCTCTTAGCGATTTTTTTGTTAATACCTCGTTGATAAAGCCTGCTGCTTCGGGTACTTTTTCGTTAAATAAGACCCGCCCAACGGTAGTTTCTATAATTTGTGTTGTGAGCTCGCCTTTGTCGTTAAAGTCCTTTGTTCTTACTTTTATAGAGGCGTTTAGGTTAACGCGCTTTTGGTTGTAAGCAATGGTTACTTCTTCTGGAGAGTAAAAGGTAAGTCCTTCGCCAACGATAGGTAGGGCTTTGGTTGATTTTCGCAACTTGGTCATGTAATACAAGCCCAGTACCATATCTTGAGATGGCACTGTAACAGGAGAGCCATTTGCAGGGTTTAGGATATTGTGCGATGCCAACATTAGTAACTGCGCTTCCAGAATAGCTTCTGGGCCTAGCGGTAAGTGTACTGCCATTTGGTCGCCATCAAAATCGGCATTAAAGGCGGTACATACTAGGGGGTGTAGCTGTATTGCCTTGCCCTCTATAAGTTTAGGCTGAAAGGCTTGTATGCCCAAGCGGTGAAGCGTAGGCGCACGGTTGAGTAGTACGGGGTGTCCTTTTAGGACATTTTCTAGAATATCCCAAACTACAGGTTCTTTTTTGTCTATAATTTTTTTGGCAGATTTTACGGTTTTTACAATCCCCCTTTCTATCAATTTACGAATTACAAAAGGTTTGTATAGCTCTGCTGCCATGTTTTTTGGTAAGCCACACTCAAATAACTTTAATTCTGGCCCTACTACAATAACAGAACGTGCGGAGTAATCGACACGTTTTCCTAATAGGTTTTGACGAAAACGTCCTTGTTTTCCTTTAAGGGAATCGGATAGGGACTTAAGCGGCCTGTTGGAATCTGTTTTTACGGCAGAGGATTTGCGGGTGTTATCGAACAAGGAATCTACCGACTCTTGAAGCATTCGTTTTTCGTTACGCAAAATAACCTCTGGGGCTTTTATTTCTACCAAGCGTTTTAGACGGTTGTTACGAATAATAACACGACGGTATAAGTCGTTAAGGTCTGATGTTGCAAAACGTCCTCCATCTAGTGGGACTAGGGGGCGTAATTCTGGCGGAATTACAGGTACGGCTTTTACAATCATCCACTCGGGATTGTTTTCTCTATTTTTGTTAGCATCTCTTAGGGCTTCGACCACTTGTAAGCGTTTTAGGGCTTCTGTTTTACGTTGCTTAGAGGTTTCTGTATTGGCTTTATGGCGCAGTTCAAAAGATAAGGCATCTAGGTCTATACGCGACAATAGCTCTATTAAGCACTCGGCACCCATTTTTGCCACAAACTTTTGGGGGTCTGTGTCTTCAAGATATTGGTTGTCTTGTGGGAGTGTTTCGAGGATATTGAGGTATTCTTCTTCGGTTAAGAAATCCATTTTTTGCAAAGGTTCGCCTTCGGCATTTTTGGCATTTCCTGATTGTATTACGACATAACGCTCGTAATAGATAATCATGTCTAGTTTTTTGGACGGTAAGCCCAATAAGTAGCCTATTTTGTTTGGTAATGATCGGAAGTACCATATATGAGCTACAGGAACAACTAGGCTGATATGTCCTACTCTATCGCGGCGCACTTTTTTTTCGGTAACTTCTACGCCACAGCGGTCGCAAACAATACCTTTGTAGCGAATGCGTTTGTATTTTCCGCAAGCACATTCGTAATCTTTTACGGGGCCAAAAATACGCTCGCAAAACAAGCCATCGCGTTCGGGTTTATGAGTTCTATAATTAATGGTTTCGGGTTTTAGCACCTCGCCTTTGGACGCTGCCAAAATTGACTCTGGAGAGGCTAAACCAATTGAAATTTTATTAAATTTCTGTACTGTATTATTATCTTGTTTTCTTGCCATAATGCTGAAAAATAATATTTGTTGTTTGATGTGAGGTTACTACACCTCTTTAGTTGATTAACAAGCCCTTTGCTGCTCGACAAAGGGCATTTGTTATTCTTCTAATCTTATATCCAATCCGAGACCTTTTAGTTCATGCATTAATACATTGAACGATTCTGGTAAGCCTGGTTCTGGCATTGGGTCGCCTTTTACAATGGCTTCGTAAGTTTTGGCTCGTCCTACAACATCGTCCGATTTTACGGTTAAGATTTCTCTTAGTGTTGCAGAAGCTCCATAGGCTTCTAGGGCCCAAACTTCCATCTCTCCAAAACGCTGTCCTCCAAATTGTGCTTTACCACCAAGAGGTTGTTGTGTAATTAAAGAGTATGGCCCTATGGATCTTGCGTGCATCTTATCGTCTACCATATGTCCGAGTTTAAGCATATAAATTACCCCTACTGTTGCTGGCTGATCAAAACGATCGCCTGTACCGCCATCGTATAGATAGGTATGTCCAAACCTAGGAATACCAGCTTCGTCTGTAAACTGGTTGATTTGATCTAGGGTTGCGCCATCAAAAATTGGCGATGCGTAAGTGCGATTTAGTTTTTGTCCTGCCCAGCCTAAAACGGTTTCGTAGATTTGCCCGATATTCATTCGGGACGGTACTCCTAGTGGGTTTAATACAATATCTACTGGAGTGCCATCTTCTAAAAAGGGCATGTCTTCTTGACGAACAATACGTGCCACGATCCCTTTGTTACCGTGACGTCCTGCCATTTTATCTCCAACTTTGAGTTTTCGTTTTTTGGCAATATAAACTTTTGCTAATTTTATGATTCCTGCGGGTAACTCATCGCCTACAGAAATTGTAAATTTCTCGCGTCGTAATGCGCCTTGCAAATCGTTTTCTTTTATTTTGTAGTTATGAATTAGGTCTGCAACGAGCTTATTGGTAGCAGCGTCTGTAGTCCATTTTCCTGAAACTAAATGTGCGTAATCGTCTACTGCGTTTAGCATTTTTAGGGTAAATTTCTTTCCTTTAGGAAAGATTTCTTCGCCAAGGTCGTTAAATACGCCTTGTGCGGTTTTACCACCAACGATAGCAAATAACTTATCGATTAGAATGGTTTGTAAACTCTCAAACCTAGCGTCGTAGCTATCTTCTAACTTTATGATATCGTCTTTATCTTTAGCTCGTTTGCGTTTGTCTTTTATGGCTCTTGCAAATAATTTTTTATCGATAACCACACCGTGCAATGATGGGGATGCTTTTAGGGAGGCATCCTTTACATCTCCTGCTTTATCGCCAAATATGGCTCTTAGGAGTTTTTCTTCTGGAGTGGGGTCTGACTCTCCTTTTGGCGTAATTTTTCCGATAAGGATATCGCCTGGTTTAATTTCTGCACCGACACGGATCATTCCGTTTTCGTCTAGGTCTTTTGTTGCTTCTTCGGATACGTTAGGGATATCGTTAGTTAGCTCTTCGTTTCCTAGTTTTGTATCTCTTACCTCTAAGGAATACTCATCGATATGAATGGAGGTAAAAACGTCGTTACGCACTACTTTTTCTGAAATTACAATAGCGTCCTCAAAGTTATACCCTTTCCAAGGCATAAAGGCTACTTTCATGTTTCGTCCGAGCGCTAACTCTCCGTTTTGTGTTGCATATCCTTCGCACAATACTTGACCTTTGGTTACTTTATCGCCTTTTTTTACGATCGCTTTTAGGCTAACCGAAGTGCCTTGATTTGTTTTCTTAAACTTTGTTAAGCGGTAGGTTTTTATATTGGAATCGAAGCTTACCATAGCTTCGTCTGCTGTGCGTGAGTACTGGATTGTAATTTTATTGGCATCGACATACTCTACAACGCCATCGCCTTCGGCATTTACTAATACTCTGGAGTCTGACGCTACTTGACGCTCTAAACCAGTCCCTACAATTGGGGCTTCTGGTTGTAATAAAGGTACTGCTTGGCGCATCATGTTAGAGCCCATTAAGGCACGGTTAGCATCATCATGCTCAAGGAATGGGATTAATGAGGCGGATATGGATGAGATTTGATTTGGTGCCACGTCGGTATAATGTACCTCTGATGGGTCAATGACAGGGAAATCGCCTTCCATACGTGCAATAACTTTGTCTTCTAATATTTTGCCGCTATCGTCTACAGGGATATTGGCTTGTGCGATTAATTGTCCTTCTTCTTCTTCGGCACTTAAGTATATAGGAGTGCCTTTAACATCGACTACGGCATCTTGTACTTTGCGGTAAGGGGTTTCTATAAAGCCCAAATTGTTTACCTTAGCATATACCGATAGTGATGATATTAACCCAATGTTTGGCCCCTCTGGGGTTTCGATAGGACATAAACGTCCGTAATGTGTATAGTGTACGTCACGCACCTCAAACCCTGCTCTTTCGCGAGATAATCCTCCGGGTCCTAATGCTGATAAACGACGCTTGTGCGTAATTTCTGCAAGAGGATTGGTTTGGTCCATAAACTGAGATAGCTGATTGGTCCCAAAAAAGGAGTTGATAACTGAGGATAGTGTTTTGGCATTAATTAGGTCGATAGGTGTAAAGACCTCATTATCTCTCACGTTCATACGTTCACGAATGGTTCGTGCCATACGTGCTAGTCCAACACCAAATTGAGAGGATAACTGCTCTCCAACGGTACGTACTCTACGGTTGGATAGGTGATCGATATCATCTATTTCTGCTTTGGAGTTGATAAGCTCTATTAAATATTTTATAATGGTTATAATATCTAGTTTGGTAAGCACTTGCTTATCCATACCGATATCTAACTGTAATTTTTTGTTCATTCTGTAACGTCCAACTTCGCCGAGGTTGTAGCGCTGGTCGCTAAAAAATAGTTTATCTATAATACCACGTGCTGTTTCCTCATCTGGCGGCTCGGCATTACGTAATTGTCTATAGATATGCTCTACGGCTTCTTTTTCGGAATTTGTAGGGTCTTTTTGTAGGGTATTATGAATAATTGCATAATCGCCCGACTGTCCGTCTTCTTTATGTAATAAAATGGTTTTTACGCCAGCTTCTAGAATTTCTTCTATATTTTCTTTATCTAGCTCGGTATCACGATCTAGTACAATTTCGTTTCGCTCTATAGACACCACTTCTCCGGTATCTTCGTCTACAAAGTCTTCGTGCCATGTGTTGAGTACACGTGCGGCTAGTTTGCGTCCAATAGCTTTTTTGAGCCCTGCTTTTGAGGTTTTAATTTCTTCGGCAAGGTCAAATATTTCAAGAATATCTTTGTCTCGCTCAAAGCCAATTGCTCTAAATAGCGTGGTTACGGGTAATTTCTTTTTTCGGTCGATGTATGCGTACATGACTTGGTTGATGTCTGTAGCAAATTCGATCCAAGAGCCTTTAAAAGGGATAACTCTTGCGGAGTATAGCTTTGTACCATTGGCATGAAAGGATTGTCCAAAAAACACTCCTGGAGATCGGTGTAATTGCGATACGACCACACGCTCTGCGCCATTGATACAAAATGTCCCGCTAGGGGTCATGTAAGGTATGGTGCCTAGGTATACGTCTTGAACAATGGTTTCGAAATCTTCATGCTCGGGGTCTGTACAAAATAATTTGAGTCTAGCCTTTAGTGGTACACTGTAGGTTAAGCCTCTTTCTATACATTCTTCTATGGCATATCTTGGTGGATCTATGAAGTAATCCAAAAATTCTAGAACAAATTGATTACGGGTATCTGTAATCGGGAAGTTTTCCATGAAGGTATTGTACAAGCCTTCATCTCCTCTTTCTTCTGACTTTGTTTCTAATTGGAAAAAATCCTGGAAGGATTTTATTTGAATATCCAAAAAGTCTGGATATTCTGTTCTATTTTTAATAGATGAGAAATTTAATCTTTCAGCTTTTGCTAACATCGACGAACGAAATTTTGATTAAAAAATAGTTTTGCGTGTACATAACTTCTATATACACAAAAGGGTTTAGGTCTTATTTGCGTTTTTTTTACGCAATAGACCTAAACCTTATATTGTAGCTTGGTACTGCTTATTTAAGCTCAACCTCTGCTCCTGCTTCTTCTAAAGAAGACTTTAAGCCTTCGGCTTCGTCTTTAGACACGCCTTCTTTGATTGCGCTTGGTGCGTCGTCTACTAATCCTTTAGCTTCTTTTAGTCCTAAGCCAGTTAGTTCTTTAACTAATTTTACAACGGCTAGTTTAGAGCTACCAGCAGCTTTTAGGATTACATCAAATTCTGTTTGTGCTTCTGCAGCGTCTCCGCCTCCAGCACCACCAGCAGCGGCAACAGCTACTGCAGCTGCAGCAGGTTCGATACCATACTCGTCTTTTAATATTCCAGCTAACTCATTAACTTCTTTTACTGTTAAGTTTACTAACTGCTCTGCGAAATCTTTTAAATCTGCCATTTTTCTATCGTTTTAATAATTTTTTTTAATTGTTGTTTTATTTTGTAAAAAGTGCGTACATGTTTAGATTATCCTTCTTTTTGGGATAATGTTTTTAAGATACCTGATAATTTACCACCACTAGATTGAAGTGCTGAAACCACATTTTTGGCTGGAGATTGTAATAGGCTAATAATATCGCCAATAAGCTCTTCTCTAGACTTAATGTTTACTAAAGTATCTAATTGCTCATCGCCTAAGTAAATCGCTTCTTCAATAAAGGCACCTTTTAGGAGTGGCTTTTCTGATTTTTTGCGAAAGTTTTTTATAATTTTGGCTGGAGCGTTTCCTGTTTCAGAATACATTACAGAGGTATTGCCTTTTAATATGCTTGGCAATTCTCCAAAATCTTTTTCTGAAGCCTGCATTGCTTTTTCTAGCAATGTGTTTTTAACAACTGCTAATTGTACGTTTGCTTTAAAACAAGCGCGACGTAAATCTGAAGTGGTTGCTGCATTTAATCCTGAAATATCTGCTAGGTAGATATTTGTGTTTTGTGATAATTGAGCAGTTAACTCTTCAATTACTTGTGATTTTTTTTCTCTTGTCATACTAAAAATCTTTAACTACTAATTAATTTTAGAATCGATTGAGATACTAGGGCTCATTGTGCTAGACATGTAAATGCTTTTTACGTAAGTCCCTTTAGAGGCTGTTGGCTTTAGCTTTAGTATTGTTGACAACAACTCTTGAACGTTGCCTTCAATCTTATCTGCGCTAAATGATACTTTTCCTACAGCTGCGTGTATGATTCCGGTTTTATCTACTTTAAAATCTATTTTACCTGCTTTAACTTCGGTTACTGCCTTAGCAATATCCATAGTTACAGTTCCTGTTTTTGGGTTAGGCATAAGTCCTCTTGGCCCTAAAACACGTCCTAAGGGGCCTAATTTACCCATTACGCTTGGCATTGTGATGATTACATCTACATCTGTCCAACCGCCTTTTATTTTGTCTAGATATTCGTTTAGGCCTACAAAATCGGCACCAGCTTGTTTCGCTTCTGCTTCTTTGTCTGGTGTTACTAAGGCTAATACTTTTACGTCTTTACCAGTTCCGTGAGGAAGTGACACAACGCCTCTTACCATTTGGTTTGCTTTTTTAGGATCGACTCCTAGGCGCACTGCGATATCTACAGAGGCATCAAACTTTGCGTTAGTAATGTCTTTTACTAATTGTGATGCTTCTTTTAGGCTGTATACTTTATTCTTATCGATTTTAGCAACAGCTTCTTTCTGCTTTTTTGTTAATCTTGCCATGTAAACTTTTTTTAGATTAGTTAGGAGCTTCTCCTCCGTTAACAGTTATCCCCATAGATCTTGCTGTACCTGCAACCATTTTCATTGCAGACTCTACTGTAAACGCATTGAGGTCTACCATTTTGTCTTCTGCAATGGTTTTAATTTGGTCCCAAGTTACTTTTGCAACTTTTTTTCTATTGGGTTCTCCTGAACCTTTTTTTAGTTTGGCCGCTTCTAATAATTGTACTGCTGCAGGTGGGGTTTTTATTACAAAGTCGAATGATTTGTCTTTGTAAACCGATATGACTACCGGTAATACCTTACCTGATTTATCTTGTGTTCTGGCATTAAATTGCTTACAGAACTCCATGATATTAACTCCAGCGGCACCTAAAGCGGGTCCAACCGGTGGCGACGGATTCGCTGCACCTCCCCTTACTTGTAGTTTGACTACTTTACTTAACTCTTTTGCCATTTTTAATCATTTAGTGTTGTGGTTTTTTTATAATATGAAGCTAAAAAAACACAGTTATATCGTTGTAACAATTATTATACTTTATCAACTTGCATATAGCTTAGCTCTAATGGGGTTTTTCTTCCAAAGATTTTTACCATTACTTCTAGCTTACGCTTTTCTTCATTTATATTTTCTATGGTTCCATCAAACCCATTAAATGGGCCATCTACGACTTTTACGGTTTCGCCAATTGTAAATGGGATAGCAACATTAGCATCTGCTTCTACAGCTAACTCATCGACTTTACCTAGCATTCTATTGACTTCGGACTGTCTTAGCGGCACTGGGTCGCCTCCTTTTGTTTCGCCTAGAAACCCTATTACGTTGGTAACAGATTTTATAATATGTGGAATTTCTCCACTTAAATTTGCTTGCAACATGATGTAACCAGGGAAATAGACTTTGTCTTTATTTATTTTTTTTCCGTTACGGATTTGTATTACTTTTTCTGTAGGGACAAGAATTTGGTCGACATAGTCGTTTAAATTTAATCGAGTAATTTCACTCTCTATGTATGCTCTTATTTTGTTTTCTTGCCCACTAACAACTCTAACAACATACCATTTTTTTTCAATATTATTTTCTGTCATTTTAGAATTGTTTATGTAATCCAATCGAAATATAGGGTTACCACATTACTAAATACGGTATCTATACCCCAAATAGCTAATGAAAAGAGGATTGAAAATAGGGCAACCACCACGGTTAACTTTTGTGATTCTACCCAAGTAGGCCAAGTTACATTATGCTTTAATTCTGTGAATGATTCTTTTATATAATTTACAATTCCTGCCATTGTTTCTTTAATTTATGCTTAATGCTTTTTTAATGTTTAATTTTTGATTAAGCAAAAGGTTAAAAACGTTTTTACGCTATGCTACTAGAGTAAATCCTTGTTGTTTTTGTTTGTTGCACGGGTTGAGAGGCTCGAACTCCCGACACCTGGTTTTGGAGACCAGTGCTCTACCAACTGAGCTAAACCCGTAAATATAAGTCAAGGCATCCTGAAAAACAGAACGCCTTAGGCTTATATATTATAAATTTAGGTTTTAATCTAAAATCTCAGTTACTTGACCTGCACCAACAGTTCTACCACCTTCACGAATTGCAAAACGCAATCCTATGTTTAGTGCTATAGGCTGGATTAACTCTACGTGTATTGTTAAGTTATCTCCAGGCATAACCATCTCAACGCCATCAGGAAGTGCTATATTTCCTGTTACATCGGTTGTACGCACATAAAATTGTGGACGGTAGTTGTTGTGAAATGGTGTATGACGACCACCTTCATCTTTTTTAAGGATATACACCTCTGCTTTAAATTTTGAATGTGGTGTTACAGAACCTGGCTTACAGATTACCATACCACGAGAGATTTGAGTTTTCTCAATTCCTCTTAATAAAATTCCTGCATTATCTCCAGCTTCTCCTCTATCTAATATTTGACGGAACATTTCGATTCCTGTAATTGTAGAGGTTAGTTTTTCTGCTCCCATTCCTATAATCTCAACAGCATCACCTGTGTTAGCGATACCTGTTTCAATACGACCAGTAGCAACAGTACCACGACCAGTAATAGAGAATACATCTTCGATTGGCATTAAGAAATCTTTATCTACTTCACGAGTTGGCTCTTCAATCCATTTATCTACAGCTTCCATTAGTTCCATTACAGAGTCTACCCATTTTTGCTCACCGTTAAGTGCACCTAATGCAGAGCCTGCAATTACAGGGCCATTATCACCATCGTACTCATAGAATGATAATAGGTCTCTAATTTCCATATCAACAAGTTCTAATAACTCTTCGTCATCGACCATGTCCACTTTATTCATAAATACAACAATACGTGGAATTCCTACTTGACGACCAAGAAGGATATGCTCACGAGTTTGTGGCATAGGACCATCTGTAGCAGCTACAACTAAAATAGCACCATCCATTTGAGCGGCACCAGTAACCATATTTTTTACGTAATCGGCGTGACCTGGACAGTCAACGTGAGCGTAATGACGGTTAGATGTTGCGTACTCTACGTGTGATGTATTAATTGTAATTCCTCTTTCTTTTTCTTCTGGAGCGTTATCGATTTGATCGAATGCTTTAGCTTCAGATAAGCCTGCATCAGCTAATACTTTAGTAATAGCAGCAGTTAAAGTTGTTTTACCGTGATCTACATGCCCAATAGTCCCTATATTAAGGTGTGGTTTTGAGCGATCGAAAGTTTCCTTTGCCATGATTTAAATTTAATCTTAGTTATATAATAATAATTTTAGTACTCATTTTTTGTTTTAAAAGAGCCAATGACGGGATTTGAACCCGTGGCCTCTTCCTTACCAAGGAAACGCTCTACCCCTGAGCTACACCGGCCAAAAACTAGAGCGAGAGACCGGGTTCGAACCGGCGACATTCAGCTTGGAAGGCTGACGCTCTACCAACTGAGCTACTCTCGCATTAATTTTTTTTAAAAATCCATGTGTAATATTTATAGTGGGGAGAGCAGGATTCGAACCTGCGAAGACATAGTCAGCAGATTTACAGTCTGCCCTCGTTGGCCGCTTGAGTATCTCCCCAATAGTTTATTACTCTTTTAAAAGAACTTAAGTCAATACTGCAAGGGGATCTTGTTTTGACTAATTTTTGAATTTTCAACCCTTACGCTATTAGAGTGTTGCTTTGTGAAACACATCTAACATTCAAAAACAATAAAGAGCCGATGGAGGGACTCGAACCCACGACCTGCTGATTACAAATCAGCTGCTCTAGCCAGCTGAGCTACATCGGCTTTTACAACTTTTATGCCCATAATTTTGGTCATAAAAAAGTCCGCTATTTCTAACGGACTGCAAATGTATATATATTTTTATTTATTTAAAACATTTTTTTATTTATTTTTTTGAATTACAAATATGCTCTTTGCTTTTCTTTATGTTTTTTTAATTGTCGCTCTAGGGCATTTACAGCATTATCTGTGCACTCTTCAAAGGTTTTGCAATGTTTTTTAAAGACAAAGCTGTCCCCTGGTACGCTTATTTTGGCTTCGAGTAGTTTATTTTCTTTATCGCTTGTGTTTTCAACTTTCAAAAAAATGTCTGCTTTAATAATCTTATCGTAAAATTGACTTAACTTATCTATGCGTTTATGAATAAAGTCTATTAGTTTTTGATCGGCGTTAAAATTGACTGACTGTGTGTTTACTTTCATCTTCTGCTGTTTTTAATTATACTTTAGCTCTACTTAATTTTCAGAACTACTTTCGTTTCTTGGATGTGCCTTGGCGTACACTTTTTTAAGTTCTGAAATACTATTGTGTGTGTACATTTGTGTTGCCGCCAAGCTAGAGTGACCAAGAAGCTCTTTGACACTATTTAATTCTGCACCTCTATTTAACAAATGCGTTGCAAATGAATGCCTTAATATATGAGGGCTTTTTTTTACTTTTGTTGAGGCTTTACTAAAGTAGGCATTTATAACTCGATATACAAGTGTTTCGTAAATTTTTATGCCTTTTTTAGTTAAAAACACAAAATTTTCATCTTTTATAAACTTTAAGTCTTCTCGCTGCTTGTAGTATGCTGTGATGGTGCTTATAATAGTATCTAGTATAGGCAAAAAACGTTCTTTGTTTCTCTTACCTAGTATTCTTATGGTTTTATTTTGAAGGTCGATATCCTTCAATTGCAGTTGTACTAATTCTATTCGTCTTATTCCTGTTGCATAAAACAGTTCTACAATGAGTTTATTGCGAAGCCCTTCAAAAGACGTATCGAGATTTAAGTGTTCTATAACCTTTGCTATTTCTAATTCTGAAAAAGGAATTTGAACTTTTTTGCTTACTCGTAAAGCCTTGTGTGCGGCTAATGGATTTGCTTGTATTTGTGAAATCTTCATTAAAAACTTATAATAGGTATTTAAAGACGCTATTTTTCGGTTAATGGTTTGATTTTCTAAACCCAACTCTACTAAAGCTACGATCCAATTTCTAATTTGTGGGTAGTTTACTTCTGAAATATCTGACATAGCAAACTCCTGTTGTAAAAACTTCTTAAATTGCATTAGATCGTTTTGGTAGCTAATAAGAGTATGCTGGGCGTATTTTTTTTCGTATTGAAGATAATCTATAAAAGATTTGAACGCCATTTTGGTATAAAAATTTTTATAAATTTACGATATATTTTTGGCTTTAGCCCTAATTTACACCAATTTATTATTTAAAATAAGCTATATCATTCGTTTCTATTGCGTCTATATATATCACTATAAAACTAAAGGTGATTAAGGCTATATTTAGGTTTTCTATTTCATATAGACGCAATATATCCCAAGTTAGCTACAGCTCATTTTAGCTAATAATTGATATTATAATGAAAACTAGATCATGAGGTATAAAAAAACCTATATTATACAATATAGGTTTTAGTATTCATTGGCAAAACTTACTAGATTTCTTCTGCATCTCTTAAGTGTTGAATGTATTGTGCTTTTTGAATTTGTGCTCTACGTTTTACTGAAGGTTTTACAAATTGCTTACGTGTTTGTAATTGGCGCTTTGTTCCTGTTTTATCGAACTTTCTTTTGAAACGTTTTAACGCTCTATCTATATTTTCGCCTTCTTTAATTGGTATTATTAACATAGTGTTTTAACCTCCTCTCTTTTAAATTTGTGACTGCAAATGTATAACATAATTAACAATATGCAAAGGGACTGTGTTTTTTATTTTTTTAGTTTAGGGTTTAGAATTTAGTTCTTAGGTTGCAGGCTTATAATCTTTATTATCTATGACCATTTTAGCAATAATTTCTCTAAGTATTTCTGAAGTACCACCACCAATAGGCCCTAAGCGACTGTCTCTTAAATTTCTTGCTAATGGGTACTCTTCCATATAGCCGTATCCTCCTAGTAGCTGTAGGCAATCGTAAGCAACGCTATCGGCTATTTTTGTGGAGACTAGCTTAGACATTGTAGCTTCTTTTACAACATACTCACCGTCGTTAAGGCGTTTTGCTACGGCGTAGTTAAACTCTTTGCACATCGCTATCTCAGAGGCCATATTTGCTACAGCATGGCGTAAGGCTTGAAATTTATCTATAGATTTGCCAAAGGCTTGTCGTTCTTTCATGTACCCTATTGCATAGTCTAAAGCATATTCTGATCTTGCATGGGCGTTAATCCCCATAATTAATCGTTCTAGAGCAAAGTGCTGCATAATGTAGGCAAATCCTTTTCCTTCTTCTCCTAATAAGTTTGCTTTTGGTATGATTACATTATCAAAAGCAATCTCGCCTGTGTCTGATGCTTTCCAGCCTAATTTATCTAGTTTAGTTGCGGAAACTCCTGGAGTATCTCTATCGATTACAAAAATACTCATCCCTTTGTTACCAAGCTCTGGGTTTGTTTTTGCAGCCACTACTAGATAATCGCTATATACGCCATTGGTTATAAATGTTTTAGATCCGTTTAACACATAGGTGTCTCCTTTTTTTAAGGCTTGAGTTCGCATTGCTGCTACATCGCTCCCCCCAAAGGGTTCTGTAATACATAAACAGCCTATTTTTTTGCCTAGAATACTAGGGTTTAGGTAGCGTTCTTTTATGTCGTGACTTCCTTCTTTATTAAGGTGTGTCATTGCTAGGTAAGCGTGCGCCCACATGGCCGCAGCAAAACCGCCTGAATTAACTTTTTGTAATTCCTCTAGCCATATTACAGTATAAAACAAGTCTAAATCTAAACCTCCATAAGCTTCTGGATACCACAAGCCAAAGTAACCCATTTCTCCAAATTTTTCCCAAATAAAAGGCTCTATATGCCCAGTACTCTCCCATTTATCAATGTGTGGAACAACTTCTTTTTTAAGAAAATCCTTAAGACTTTCTCTAAACAATTCATGCTCTTCCGTGAAGTACATTCTATTCATAGCTTATATTTTATATCTCAAAGCGAAACAATTAATCGACGCTCAAATATAACTTAATTATCTCTAATTTATGTATTGGAAAGTCTTTAACTTTTGTTAATTCTGTAAGTGTTTTAAAGCCATCTCTTAGGATACGTTGCTCTATTATGGCTGCTGCCAATTCGTAATCGATATGCTCTACTGTTACTAAGGCGTCTTTGGTAACTGTATTGATATTTAATTTTTTAATTAGCCTTGGTGTTTTTACTGTAAATCTATTCTGAATTTTTTGAATCACCTCTGGAGATAGGCCGTATATATTTTGTAATTGTACGTCGGCTATAAAGCCATCTTTAAATTTGTTTCTGTATTTAATAATGCGATTGGATAAGGTTTTACCAACTCCATTTACTTGCTGTAATTGTGTGGCTGTAGCTTTGTTTAGATCTATTTTGGTATAGGTGTTTTTTTCTATATTATTGACGGTATAGTTTTGCTTTGCTTTGGGTGTACTTACCCATTCTGGAAATTTAAAATACGGAGCTATTGTGTTTAGTAATGAATCGGGTACCTTTGTGACGTTCTGAAATTGCGCTTTGGAATTGATCCAACGGTTTTGAGCTCTAAAATGATGAAGTCGGTCTATTTGTTGCTTAGTCATGCCTAAGGTGTAGCCTTTGTAGTCTGTAATATAATTGGGGTTAAACGGATATATTTTAGGTTTACTGTTCTGTAATGCCAGCACTTTTAAGCTATCTATACTGTTTTGGTATTGAGTTAGCTTATTGCTATCCGTATTATAATTATAAGATCGTTTATCTACAAAAAAATAAATGCCTTGCATACAGATAACGCATAGTAGTAATGCAAAAATCCCACTTCGTTGTTTTTTAGAAAACTGGAAGTGGGATTTTAAAAAATTCATCTTTAGCGATTTAAAGATTTATTTTTTATTCATACCTTTTATTGCTTTCATGTACTTACTAACCTCGTCTCGTACTTTAGGAAATAAGAAAAATAAGCCTATCATATTAGGGAATACTAAGGCTAGTATCATGGCATCGGAGAATTTGATAACAGCATCTAAGGTTGCTGCTGCTCCAATAATAACAAATAGTAAGAATAGTAGTTTATAAACCATATCTGCACGTTTGCCTTTGCCAAAAAGGTATTTCCAAGATTGCAGGCCGTAGTAAGACCAAGATATCATTGTAGAGAAGGCAAATAGTACAATTGCGATGGTTAAGATATAAGAAAACCCAGGAATTACAGAGTCGAAAGCCAAAGAAGTTAAATCTACTCCTCCTATTGAAGCGCCGCCATCATTAAGAATAACATTACTGCCATCGCCTCCATAAGCAAAGATACTTTGTGTGTTTGCGCCATCAATATTGAAAAAGATAATCACTAAAGCTGTCATTGTACAAATAACGACAGTATCTATAAATGGCTCTAGTAAGGCAACCACACCTTCTGATGCAGGGTATTTGGTTTTTACTGCAGAGTGTGCAATAGCTGCAGAGCCTGCCCCTGCTTCGTTTGAAAATGCTGCGCGTTGAAAGCCTACAATGAGCACCCCTATTAGCCCTCCTAGTCCTGCCATAGGTGTAAAGGCACCACTAAATATTAACCCGAATGCCGTGCCTACATAATTGATATTTGCAAAAATAATTATTAAGGATGCTAGAACATAAATCCCAGCCATAAAGGGTACTATTTTTTCTGTAATTTTAGCAATACGTTTTATTCCTCCAATAATTACAATACCCACAAGTATTGCTAGTATAACACCAATAACAACTCCTGTAGAGCCGCCTTCTAAACCAAATAGTGATGTGAGTTGTACTGTGGCTTGATTGGATTGAAACGCATTACCACCTCCAAAAGAAGCACCAACACAAAGGATGGCAAAAATAACGCCTAGTACTTTTCCAAAGCCAGTCATACCACGTTCTTTTAATCCTTTGGATAGGTAGTACATAGGCCCTCCATACACGGTGCCATCTGGACCAACATCTCTATACTTTACCCCTAGCGTACACTCTACAAATTTTGTAGCCATCCCTATTAGCCCACAAACAATCATCCAAAACGTTGCTCCGGGACCTCCCAAGGCAATCGCTACGGCAACACCTGCAATATTACCTAGCCCTACTGTGCCAGAAACAGCTGTAGCTAAAGCTTGAAAATGCGATACCTCTCCCTCTTCGCTTTCATCTCTAATGGTATCAGGTAAGTCGCCGTCAACATTATTTACAGCCACTTTTTCTTCCATGCCATGCTCTTCTATTTCATCGTATTTTCCTCTAACTGTATTTATTGCTAAACCAAACTTTGTAATACTCGGAAATTTAAAATATATTGTAAAAAATGTAGCACCACCAACAAGTAAAAGAACCACAAAAGGAATGTCTTTTCCTGCTATTGGCACCGATGTTAATACTAGACCCTCCCACCATACTGCTATAGGAAGAAACCAATCGTTTATTTTTTCGTCTAATCCTTTATCTTGAGCAAAAGCAAAAAAGGGTAATAAGGTCAACATTGTAAGAAGATATTTCTTCATAATTAAAATATTAGTTAGTACAAATTTTAGTTAATGAAGTGATTGAAACGTTTATGCTTTTTATTGAAAACGTAAAGCCTTTAAACCACTTTTGTATAAGGACAGCAAGATGCTAAAAAAAAATGGTTTTTTAAAACATAAGCTGTTAAAAACAAAAAATAAGGTTCTTATTTTGGAATAATTACAGCTATGACAACTAATTTTTAAGGTATTATGTTAAAATGAAACTCGCTTAAAAACAGAATATTTGCAGTAATGCTTTTATAAAAATGGCGTTTCAACTTCCTTTGTGGGCTTGTGTGCTATTTTTTAGCGTTATTTTTAGACTAAGGTTTTACAAATCAAAAACTGAAGTTCGTTTGGTATAGATGACATCTTTAATGCGTATCCAAAAGGCTAGAAACAAATATACTGCAAAACCAAAACCAATGGTTACAAATGTAAGGTACATAAACGAAATCCTAACCACCTTGGCTCTAATGCCTACGCGATCTGCAATGCGCTGACAAACATAATAGCCGTGTTTTTGGAAATACAGTAAGAGTTTATAAAACAATTTCATAATGCAAATTAACAACTTATTTGGTTAATACCACATTGCCAATAGTACATTGCAAACATTTATTATTATCGCAATAGTTAGTTTTTAGCTCTAATAAAGCTTGGGAATCTAAGGCTGTTTTAGATACGGCTTTTAAACTGTTGTATTTTTTTATTATAGCATTATGTTCTGAAGGAATACTTTGTACTAAACGCAGTATTGTTTCGTCTATATGTGTGCCTTTGTATTTTGCATAGCTAAACTTAATTGGGATAATACAGTTAATTAACAGCAAATCAACAAATGCTTTAGTCAGTTTTTTTTGTCGTTTTTTGGATGTTGTATTGAAGGTATAATGGGTATCCCAAAACTCAGAAGCTGCAACCAAAAATAAGTTGTAAAAATCGTTAATTGTATGGGTCTCTATTATTTTTGAAAATAAATTTTGTGTGCTGTAATATACATTTGCTAACTGAGAGAGGCGAATGCTTGGAAAATTAGGAGGTCGTAATCTAAAAAATTGAACGGATAGTATTCCTTCATTAGATAACGAAAATTTTTGTTTTAAAAAGGCGTATTCTTTTTTGAGTGCTGTGAAGTATGTATTTTGTTCTGTTGTTTTTAATAATCCTGACTGTCCAAATAGTAAAGCTTCTAATTGAAATTGATTGGACTGTAGTTTTCTGAATATCGAAAACTCAAAAGAGTTTGCGATACTAAAAAAAGCATCGCCATTTATATTTAAGCCAAAGCTCTTGGAAAGCAGTTTAAAAAGCACAGCTTCCCAGTCGTTTTTAGATTGTTGTAGTACAGTGTCAATTTGTACAGCTTTTCGTTCCAAACGTTCAAAGTATAAGCGTTCTAGGCAGTTTGTAAGGCTAAAGACATCAACTGTTTTAAATTCTTTTTCGCAATTAATCCATTTATTATTTTTAACAAATAAATTGTAGTAGTTGCTTAGTAAGGCTTCTGGTACATATTTTTTTAGTATTAAAGTGGGAATAATTGTATTATCTTTTCTATAAAGTGCCGTTTCTCCTTCCCACACAATATGAAGAATTACATTATCGTAGGCTGCATCTGTTTCGTGGTTGTGCACAAACCAATCGGTAGCATTAACGTGTATTTCTATATTTCCTGCCCACAGCTGGTTTCCTATTTTAAGTTGAGCGTTAAAAAAATCTGGACCAGCATTATGGTTATGAGTGCCTACAGAAATTACAGAAATGGGGTCTCCAGTTGTTGTTTTTAAATCAAAAAGATGAGCCTTTTTGTATTTCCATAGGTAATGTAAAAAATCTTCTCGCATGTATAAATGTAGTATTTCAATTTTTAAATAGCAAATTAATTATTGTAAGAAGCTTATTTTCCTGAAGTAAATTACTCTTAATAAGAGGTTTGCTAAAAACATATAATTTATTATATTTGAATTTCTGTTAATTAGCCTTTTATGAAATTTTTAAAGTACGTTCTGTTTTTTTTATTAATTTTAGTTATAGGATTTACTGTTTATATTTCCGTACAGCCTAATCATTTTTATATTTATCGAACCCGACAGATTCCAGTAAACCCTGCTGTATTGTACAACCATGTTATCGATTTTAAAAACTGGGACGCTTGGTCTGCTTGGAAAGAAAAAGATACAACAACAACATTTTCGTATTCCGAAAAAACTACTGGTACCGGTGCTTCATTATCTTGGACTGATAGTAATGGGAAAGGACGAATGGATATAACAAATACAACTCCTAATAGCCTTATAGAGTATCAAATGCAGTTTGAAGCGTTTGAACCTTCAAAAGTTACTCTAAATTTTGAAGCCGTAACTGCAACCAGCACAAAAATTACTTGGGCAATAGATAGCAAAAAACTACCATTTATATTTAAAGCAATGGCCGTTTTGTCTGGTGGTTTTGATTGCATGATTGGTCCCGATATAGAACGTAGCTTAGAAAAGCTAGATCGCATTGTTGTTAACAGCACAAAAGCATATAGCGTAAAAGTTAATGGACTTACAGAGTATGGTGGAGGGTTTTACTTATACAAAACAAGCGCTACAACGGACGCTAATATTAGTGATGTTATGGCGCAGCAATACGGCGATATTATTAGCTATATGACTGCTCATAAAATTATGCCAAATGGAAGCCCATTTACAATATATTTAGAAAATGATTTGGACAACGGTAATATTATTATGAGTAATGCTATTGCCGTAAAGGAAAAAATACCTATTGAAGAAAAAAGTACAATTCTTTGTGGATATCTTGAAAAAACAAAAGTGATAAAAACAACCTTAACAGGCAATTACACTAATTTAGGAAAAGCATGGCAGGAAAGTTATGCTTTTATAACAAAAAATGGGTTCGAGCTTAACCCTTACATAAAGCCTTTTGAAGTGTATGCAAACGACCCCGAACAGACCCCGAACCCATCCAACTGGATTACTGAAATTTACATCCCTATACAATAAACACTTGGTCTAGTAAATGAAACAATTAATACTCGTTTTTTTTGGTGGTGGTTTAGGGAGTGCCTTACGCTACCTTTTAGGTAAACAACTACCCACGAGCCACCTACAACTGCCTTGGAGCACTTTTATGGTAAACTTAATTGGAAGTTTAATTATAGGAAGTCTTTTTGGTTATATGGCTACAAAACACAAATTGTCTAATGATATTATTGTGTTTACTATAACTGGATTTTGTGGCGGTTTTACTACCTTTTCTGCATTTACAAAAGAAAGTTTTTATTTTCTAAAAAATGGACAAAGTCATTTGTTTTTTTATTATGTTTTAGGGAGTATTATATTTGGCTTACTTTGTGTTTGGATAGGCTATATTACCGTTTTAAAGACGCTAGGAAGCTAATTGTTTTTTTTATAACTCTTTACACCCGCTTTAATGGCTGTTGGCAAGTAATTGTCTTTAGGCACTAAAGGGCATGAAAATTTTTCGTTATACGCACAGTATGGATTGTAAGCTTTATTAAAATCAATACTTATTGTATTACCTTCAGGGATACTTAGGTTTAAGTACCGTCCGCCAGCATAGGTTGTTTTTCCGTTAGTATGGTCTGAAAAGGGCAAAAACAAATACTCTTTATTAGCCCCTTTGGTTAAGACATCTTCGGCTTGATAAACATATAGTTTGTAAGACTGTCCTTTTAACTCAAACATTACAGCACCATAAATTCGCTCACGCGATGTTTCGCCTGTAGTCGTTGGCATTTCAAAATATTCAGAATTTGGTGTGCGATCTAGATGAGCTGTAACACTATAAGTTGTATCAAACGGAAAAAAATCTAACCCTGTAAAGTTTTCTCGATCCTTTTTTTTTAAAGGTGATTTTGAGGCGTCTTTAAAATCGGCATTCATTTTACGTTGATATGTGGTATCGCCTATGAGTGGTCGCTTTTCTGGCCCACAGGCAACTAAAAAGAGAATTACAAAAAGATAGTGTATTGGTTTCATTTAGTATTATTTCCTTTTCAAAAATACAACATATCCTTTTTTTGTATAGTTTTGAGTGTTTATTTTTTTTAACAACATTATAATTATTAATACCAATACAACCAAAACTTAATGGCGTTTAACCCCACTTAAGGTTTGTTGTGCACTAATCAATACTTCTATGAAAAACAGTATTTTTATTTTTTTTATGATTCTAATTTTAAGCTGTCAAACAGCTCATAATAAAGAGGATATAGGAAACGAAAACACAAGTGCTCCTAAAGCTGTTCTTAAGACCAAGGTTTTCCCTAAATTAGAACCAAATCGTTATAATGTTGCTTTTTTAATTATGGAAGGCGTTTACAACACAGAGCTTACTGCACCTTTCGATATTTTTCAGCATACGATGTTTAGAGAAAACATTAAAGCTATGAATGTATTTACGGTTGCCAATACAGATGAGCCCATAAAAACCTTTGAAGGAATGCGTTTGCTTCCCGATTTTAATTACCTAACAGACCAGCTGCCCAATATTGACATCCTTGTTATCCCAAGTGCAGAACATCACTTAGATACAGACCTTGATGATAAAGCTATGATTAATTTTGTGAAAGACGTGGATAAAACAGCACTTTTTATGACCTCACACTGCGATGGTGCTTTTGTATTAGCAAAAGCAGGCTTGCTAGATAAAGTGGTTTCTACTACATTTCCTAGCGATATTGACCGTATGCGAAGTATGTTTCCTAGTCTGGACGTACGCAAAGACCTGCTGTTTGTTCACGATAAAAAGTACATTACTTCTGCGGGTGGAGCTAAAAGTTTTGAAGCTGCCCTTTATGTAGCAGAATACTTATATGGAAAAGACGTTGCTCAAGCTCTTGCAGGAGGTTTGGTTATTGATTGGGATCTCACAAAAGTGCCACACTTAGTTGTTGACTAAGGGGTAAGTTATTTCTTACTATGTTATAAACAAGACATATTTTTACATGAGCTTCAACTTAAGAGACTTTAAATATTAGGTAAGTTCTTTGGTGGGGTAACACCAATTACTAAGCCAAAGGCATTATTTAATATGCTTATCAATTTCTTTTTCAATGGTGTTGGTACCTTTTGAAAATCCTACAAATGATTTTACAACAATCCCATTTTGATCAATTAAAAAACTATTGGGAATAGTGGTAACCACATATGCTTTGGCGTGTTCACTTTTTAGTCCTTTCAAATCTGAAATGTTCAGCCAAGTAATTTTATCTTCGTTGCTTGCCGCTCTCCAATCTTTTTCACGAGTGTCTAAGGAGTAGCTAACTATCATAAAATTATTGTTGCTGTATTTTTTTATTAAGTTTGGGAATTCTGTTTTATTTTGCAGTCTACAAGGTGGACAGCCCGATGCCCAAAAATCTAATAATATAATTTTGCCCTCATAATCAGATAGTTTGTGTGGTGTGCCGTTCAAATCTTTTCCGAAAATCTTTCTATAGTTATCGCCAACCTGTAAGTCGATTGAGCTTGCATATGCTAGTAGCTCTCGTCCTTTTATGGATCTTGAGTTTATAGTATCTAGTTTTTTGTAAAACAGTAGCAAGCTGTCTTTTGATATTTTCTTTTTTTGAAATAACAACTCCGTTAAAGCCATTTGATTATTTGCATTTGAGTACAAAAATTGTAACTGATTAAATCGTTTATTGGTTTTCTTACTATTTAGCGCAATAGCACTATACGCGTTATCTAAATCCGTTTGTTTCGACCCTACAACTCTTGCGTTAATAAAATTGGAGTAGTTTCCTGTAATTGAAATTTTTTTGTTTTCTAAATAAAAATAATTATACGCATCTAGGGGTTCATTATTTTTATCATAAAAATTTAGGTAGCACAGTGATGGTAATTCTACTTTCCCGAAAAACTTAAAGCTTTCGTTTATTACAAACGTAGAGTCTATATTGACACCAATATTTCTGTTGTATAAATACACCTTAGTACTGTCTGGAAAGTTTTGGGCAGACACAGACAACTCAAAAGTTTCTGCTTGCGTAGAGTTTACTTTTTCTTTGCAGGCAACTACAAATACAGCAACTAGCATCATTGAAACTAGGCCCTTAAGAAACAAGTTATTTATAACATTCTTCATTGATAGGTCAGTTTAATTAATGTATTTTATTCTGAAGTAATAATAGTTGTAAATTGGTGTCGTATTGGCTTAAACTGTAATTTCAAATTTTGAAAGAATGAGCAATAATATATTCAAAAAAATAATCGACAAATTCACAAATACATGTTGGTGATATTCCAATCCGTCAAAAATCCCTCCACAAGAACAACCGTTAAAAAGAGAAAACTCATTTAAAGCTAATAGATACAGAGTAACAAACAGCAGAAAAAAAAATGAAGCGATTAATGTTTTTTTTATTTTTACTTCAAAAAAAAGAAAACAAGAAATAAAAACTTGAATTAATACAAGGATAATAGTTAATATATCTATACGATTATTGTTAATTAATTCTGACTGAGCGAGCTTCATTTTAAATGAATCGTTATTGAACATTATAATCGATACTGAATATATATAAAATAAGCTTAAAAAACACAAACAAGATTTATATAATATCCTCCTCATTTTAGTATTAATCAAAACTAAATTTTTGAATAGAATCTTCATAAAGCACAATAAACGTATTTTGCATAACCTCTATCTCCAAGGGTTTATTGTCTTGAGCTATATTGGGCAAAATATAGCTATGC
>CALLUG010000016.1 GCA_938011315.1 uncultured Flavobacteriaceae bacterium
ATCGACACTCTTTCCGTTGTCGAACTCCTTTAAAATCTTCGCAATCTGTTGCGGTGAAAATTTACTTCTTCTCATAATTACTGCTTAAAATTAAAACTATTTTTATACTTTTAAACAGTTCGGTTTTAAGGGAAGCTTACATTCCATTGTTTGTAGTCTATTGATATTATTGTCAACGTGGTTGTATAAGATTAGTTACGTGGTTTAAAGACGTAATTTAGTTAATAAAAACCGAATAGAAAATCTGGAAGGGTTTTCGTAAGTTGGCAGTGGCATAGCAATTGATTTTATATGGTGTTGGCTCTAGTTAATCTTATTCTAAACTGTAAATTTTTATACTATTAATTTCAAATGATTCAAAAAATGAATAAACATTCATTCCAGCCGAAGATATCGAATTTGAAAATTGTATAATATTGGAATCTGTATTATTTGACGATGGAGGAGAAATAGACACTAAATCTCCACCGGGAGAAGCATTATCTCCTTCATATGACACTTCATAAGTTTGATTTAATAAATTTACTTTAACATTCAATAAACCTCCATTAGGAAAATTTACTGGTGACGTATAGTAAGGAAATATAGGTGAAGAAATACTTACAGAACCATTATCACCATTGTATGAGAAATAAAAATGTACAGATTCAGATTCTCCACCTCCACTAAAAATGGAAGATGAAAATTTAGCAAATTCAATCTCTATATTATAATTTGTTAAATCCATAGGTAAATAATCGTCTAAAGATGTGGAAATAGTAGAAGTTACTGTATCCCACGAGCCATTTGAGTACTGTTGAGATAGTCTTTCAGAATAAAGAGATGAATTACAAGTGAAAAAAGCATAACTTCCATTTGAATTTGGATTTGGAGTAGAATCGTCGTTGTTTAATTGAATATATTCTACCCAATTACCACAATCATTAAAGTTTTCTTCAAAATGCACAATTTCTTGTAAAGCCTCATCAATATATCCATCACAATCATCATCAATTCCATTGGTTGGGTTTTCTAAGGTATTTGGATTAATATTAGAGTCATTGTCATTACAATCAGAATTATCAGTTAAATAGCCGTCAGGCATTGTTCCAGAAACTACTGAGTTATTTGGGTCTCCAAATCCGTCACCATCTAAATCCGCATAATAATTAGTTGCAGTAACACAGATGCCATTTTCACAAATTTCTCCGATTTCACATGTGTTTTCATCTATTTCACCGTTACAATTATCATCAATTCCATTACATGGAATTTCAATAGCAGCAGTATTAACATTCGGGTTATCGTCATCACAATCTGTATTGTCAGAGACAAATCCATTTGGTTGAATACATAACAATTGTGAATTATTAGGATTTCCAAAACTATCTCCATCAGAATCTAAATACCATAATTGTGGTTCACATTCATTCTCATCTGTGTTGCAGGAGGTTATAAAAATTGTTAATAAAAAAATAAACAATTGAATAATTTTATTACTTTTCATTTTAATATTTGAGTGTTTTATAATTAAAGCTAATGAACAGATGTATGGTTAGTAGCCCAGTAGGGGCTATTAACTATACAGCATGTTGTGTGCTTTATTTTTTTATTTCCTTTTCTGTAAAATTAAAATAGTAGAAAAACACAAACTTTGAAGTTAGCACTTAACTGCTATTTTTTATATGCGTGGTTGCGTAAAGTTTAATTCAATCTAATATAATTTTCATATACTAAATATGTAAATAATAAAAGTAAAAATATTGAATATTTAAATTTATTAGATTTAGTTTCATTAGCCTTTATTAATTTTACAATATCTAATATTAATACTATTGACGCTATCGAAAATAAAATTATTTTAATTATTAAATATATCATTTTATTAAATTTATTCACTTATACACTCAATAAAACTAGCTACAGCCCAAACTGTTCCTACCCAACCTAAACCAATACGAGCAGCAGCTTTACCTACTGCTTTTATTAATGCTTTACGAGCTGCGTAACCACTTATATATTTACCTTTTGCCCAATCTACAAGTCTGTCAACACCAATAGCTTTAAGAGCACAGTCTCCGATTCCATTTTCAGCATATGAGGATTGTATAAATAATGGTGAAAAATTAAAACTTGTTTTATCTGAATTGTCCCTAATTTGTTCAAGTCTAAATAAAGTTAAAGATAAAAAAATTACTTGAGGACTATCCCAACTACCATATTCTTCTTCGATTTCCCCAGTTGTAAAGCCATAAGACTCTAATAAATCCTTGCTTTCTGCTAACAAAGGTTCAAGTGATTCTTTAGCATCACTGGTTGGAACATCTACTTGTACACATAATCCATCTTCATTACAAATACCTTCCGTATGTAGGGGGTCTACTTCTAATTGTAGCTGCCCTGAATTATTTAATTCTATTAACTTGTCAAGACTTTTTAAACCAGTTTCGATATTAACATTAGGGTCATTTACAATTAAATTTAAAGTTGTTAAACCATTGTCAGAAGGGGGTTGATTTTGTGTTTGAGCATTAAATAAATAGTTTGCAGGCTCATGAGGTGATACACTAATATTAGATAAGTTTGATACTGATGTATTCAAAGATTTTAAAAAATTATTTTCTGTTTGTGTTGTTTCTACTTCAATTTCGCTATCTGTAGTACAAGCTTGAAAAATAAATATTCCACTCACAATGAGTACCTTAATTGTGAAAATAGCAATCCTTCCTTTTGCTACTTTTAACGCAGTGTTGTTAATAGTTTCTAAAAATTTCATTTTTTGCTATGTGTATGATTCGTTTGTTTATCTCGATTATTTTTTTCTTCCAAGATGAGATATTCTCAGATGTGGTTGAACGTTGGCTTTAATTACACACAACTGTATATAATTATTAATAACTATATACAGTTGTTATGGAGCGCAATATACCATAAAAAACATTACTTGTTAATAAAAATACAATTTTTTTATAAAATCTGTTTTTTTAACTAATTTTTAATCATATTACAAGCAGTTTATAGATAGTCTTATACAACCATTTTTTTACAGCTACAATCTGTATTAGTTAGTTTTAATACAAGTGGAGGGTAATGAATAGTTTATTGCTAGAATGTTCGTTTTTTATTTAGGGCTTCAATCCATTTTTCTCTTTCATTAACAACAAAATCAAATTCATTTTTGTTATTGGTTGTTATTCTAATACCGTTATTTAGCAGTTTTGCTGTTTTTCTTTTTGTTATTTGGGTAATGTCTTTATAAAAAATAGTCGTTTGTCCTTTTTGAATATTTAATTTATGAGATTTAAAAATAATTTTTTTATTTGTTAAAAATAATTTTCCACCAACTCCTTCTATTCCACGAAACAAATTTGCAGAGCCTTCAACTTCAATACTTTCATTTTCAGTTAATGTAGGAATAATACTTTTTGCAAGTTTAGAGGCATGTTTAGTTCCAAATTTTTGTATTGAGTATGAAAATCCAATTGTAATAAAAACTGCCATAAATAGTCCTTGAAAGAGATAACTATTAAAACTTTGAAATGCTCCATCTAATAAATAATCTATTAAACTTAACCCTCCTGCAAATAAAAACCCAATAAAAAAACCAAGTACAATTCTATATTTCCAACTAAGCTTTGTTATTTGGTGTCCTATTTCCATAACATTTTGTTTATTTATATTTTAAGTAACAATTGGTGTAATGCTTTCAGAAGAAAAAGAATTTTTTATCCCTATGTCTAATATAAATAGTTTACCATAGTTTTTGTATTTAATAAACACAATTTAGGCAAATGTATAAAACTATTCGGTTTTATACGCTAAACAATAGGCGATTTAGTGTTCGGTTATATCTTCAATAAAATGGCTTGGGTTGAGTTTGTCTTTTGGTAAAAACCCTTTAATAATTAACACTAAACCACAAATTATTAAAATAAGACCTAACAATTTTTTTATTTTAAAAATTAGTGTTGTGGTTAGTTTTCGTTTTAGCTGTTTGGCAAGTAATATTTTAAGAATATCTGTTATAAAATAGGTCAGTATCATTACACCAAAAAACAGATATACACGGTTTATATTATTTCCTAAGCTTGGTCCTGTAATAATAATAATGCTAAGCCAAAATACTAAAACACCTATGTTAATAAAGTTTAACAAAAATCCTTTTATAAACAGACCTAAATAGTCGCCTCTGTTAAGGGCTATAACTTTACTTATTTTTACTTTTTCTTTTGGTTTTTTTAGTAAGGTAACTAAGCCATAAACTGTAATAATCATACCTCCAAAAACAAAAAGCCCTGGTTGGTTACTTAAGTTTTCTAATAATTGAAAGCTACTAAAATAGGCAATAAAAATAAAGAGAATATCTGCCAAAATAACACCAATATTAAAAGATATTGCTGCTCTAAATCCTTTTGTAACGCTAGTTTCTAGCAGTACAAAAAACACTGGACCTATCATAAAGCTTAGAAAAAAGCCTAGTATAATGGCGCTTTGTATATCTTCTAACATAAATAAATACTAAGTGTAGTGTTTTGTGTGTTATTCGGTAATTCGATTTACACTTCCTCCTAAAACAATATTTTCTTTAACATTTTTTGGGGTTCCGTAAACAAATACATCGCCTCCTGCTCTAATATTAATATCAACCAAATCTTTAGCATTTACTTCTGCTTCGCCTCCTGCTCTAATAACTACTTTTGTAGCTTCGGTTTCGATTTCTTTTGTTTTACTACTGCCTCCTGTATTAATATATATATCTTGCTGTTCTGCTGTTCCTGTAACCTCTACAAGCCCTCCTGTTACTGCTTTTATATTTAGATATTTTGTGTCAACTACTACATTTATTTTTCCTCCTTCTTGAGTTTTTAAGTCAACTTCGTATTCTTTAATAATACTATTAGAAAAAATAGTAGCACCCTCATTAGCATCAATAGTTTCTAGGCTAGTATAATATAAGGTAACTGAGGTTTCTTTGCCATCAAACCGTTCTTTTAGTTTCATTCTTATTTTTAATTTTCCATTTTTATTAATAATAAGAACATCGTTAGCATTTTCTCCAGAAATAACAACTTTATTTTGATCGGATCTAATGAGTTCTACTTCAATTAAGTCGTAAACTTTAAGTTGAGAAAATTGCCCTACTGTTTTTTCTATATTTTTTTGTGCAAATACTATTGTTGTAAAAATAAGTGAAGTAATTAATGCAATACGTTTCATGTTTTTATATAATTTTTAATTATTTTGAAAATAGAATACCAATAACTATTCCTTTTTTTGAAAATATTTTTTTAAGGGCCGAAATTAGAGAATACAGAACTAAAATAAAATTATTTAGTTGCTTTTATAATATTAATCTTCTGCTAAGTAAAAATCTAAATGTTTTTTTATTAGATCTGCTTGTTTTACTTTTACATTAACTTGGTCTCCAAGTCTATATATATTTTTACTGTCCTTACCTACTAGGGCATATTGGTCAGGGTCAAAAGCATAATAATCATCTTTTATGTCCTTAATACGTACCATACCTTCGCATTTGTTTTCTATAATTTCAACATAAATTCCCCAATCTGTTACACCAGAAATAACACCTTTAAATGCTTTATCTTTATGATTTTGCATAAATTTAATTTGCATATACTTAATGGAATTTCGCTCTGCTTTTGTGGCTAATTGTTCCATATTGGACGCATGTGAGCATTGTTCTTCCAGTAGGGTATCGTTAGGAGATTTTCCACCGTCTATATAATGTTGTAATAAACGATGTACCATAACATCTGGATAACGACGTATGGGAGATGTAAAATGGCTATAGTGCTCAAATGCTAATCCGTAATGTCCTATGTTATTGGTTGTGTATTCGGCTTTACTCATGCAACGAATGGCAAGCGTATCGATTAGGTTTTGTTCTTTTTTGCCATTAACGTCTTTTAATAGTGTGTTTAAAGATGTTGTTGTGGTTTTTCTGTCTGTTAAGTTTAATTTATACCCAAAATTAGAAATTACATTTTGAAGTGCTGCTAGTTTTTGATCGTTTGGTTCGTCATGTACACGATATACAAACGATTTTTTAGGGTTTTGTTTACCTATAAACTCTGCTACTTTTTTGTTAGCAAGTAGCATAAATTCTTCTATTAGTTTATTAGCTTCTTTTGAAGTTTTAAAAAATACACCTACTGGGTTAGCATTTTCATCTAAATTGAATTTTACTTCGGCTTTATCAAAAGAAATAGCACCTTCTACCATGCGTTTACGTCGCATAATTTTTGCAAGCTCATTTAGTTTTAAAATGGCGTATGCTATTTGCGGTGTGGTGTGGTATGCTTTTTTTGTTAAAGCTATAGTTTCAGGAATTTCTGTTTGTATTGTTGAAGTCTCTAGTGTCGTAGCTATATTATTATCTATAATAGCCTGTGCTTCTTCATAAGCAAAACGAGCATCACTATAGGTTACTGTACGTCCAAACCATTGGTGTTTTAATTGCGCATTAGCATCAATTTCAAACACTGCAGAAAAGGTAAGTTTTTCTTCATTAGGTCTTAAAGAGCAAACGTTGTTAGAGAGTATTTCGGGTAACATTGGTACCACACGGTCTACTAAGTACACGGATGTAGCACGGTCGTAAGCTTCGGTATCTAAAACACTGTGTTCTTTTACGTAGTGCGACACGTCTGCTATATGTATTCCTATTTCATAGTTTCCGTTTGCTAAAGATTTGAAAGACAGGGCATCATCAAAGTCTTTTGCATCTTTAGGGTCTATAGTAAAGGTTAGAACGTCCCTCATATCGCGACGTTTTTTAATTTCTTCTGGTAATATACTTGTATCTAAGTTACTAGCATAAGTTTCTACTTCGTGAGGAAATTCATAAGGAAGCCCATACTCTGCTAGTATGGCGTGTATTTCTGTATGATGCTCACCAGGTTTGCCTAGTATTTTTATTACTTTTCCTAATGGAGAGTTTGCTTTTTCGGGCCAATCTTCCAAACTTACCAAAACCTTATCTCCATCTTGTGCCTTATATGTTTTGTTAAGTGGTATAAAAATGTCGGTATGCATTTTGTTAGAGTCGCATACTACAAAAGCATAATTTTTATGAATTTGAATGACACCTACATAATCATTTTTTGCTCGTTTTACAATACGTATTATTTCGCCTTCTAGTCGTCCTTGTTTTCGTCGTTTGTAGATATACAATTCTACCTCATCATTGTGCAATGCTTTATTAGTGTTGTTTGCTGCAACATAAATATCATCATCAAAAGCATCTGTAATAACGTAGCCAGATCCTCTAGAAGCAGCATCAAAAATTCCTGTAAAATACTCTGAGTTGGTAACAATTTTGTATTTACCTCTTTCTACTTCTTCAATACGTTTATCGGCTGTAAGTTTATGAAGTTTTTTTATAATTTGGTTACGGCTACTAGCATCTGTTAGATTGAGTTTTGCTGCAATTTGTTTGTAATTAAAAATTTGTGTTCTATCTTTTTTTAAAACACTTAAAATTGTATTAGTTAGGTTAGAAATTTTATTGGATGATTTCCTCTTTTTTTTCCTTGTCATTTTCGTTATCTTGTTCTTATTGTAAAGTAAGGTATTTAGTATTATAATTACCTCAGAGGTATTGGTTTAATAATCAATATTTTAAAATTAATGCAAAGCTACGCTTTTAATATCAATTGCTTTGCTAAACGAATACGTACAATATAATATTGATTAAACACTTATTAACATTTATATATATTATAATCTATTTCTTTTTAAATTTAAAAAAATAAATAATGATGATTATAGTGTGTTAGTAGTGGCAATAACTTTATATATTTTTGCTTGTATTATTGACTTACAGTTTTAAACAAACAAGTAATTAACAGCTTTATTGTTTGTAAAAGCTTAATTTTTAAGTTATTTATATAACTATTAACAACTGTTTATAAACTATATTTACATCTATATTTTAATAAATAACTTTATATATTATGTTAGTATATAAAAATGTTATATTCATAACTTGTAAAGAAAAACTAATTAATAATTTAGTTTATTAAAATGTAACTTTTGATTAGAAAAATAATCTTTATTACAAAATAAAGTTTTAAAATATTACAATTAAATATTAACAAACAATTAGTATAAATACGAAGAGTAATTAACAGCCAATAGATTACAAAAAATTAATTTTGTACAACTTAAAGTTGTTAAGCAAGCCATATACATTAATCATAATTCTAACTTCACTAAAATATTATTATAATGAAAATAGCCATAGGTAATGATCATGCTGGTACAGCATATAAAAATGCTATTATTGAACACTTAAACACTAAAGGGTATATAATTACTAACTATGGTACAGATGCCAATGAGAGTGTAGACTACCCAGATTTTGTACATCCAGTTGCTAAAGATGTACAAAATGCTATCGTACCTTTTGGAATTTTAATATGTGGTAGTGCTAACGGAGTGGCAATGACAGCCAATAAATATAAAGATGTCCGTGCAGGAATTTGTTGGACCAAAGAGATTACAAGTTTAACTAGACAGCATAATAATGCTAATATTATTTGTATTCCTGCCCGATATACAGCCATACAACAAGCTATAGAAATGATAAATACTTTTTTAGAAACAAAATTTGAAGGTGGCAGACATCAAAAACGCATTGATAAAATAACATTACCGGTCTAGTGTATGATTTCGTTGCGTGGTTAAGCACTAAATTTAGCAAATAAATCACAGATAGAAAGTCTGCGAGAATAGGCTATAACTAGCAATGAATTATACACATTGTTGCCATTAGTACTTTACGCCACAAGTTCAATGTTTCGTTCGGTTTCTCTTTCAGACCAAAGTATATAGTCAGCATTTTTTGCTTTCAAAGCATCCAAAAATTCTGTCTTAATCTCTTTGTCAACATCATTTATTATAGCTATTGCTTTAACTTCTTTTTTAGTAGTTTTTTCTCTAACAGGTTTTATGTCGTCCCAAGCAAATAGAAAGGTTGGAAGATTAGATTTATTAACTGTATTAAATGACTTTATTACAATTTCACTCTGTTTTTTCGCAATTTGAAAATCAAAATTAAATTCAAGTCCAGTCGTACCTTTTGAAATAAAATCAGGTGTGAAAATAATGTCTTTAGATTCTAAATAAGTTCTAACATCTTCTTTGAAGATAGATGCAACATTATGTTTAGATAAAACATATAAATCGTTTATTTCGATGATAGCGGATAGAAAGTTGTGTTTAGCTTGTGAAAAGTTATCTAAATTACTTTCTATAGTTAACTCTTCGTTATTGGTCCTTATTCCATAATTAAGCAAAATAGTATCCAATATGTTTCTTCTCTTTTTTGAACCTTGAATGTGCAATCCTTGAAGCTCAAGATTAGACATTGTTTCTCCATTGTCACTCAAGATTAATTGGCTTCCATTTTTTTGAGCGTAAATTTCAATAGTATCGTTAAAAGCTCCAACAAAAGGCGTGTTTATTAAAAACCAATCCGTACTTTCTCCCTTTTGGATATAAGTTTTTTCTCTTAACCAATCATAGTAATTATCTACATATGTGTTTACCCAATTCAAAGTATTGCCTGCTGTATATTAATTTGTGAATTTAAATTTATTTTTTTAGCAAAGTTAACAATTAAATCATTCAAGTCGGATGTATCTGTAATGTCCTTTGTAGGAAAGTCAGTATCCGCCAATGGAATAGCCCACGCTAAAGGCTTGTAACCTTCTACAAATATGTGCATATGAGGTTCATTTGGCTCAAACCATTTGTCAACATAAGGTTTTAAATATTCTGGCAATGTGTTTTTTATAGTAGGTGGATTATGATGTCCGCCTTTAAAATCAATTCTCAAAAGTCCTATAAACGAATTGCTCTCCAAATGATGAATTGATGTTTTTAATATAATCTTTTGATTTGATGTTATCTCAACCCAAAAATTATATTCAGAATCTTGATGTGAAAGTAAATCAAGTCGATTTTTCTTATTACTCAAATCTATAACTTGATTTGGGTCTGAAAGTGATTTGTCTAAATTCAGTAAATATTCAGCCTCTTCGTTTGTTAGCATTCTGTTTTTCTTGTATTAATGGCAACTTAAATATAAGTTTAACACACAATAGTTCAAATTTAATATCATTTTTTACAAGATAATAGTTTATACCATATACATCCCTTGTAATTTTCTATATGTTAATACAGCATTACTGTCCGATAATAAAGAAACATAGTGCGATACACTTAGTAATCTATCATAAAGTGATTTATTATTAGTAAGTATGCTTTTTGGTAAAGTATTTAAAATTAAAGCATCGTAATTAGATGATGTTTGATTAAAGTTGTTATTAACAGCAGTAATATAAATATCTAAAAGTTGTGTAATAATATGGTGTCCGGCTAATTCTTTTTCTACCACGTTTTTAGATTGATAAATATTTTTTATGCTCAACGTAATAATATCGTTAATTTGAGCTTCATACTTACTTTTTTGGAGCAAACTTGTAGTAAAAGTACCTTTTAGTATAGCTTCTTCATTGGTCATAAAAATGTTTACAGCTTCATTAATTAGAGTATTTATTGCTAGAGCGCGTAAATAACTTACACGATCTTCTGTATTAGATAGTGCATAATACTTTTTTGAGTTAATTGAATCTTTCACTAAATTGATTAAATACTCTAAAGCAAACTCTTCTGAAATAAGACCTAAGTTAATTCCATCTTCAAAATCGATAATTGTATAACAAATGTCATCTGCAGCTTCTACTAAAAATGCCAAAGGATGCCTAGAAAAACTTAGTTCATTGCCAGAATTAGATTTTAACAATCCCAGCTCTTGAGCAAGATCTATAAATGCACTTTTTTCACTCTGAAAAATGCCGTACTTTTTATCTGCAACATTTGTAGAGGGTCGTTTTGGTAAAGACTCCTTGGGATATTTTATAAATGTACCTAGGGTTGCATAACTTAGCCTTAGTCCACCTTCTCTACCCTCTCTATTTTGCGTTAGTATTTTAAATCCATTAGCGTTACCTTCAAAATCGCATAAATCTTGATATTCTTTTTTGGTTAATTTGTGAGCAAATGCACTGCCTTTACCTTGGCTAAAGTATTGCCCTATGGCTTTTTCTCCCGAATGTCCAAATGGTGGGTTTCCTATATCGTGCGCTAAAGCTGCTGAAGCAACAATAGTCCCAAAATCATTAGACAAATATCCATGTATATTTTGCAAATGTGGATATTTTTGTAGTAGCTTTTGACCTACTTTTCGTCCTAACGATCTTGCAACAACACTAACTTCTAAGCTATGTGTTAGCCGTGTATGTACAAAATCGGTTTGTGACAAAGGTATGACTTGCGTTTTGTCTTGAAGACTTCTAAACTCTGATGAAAATATAATTCGATCATAATCAACCTCAAAACCTAAACGCGTTTCATCTTGTTCTTTTCGCAAACGTTTATTTGTGTCGCCAAAGCGTTTTAAAGAAAGGAGCTGTTCCCAATTCATAATAAAAAAGATATGTTGGCAAGATACATATTATACACAAAAAATATATTGTTGATTTGATAAGCTTTGTTTTAAAATTAAAGACACCTCTTTTCGTGAACAAACAATATAATTTTAACAGAACGTTATATCACATTAATTTTAACCTGTCAATAAAAATTGTAATTTTATAAGTTTATTTATAACACTAATAATTTTGAATAGTTTTAAGCAAATAGAAAACAAATTAGAGATCTTTATTAAAAAATATTATGTCAATGCCTTGATAAAAGGTGTTATTTTATTTTTTGCTATAGGATTGTTATATTTTTTATTTACAGTTTTTTTAGAGCATGTTCTTTGGTTAAGCACAACTGCAAGAGCTGTATTGTTTTGGACATTTGTTTTGGTAGAGCTAGCGTTACTGCTTAAGTTTATTGCCATACCTCTAACAAAATTATTTAAACTCCAAAAACGTATTGATTATAGCGATGCTTCAAAAATTATAGGCAATCACTTTCCAGAAGTGAACGATAAATTACTTAATGTTATCCAATTACATCAATCCGAAAATCCTTCAGAATTATTATTAGCAAGTATAGAAAACAAGTCTATACAGCTAGAGCCTATTCCTTTTAAGCTAGCCATTAACCTAAAATCGAATTTAAAATATCTTAAATATGCAGCACTTCCTGTTTGTATTGTTGTAATATCCTTTATTACTGGAAATTTTGGTTGGTTCAACGATGGTTATAAGCGTGTTGTAAATTATCAAACCGCATACGAGCCACCAGCACCATTTCAGTTTTTTGTAGTTAATGAGTCTCTTAGCACCATTGAGAATAAAAATTTTGTGCTACGAGTTGTAACCCAAGGAAAAGCAATACCTAGCAATGTTGAAATTAAGTACAACAACGAAACTTATTTTTTAAAACAATTAGAACCCGGTGTATTTCAATATGAATTTTCGCAACCTAAATCCAATATTGAATTTAATTTATTTGCAAACACCATTTACTCTAAGCCCTATACGTTAAATGTTATTAGCGCCCCTACGCTACTAAGTTTTGATATGCTATTGGACTACCCCGCTTATACCAAGAAAAAAGATGAGGTTTTAAAAAGTATTGGTAACGCCACGATACCACAAGGCACTAAAGTAACTTGGAATCTTAACACAAAATCGACTACAGCAGTAGCATTAACAACCAAAGATAGTAGTTATAATTTTATAGATAAGAAAAACATCTTTACACACAGCACAAAACTTTATAGCACATTAGACTATAGCTTGAGTACAAGCAATGCAGAACTTAAAAACTACGAAAATTTATCGTTTTCTATTAACGTTATTCGTGATGAGCACCCAGTAATTGATCTTCAAGTAAAAGTAGATTCTTTAGATCATAAAACACTTTATTTTTATGGGCAAGTTAGTGATGATTATGGTTTAACTAGCTTACAATTAGTATATTACCCCTCAGGTAATGATAGTAACAAGCAAGTCAAGCCCTTAGCGATAACCAAATCAACTTTTGATGAGTTTGTAAGTAGCTTTCCTGATAATTTGGACTTAGAAGAAGGTGTAAGTTACGATTTGTATTTTGAAGTTTTTGATAATGATGCCATTCATAACTATAAAAGTACAAAGAGTAAATTATTTAATTTTAGAAAATTAACCACCGACGAGCTTAAAACAGAACAACTAAAAGAGCAAGGCGAAACGATTAACAAACTTGAAGATGCCCTTGATAAACTTGATCGCCAAGATAATGAGCTAAAAGAATTATCAAAAACTCAAAAGGAAAAATCTGAACTCAACTTTAATGATCAAAAGAAATTAGAAAACTTTTTGAAACGTCAAAAACAACAAGAAGCATTGCTTAAAAATTTCAACAAAGAATTAAAAAATAATTTAGAAGAATTTAATAAAGAAACCGAAAAAAAAGATCCCTTTAAAGAAGCTCTTAAAAAACGCTTGGATGATAACGCAGAACAACAAGAAAAAGATAAAAAACTTAATGATGAGTTAAAAAAACTATCTGAAAAATTTAAAAAAGAAGAGCTTACAGAAAAATTAGAAAAACTAGCAAAGCAAGCTAAAAATAAGAAAAGAAGTTTAGAGCAGTTAGTCGAACTCACCAAGCGCTACTATGTCACTAAAAAAGCTGAAAAACTAAAAGAGGATTTAGAAAACTTAGCTAAAAAACAAGAAGAACAAGCTAATAAGGCAGACAATGAAAACAAAAAAGAAGATCAAGATAAACTAAATAAAGATTTTGAAGAACTTCAGAAAGAGTTGGAAGATTTAAAAAAAGAAAATGAGAGTTTAAAACAATCTTTAGATATTCCTGATGATAAAAAAACAGAAGAAGAAATTAAAAAAGAACAGCAAGAGGCAAGTAAAAATTTAGAAGAAAAGGAAAACTCGGAGCAACAAGAAACAGAAAAGAAAGAAGAAGATTCTGATAATAAGGATGCTAAAAAACAACAAAATGCCAATGCAGCTAAGGCAAAACAAAATCAGAAAAAAGCAGCACAAAAATTGCGAAAAATCGGTAGTTCTCTTAGTCTACCAGCCTCAGCAGGCGGTAATGAGCAGATTTCTGAAGACATAGATATGCTTAGGCAGATACTAGATAATTTAGTGTTATTTTCCTTCGATCAAGAAGCCCTCATGCAACAATTCAATAGCATTCAAGTTAACCACAATGAGTATGCAGGTTACTTAAGAAAACAGCAAGGGTTAAAGGAGCATTTTGAACATATAGACGATAGTTTGTTTGCATTATCTTTACGTCAACCTAAGCTTTCTGAAAAAATTAATGAAGAAATTACAGAAGTATTTTTCAATATTGATAAGGCTTTAGGTCAATTTTCCGAAAACAGATTATATCAAGGCGTAGCATCGCAGCAGTACACCGTGACTGCCGCCAATACCTTAGCAGACTATCTTAGTGACATGTTGGATAATTTGTCTAACCAAATGAGTCCTACGCCTGGACAAGGACAGGGAGAGGAAAGTTTGCCAGACATTATAAAGAGTCAAGAACAACTTAAAAAAGATTTTGAAGAAGCCCTAAAAAAACAAGAAAAAGGAAAGAAACCAGGCGAAAAACCTAACGAGAATAGCAACAAAGGTAAAAACGGGGAAAAAGATGGTGAGGATGGCGATAAAGGAAAAGGAAAATCCGATGATAAAGGAAAGTCAAACCCTCTAGGAGAAGGTAATAACAGCGAGGAGTTAAATGGAGAGCTATTTCGTATTTTTCAAGAGCAACAACAACTACGTGAAGCTTTAGAAAAACGTTTGGCTAAAGAAGGAGCAAAGGGCGTTGGTGAGAACGTTTTGAAACAATTAGAACAAGTAGAGCAGGACTTACTCAATAAAGGATTTACAGAACAAACACTTCAAAAAATCAAGCAGTTGCAACATGAACTCATAAAGTTAGAAAACGCAACCTTGCAACAAGGCCAAGATAAAAAGCGTCAATCCAAAACGAACCAAAATCAATACAACAATACAACAAACAATCGTGTTCCTGATGCTAAACAATATTTTAATACTATAGAAATATTGAATCGTCAAGCCTTGCCCTTGCAAAGTGTTTATAAGAAGAAAGTTACAGACTATTTTAAAATTAAAAATGATTAACTTCAATTATATCGAGATTGATTTTGTTTTGAAGAACACTAATGAGATTTCTAATTGGATATCTAAAGTCATTACAAATGAGGATTTTAAAGAAGGAGATATTAATTATGTGTTTTGCAGCGATAGTTATTTGCATAAACTTAATATAGAATTTTTGTCTCATGACACATTTACAGACATTATAAGCTTTGATTACTCTATAGGAGAAATACTACATGGCGATATTTTTATTTCTATAGACCGTATTATAGAAAATGCAAAACAATATAACACGCCATTTAATCAAGAACTTTACCGTGTTATTATTCATGGCGTTTTACACTATTGTGGTTATAAAGACCATTCAGAAAAAGACAAAGTTATAATGCGCACTAAAGAAGATTTCTATTTAAAGACACTTAATTTGTAGGGGTATAATTGTACCTTTGCAAACTTAAAAAACATAAGCAATTAATTGTTCCACGTGGAACAGTTTGATAGGTTACAATCATTTACAAAGTTTCTAAAAAATTAAATTATGTTTAAAGACGTATATGATGTTATTGTAGTAGGAGGTGGACACGCAGGTAGCGAAGCTGCTGCTGCTGCTGCCAATATGGGAAGTAAAACATTGCTAGTTACCATGAACCTCCAAAACATTGCACAGATGTCTTGCAACCCTGCTATGGGCGGTATTGCAAAAGGACAAATTGTGAGAGAAATTGATGCTTTAGGTGGATATAGCGGTATTGTAAGCGACACCTCCGCAATACAATTCAAAATGCTTAACAAATCCAAAGGCCCTGCAATGTGGAGTCCTAGAGTACAGAGCGACAGAATGCGTTTTGCAGAAGATTGGCGCTTACTTTTAGAACAAACCAAAAACCTTGATTTTTATCAAGACATGGTTACAGATTTGCTGATTGAAAAGCATAAAGTTACTGGAGTTGTTACAGGCTTAGGAATTAAAATTAAAGCAAAGACAGTAATTCTTACCAACGGAACATTTTTAAACGGATTAATACATATAGGTGCCAAAAACTTCGGTGGCGGTCGCGCAGGGGAACGCGCCTCAACAGGTATAACAGCAGTCTTAGAAAAATTAGGTTTTGAATCTGGGCGGATGAAAACAGGAACACCGCCACGAGTAGATGGACGCTCATTAGAATATTCAAAAATGCTAGAACAACCTGGAGATGCCCAACCAGAAAAGTTTTCTTATCTAGATAGCACTACAGCATTGCAGAAACAACGTTCCTGCTATATGACCTACACAAGCGAGAAAGTACATAATTTACTTCGTGAAGGTTTTGATGCCTCTCCGATGTTTAATGGAAGTATCAAAAGCATTGGCCCTAGATACTGCCCATCTATAGAAGATAAGATTAACCGCTTTGCCGATAAAGACAGACATCAATTATTTATAGAGCCAGAAGGTTGGAATACTGTAGAGGTTTATGTTAATGGTTTTTCTACATCCTTGCCCGAAGCTGTACAGTTTAATGCTTTGCGTTCAGTTGTAGGGTTTGAAAACGTTAAATTTTTCAGACCTGGTTATGCTATAGAATATGATTATTTTCCACCAACACAGTTACAACATACCCTAGAAACCAAACTAGTTTCTGGGTTATATTTTGCAGGACAAATTAATGGAACTACAGGTTATGAAGAGGCAGCATCACAAGGTTTAATGGCCGGAATTAATGCCAGTTTGGCTGTACAAAACAAGGCTCCTTTTTTACTTAAACGTAACGAGGCTTATATAGGTGTGCTTATCGATGATCTTATTACAAAAGGAACAGAAGAACCGTACCGTATGTTTACCTCTCGTGCAGAATACCGTACTTTATTGCGGCAGGATAATGCGGATTTAAGGCTTACACCAAAAGGATATGCTCTAGGTATAGCCTCTGAAAAACGATTGCGACGCATGGAAGAAAAACATAATGCTGCCAAAAAGTTTGTTCAGTTTTTTAAAGACACCAGTGTTAAGCCAGAAGAAGCGAACCCAGTACTTGCATCTAAAAATTCTGCTCCCGTTAAGCAATCGGACAAGATGTTTAAGATTTTTGCTAGACCTAATATTAGTATAGATGATGTTAGAAAATTTAATGCCGTAGAAAACTATATTAATCATAATAACCTAGATAGAGAGGTTATAGAACAAACAGAAATTCAGGTAAAATACTCTGGTTATATTGAAAAAGAAAAGAATAATGCAGATAAACTAAATAGACTGGAAGACTTGAAAATACCTGCAAATTTTGATTATGCTCAAATTAAATCAATGAGCTTTGAAGCTAGAGAAAAACTGAAAAAAATTCAGCCCATTAGTATTTCGCAGGCATCTAGAATTAGCGGTGTTTCTCCTAATGACATTTCGGTATTGTTAGTTTATATGGGTAGGTAAATAATTATAATCACTATGTGTTCCACGTGGAACATTTTTGTTTTTATGGAAGATAAACATGTTTATTTAAAATTGAAAGATTACTCTGTGTCTGGAGAAAAATTTGAGTTACAATATAATGCTAACTTAGATTTATTAGAAACAAAACCACAGCCATCTCCTAAGCAATTACCAAACTATTATAAAAGTGAAGATTATATTTCGCATACAAATGCTAAGCGAAACCTATTTGAAAATGCATATCACTTTGTAAGACATATTGCTTTAAAAAGAAAACTAAAACTTATTAATGACTTGCAACCTGATACTAAGCACTTGTTGGATGTTGGCTGTGGCACAGGAGAGTTTATACAATTAGCACAAAAAAATAAGTGGGTGGTAAAGGGCATAGAGCCCAATACAAATGCAAGAACTATAGCTAATAAAAAAACTGGAGACTCTGTTTTTGATACAAACATGTTACTAAAGCTAAAAACAGGTAGCTTTGATGTTATTACCCTTTGGCATGTATTAGAGCATCTGCCAAATCTTGATCAGCATATCTCTGTGTTTAAAAAGTTGCTGAAACCCAATGGCACACTTATTATTGCAGTTCCAAATTACAGAAGTTATGATGCAAATTATTATAAAAACTTTTGGGCTGCTTATGATGTACCAAGACACCTATGGCATTTTTCTAGAACGTCAATAACAAAATTAATGAACTCAAAACAGTTAGAGGTTATTAAAGTACGTCCTATGATTTTTGATGCTTATTATGTAAGTCTCCTTTCCGAAAAATATAAATTTGGTCGTATGCGTTTTCTTAATGCTTTTAAAATAGGATTTCGTTCTAATAAACGCGCAAAACACTCAGGAGAGTATTCATCATTAATTTATTGTGTTAAAAATCAATTTCAATAAAGCCTTTTCTGTTTAAAAACAGATTCTATATACTTGTGTTGGGTTGTTAAATAAACACGCTTAAAAGTGCTTATTCGGCTTCATTTTTAATAACATTTAATTATCATATTTTTTTTAAAATAAACTTTGTTTATGGTTTGTTTTTTTTTAAGAAAAAGAAAAGCTTTTAATTACATTTGTGCAAAATTTTAAATGCCATTCTAATGAAAAATACTTTAGTTCTTATTGTCGTTTCATTTTGTTTTTTGTCCTGTAATCAAAAACAAAAAATAGCTTATATCGATAACGTAAAACTTATAAATGAATATCAGGAAAAAATAGATGCAGAAAAAAAGATTAAGCTTAAAATTGAAGCGTTTCAAAAACGTACAGACAGTTTAAGAAAGGCATTTCAAGCTGAGCTTAACCAAGCCGAACTTGAAGCGAAAACATTATCACAGTCCGGAATAAAAAAGCTAATGCAAAAGTTTCAAGAAAAAGAACAGACCTTGTCGCAACAAATGCAAAATGAACAACAACAAATAGCAAAAGAGAATCAAACTAAAAATGATGATCTTATTAAAAAAGTAAGATTGTTTGTAGAAACTTACGGAAAAAATAATAATTACGACTTTATTTTAGGGAGTAATCAAGCTGGGAGTGTAATGTATGGAAGAGAACAAGCAGACATAACTGAGATAATACTAAAAGAGTTAAATAACTCATATTCAAACGAATAGACTTATAAATATTTTCATATTGACTTTTGGTGCAGAAGCCGTGTAAGCTTTATAGATAAATCGGTAAGAATAATTTTAGAACTTCCGTTACGCTCAATATGGTAGATAGCTGTTTCTAGCTCAGAGTGGATTGCGATAATGTTATTTTCATGAACAAAAGGTGCAAAATTTTCTAGCTTAAATCCTTTTGTTTTAGGTTGAATAAAAACTAAACGATCTGCCTTGTAGTTAAGTAGTAAAGCTTGTCTAAAAAAATGGATGCAGTAATGCAGAAATTGCTTTTGTGTTTCGCGTCCTTGCTTTGCAATGGTTTCGCTCCAAGACATTAAATCATGTATGGAAGCCTTATTGCCCTTAGCTTTAAAGGCACTACGAATCCAAAATATAAACCACTCTTCAAACTGAGACTCCTCATCTCGTTGCGATATTAAACTACAAGCTTTATTAAAATTACCGTTAGATTGGTACGCTATTTTAGTTGCAGTATCCGTATCAATATTATATTGCTTTATTAAAGCATCGTGTATAGTATCTTGACTTAAAGGGGGAAATTGTAATGTTTGACAGCGCGAACGTATTGTCGAAATAATTTGTTCTTCATCTTCTGCTATTAATATAAAAACAGTTTTGTTGGGTGGCTCTTCAATAAGTTTTAAAAGCTTATTGGCGCAAGCTGTATTCATACGTTCTGCCATCCAGATAATCATGACTTTATAGCCTCCCTCATAGGATTTTAAAGATAGTGTTTTTACAATATCTAGAGCTTCATCTACACGTATTTCACCTTGTTTATTGTCTATACCTAGTTGTTTGTACCAGTCAAATAGCGTACAATATACCTGCGTTTTTAGAAGTGTTCGCCATTCATCCATAAATAATTTAGATACTGGATGACTTTTTATCTTTTCTGTAGTAGCTACAGGAAAAACAAAATGTAAATCTGGATGCGATAGAGCATTACACTTTAAATTGCAAGCCGAATTTCCGGTGGTATTCTCTGCCTCAGCGTTTTTACAAATAATGTATTGTGCATAAGCTATTGCCATAGCTAAAGTGCCACTTCCTTGGGGACCAACAAAAAGTTGTGCATGTGGAATACGACCTTTATCTGCACTTAAAGTTAAATGTTTTTTAAGATGCGCTTGCCCTAAAATTTCAGAAAATAACATAGTACAAAGCTATAGCAATTTTTTTAAATTCAATAGCTTGTTTTTTTAAGACAATATTTACGTGATAAAATTATAAATCCTGTATTTTTACACTATTATTCAGATTGGATATAATAACAATGAAAGCACTTCTTTTTTTGCCAGACATTTCAGGATTTACAGAGTTTGTACATCATACAGATATCAAACATAGTGGGCATATTATATCTGAACTTTTGGAAATATTACTCGATAAAAACACGATGGGTTTAGAGTTGGCAGAAATTGAAGGTGATGCTCTATTTTTTTATAAGTTAGTAGATACGGTAAATCCTAAAGTGTTGCAGCAGCAAATAGACGATATGTATATGGCGTTTCATGTACATTTAAAACGTTATGAATACGAACGTATTTGTAGTTGTGGAGCATGCTCGTCTGCATATAATCTTAATTTAAAATTTGTGGCTCACCACGGAGATATTGATTTTATAGAAATAAAGGGAAACAAAAAGCCCTATGGAAGCAATGTTATACAAGTGCACCGCCTACTTAAAAACAAAGTCCCCTTTACAGAATATGCATTGTTTTCTGAAAGCATAAAAGAACTACCGCAAATAAACAGCCGTTTTACTAAAACTACCGAGCAATATGACTTTGGCGAAATGACTTATGCTTATACCGCATTATCTCATCTAAAAAAAGGGTTGCCTTATGTACCTCCTGTACCCCCAACAGTGCCCAAGCACTTGCTATTTAATATAAGCGATGTTATAAATTTACCCATGTTGGACTTATATGAGGTTATAAGTAATTTTGATTACAGATTATTATGGGCTAAAGGCGTAAATAAAGTAGAATACGAGAAAAATAAAGTAAACAAATCAGGAAGAAAACACACGTGTTTAATTAATAAAAACGAAGAAATTAATTTTACAACTATTAAGAAAAATCAAGATCAAGATAAGTTAGTTTATGGCGAGAGTACAGATAGTCTGCCGTTTACTAAAAAACTTAATATATATTATGTTTTAGAATCTCAGGCTAATGGGCTTACAAAACTAGACATTCAAGCTTATGCAGATTTTAAACCTTTTGGGGTGCTGTTTAAAAATATGCTATCTAAAAAAATGATTAACAATGCTACAGAAAACATGAAAGAGTTAATGCTACTCATAGATTCTGGTTTTTCAACACAATATTATGAAAACGATAAATGATTTTGATTTTAACAATAAAAAAGCACTTGTAAGGGTAGACTTTAATGTGCCGCTCAATTCAAGTTTTGAAGTTACAGATACGACACGTATTTTGACAGCTAAACCAACAATTCTTAAAATATTAGAAGACGGTGGAAGCTGTGTTTTAATGTCTCATTTGGGACGACCAAAAGGGAAACAAAATGAATTTTCATTACAACACATTGTAAAACAAGTAGAAGATAGCATTGGAGTAGCAGTAACTTTTGTCCCAGATAGTATTGGAGATTATGCTCAACAACAGGTTGATAATCTACAAACAGGAGAGGTGTTACTCCTAGAGAATTTACGCTTTTATGAGCAGGAACAAGCTGGAGATATTGTTTTTGCAGAACACTTATCCAAATTAGGTGATATCTATGTAAATGATGCCTTTGGGACAGCCCATAGGGCACATGCATCTACAACCATTATTGCACAATTTTTTGAAAACCGCAAATGCTTTGGTTTACTTATGGCAAAGGAAATAGATAGCATTAAAAAAGTAATGGAAACAGGAAACAAGCCTATTACCGCTATTTTGGGAGGTGCAAAAGTATCCTCTAAGATTACAATTATAAATCATATTTTAGATAAAATAGATCATCTCATTATTGGCGGTGGTATGACCTTTACGTTTATAAAGGCACAAGGAGGACAAATAGGGAACTCTTTGGTAGAAGATGACAAGCTAGACCTAGCTTTGGAAATACTAAGCAAAGCAAAACAAAATAATGTACAAGTTCATTTGCCTATAGATGCGGTAGTTGCAAACACTTTTAGTAATGATGCAGACACAAAAATAGTAAATACAAATCAAATTCCGAAAGGGTGGATGGGGCTAGATGTAGGCATAGAAACGCAGAAAGAATTTGCTAAAGTTGTTTTGAACTCCAAAACGATATTGTGGAATGGTCCTTTGGGTGTTTTTGAAATGGAAAATTTTGCTAACGGAACGATTGCTTTAGGACAAGCAATCGCAAAAGCTACCAAACTAGGAGCCTTTTCGTTAGTTGGTGGTGGCGATTCTGTGGCTGCAGTTAAGCAGTTTGGTTTTCAAAACAAAGTGAGTTACGTTAGTACAGGAGGAGGAGCAATGCTAGAGAGTTTGGAAGGAAAGATACTTCCTGGCGTAAAAGCTATGTTGACATAGAAGGAAGAGTCGTTTTTTTGTAGAAAAATAACGTGCTAAGTGTTTTTAATTTTTAGTAACGCTTAGTTTAAGAAATCTAATATCTTTTCCTTTTTTGGAGTTTATATTAATATAAACGGTGTTGTTATTTATAAATAATCCTGAAAAGGAAACATTAGCGTTTAATCTATAGTTTTTGACTAAGTCCATATCTCTATTAAAGACCTGTAGGACACTTTCTTTGTTCTTTTGTGTTGCAGCTTTTCGCTTTCTCTCTGGAACAGCAGATTGATAAAACCTGAAAACGAAATCGTTACTAGCGTAAATAGGACCAAAATTAGAATTAAAAAGAAAGCTACTTGAATTTAAATACCCAGAGTTGTTATTGTCTGGATAGTCTTTAATATTGTAATAAGGCAAATTGTCGGAAGTTGTAGTATAAACTGTTGTTACTTGCGTATCGGTATTATAGTTATAAATATAAGGAAGTGGAGAAAAAACATAGTATATATCTTTATTGTGTAACGAGAAGAAGGGGATACTATTAAAGCCAAAATTTTTACTTACAAACTCAGACGGAAACTTAATGTCTAATTCTTTTACTGTGTTTTTTTCAAAATTATATTTACTGATGAGCTTAAATGTTTCAAAATAGTTTTGTTGTTGTCCTCTTCTAGGATATTGTAGGTTTGTGTTTTTTATATAAAAATGATTGTTGTTATAGGCATAGCTAAAGCCAGTATTGTGCGATGGGGATAAAGCATGCTTTTTGTAATAATCTTTATTTACCGAGCTACTGTCATTTATATTATTTTTACTAATAATCTCACCTTTTCTATTTAATTTATAGATGTTATAAGGGTTTATTAAAAAAATATCGTTGTTGTCCGAAACAAATAAAGCGTTTATTTGTTGGTGTGATTTTATTGCATTTGGACCATCAATAACTAAAGGAATGCTGCTTATTTTTGAAACTTTGGAGCCTAAAAAGAAGCAATCAATTTTATGTTTTTCAAGGTTGTAACCATAAAAAGTATTAAGTGTTTTGTTATAAGTTGTTACAGCATAGTTAGATTGAAAATCGTCATTAATAGCAATACTTACGGTATCCCTTTGTATTGACACATAATTGTTTTGTATTAAGTTTTTAGATACAATTGTTTTTGTATTATCATTACAACCTGTAATAATAATAGCACAAAATAGAGTTAGTAGTTGTTTCATAAGCGTATTGTGGCTAACAAAGATACCTTAATTATTGTTTTTTGCAACATAGTAAGATATAAATTGCGTTGCGGTTGCTAGATAGCGCGCCACTGATAAAAAGGGAAGCCACCCTAGTTATAGAGTGGCTTTTTGGATTTTTATAATTAGTCTGCTTTTAAAGAATTGATTAATAGCTCTATAAAAATAAAGCTATTTTAAGTACTGAAAAAAGTTTTTAGACAAAACACTATTTTAACTCGACAAACAATTTTGTTATACAATTTTACACGTTTATGCTAAGCAATTCTTGCATATAAACTCTAGTGTTATATAAACGTGGTACTTTGTGTTGCCCTCCTAGTTTATTATTCTGTTTGAGCCAATCGTAAAACAAGTGTTCTCGAGCAATCTTAATACTAGGCTTGTTAAGTGTAATATTATTGTAACGCTTTGCTTCATAGTCTGAATTTAAAGACTTAAGCGCATTATCAAGTAATTCACAAAAGTAATTAATATCGTTTGGAGCTTGTCTAAACTCTATAAGCCACTCATGTGCTCCTTTGTTTTTACCTTCCATAAAAATAGGAGCTACAGTATAATCTTTTATTTTAGCACGTGTTTTTTTGCATACACTTTTTAGAGCATCCTCAGCATTTTCAATAATCAATTCTTCGCCAAATACATTGATATAATGTTTAGTACGGCCAGATATTTTGATGCGATAAGGATTTAGAGAAGTAAACCTAATGGTGTCTCCTATTTTATATCGCCATAACCCAGCATTGGTTGTAACAACTATTGCGTAGTTTTTATGTTTTTCAACCTCATCTAGCCTAATTACTTTTTGCTGTGAAGTACCATAATTATCCATAGGGATAAACTCATAAAAAATACCATAATCGAGCATTAATAAAAGTTCGTTGGAACCATTTCTATCTTGGATAGCAAAAAACCCTTCTGAGGCGTTGTAAATTTCGTAGTACCTAAAGTCTTTTTTCGATATTATAGATTTATATTGATTTACGTATGGAGAAAAGTTGACTCCACCGTGAAAATAGACTTCTAAATTTGGCCAAATATCAAGAATATCGCATTTCCCTGTAGATTCCAAAACATTGTTTAATAACACAAGCATCCAAGAAGGCACTCCTGCTAGGCTTGTTACATTTTCCTCAATAGTTTCATCTACTATTGCTTGCATTTTATATTCCCAGTCGCACATTAAAGATACTTTGCTGGACGGTGTACTGCTATACTGTGCCCAGAATGGCATATTGTCGATAAGAATGGCCGACAAATCGCCAAAAACAGTGCCGTTTTCTTTATATAATTCTTTACTCCCACCCAAGCGTAGACTCTTCCCTTTAAATAGTTGTGACCCTTCGTTATTGTTTAAGTACATACATAACAAATCTTTTCCTGCTGCATAATGGCACTTTTCTAAAGAACTTTTGCTTACAGGAATAAATTTGCTTTTCGCATTGGTGGTTCCGCTAGATTTTGCAAACCACTTAATAGGGGTTGGCCAAAAAATGTTATGCTCACCTCGTCTTGAGCGCTCAATATTAAACTGGTACTCCTCATAGTTGGTAATAGGCACACGCTCACTAAAGCTCTGGTAGTCTTTTATAGAAGAAAAATCGTAAGCTTTACCTATCTCTGTGTCTTTTGCTGTCTTAATAAGGTTCAGTATTAGCTCATTTTGTACTTCATTAGGGTATTTTAAAAACAATTCAATTTGATGAAACCGTTTTTTTAAAAACCACGATGCAATGGAATTTGCTAAAGGAATTGGCATAAGTTGATTATCTTTACAGGACTAAAATAATAAAAATACTATGCAATATCAAGGTGTTTTAACCAAAATGCAAACGGAATTTATAAACCCAATACAATATTTTTTATATCTTGAAAATGATATCTTAAATGTGAATCAACTTCTTAGTAAGACACTCGTAATTAATTATATAAAACAGCAGTGCTTAAACTGTAAAAATGATCGAACAATTTACAGACAGGGGTTTTGTAAATCTTGCTTTTTTGAAATTCCACAGGCTGCCGATTGGATTATGCGCCCAGAATTAAGTAAGGCACACTTAGGGCAAGAAGACCGAGACTTAGAATATGAAAAACGTGTGCAATTACAACCTCACATTGTGTATTTGGCAAACTCTAGTAATGTAAAAGTAGGCGTCACTCGAAAGACACAAGTCCCAACGCGTTGGATTGATCAAGGCGCACATAAAGCAATAGAAATTGTAGAGGTTCCCAATCGTTATCTAGCAGGAATAACAGAAGTTGCATTAAAAACATACATTGCCGATAAAACAAATTGGCGTATTATGCTAAAAAATGGAGCTCCAAAAGAAGATTTAGTGCAATGGAGAAACAAACTAATAGCACACATTCCTGAAGAAGCAAAAGACTATGTAATAACAAATAATACAGAAACGGAACTAGCATTTCCAGTTATAAAATACCCTGAAAAACCAAAGGCATTAAATTTAAAAAATACCCCAAAATACACAGGAAAGCTAGTAGGCATAAAAGGGCAGTACTTTATTTTTGAAGACGATACCGTATTCAATATACGTGCCAACGAAGGTACGGTTATATCCCTAAGTTTAGCATTATAGAGCACAAAGATTAACCTTAAAGTACAAACGGCTTTAGTTTGTACTAAAATGATAATTAAGCTTTAAGAAGAAAACAGTTCGCTCTCAATAATGATAGGAATTACTAAACCGATAACAATAGAGGATATCACCATTACCCAATCTCGCCTATTAAACCTAAATAAAGTTTGTCCTAAAAAACTTAAAAATAACACAGCAAATACAATGATAACTTGTGAAAGTTCAATACCTAAAGCAAAAGCTATAAGTACTAATAGTGTGTTGTCGCTGCCATCTACGAGAATGCTAAATTCTCTAGCAAACCCAAGCCCATGAATAAGCCCAAAGCATAAAGCACTAAGGAGCAATACATTTATTTTTTGGTTTTTTAAAGCTTGTTTTGGGTTCAATACATTGTAAAGCGCAGCAACTAATATTGTTATAGGAATTAAAAACTCGACCAAATTACCATTAATAGAAACAATACTGTAGGCTGCTAATACTAAAGATAGCGTATGCCCTAATGTAAATAACGACACCAGTAGTAACACCCGTTTCCAATTGTTAAACAAATAAGGGATGCTTAGTAAAATTAAAAAAAGAACATGGTCGTAACCATTAATATCTAAGACATGGTTGATACCGTAATTAACATTAAACCAAAAATTTTCTAACATCTTAAAAAAAATAAAGTATTAAAGTTTTGAATTAGCCTCTAAACCTTCCTTTAAAAAAGCTGCATAAACCTCTTTATTTGGCGTATAACCAACGGGCTGATTTAAGACACGCTTACCATCTGGACTTAATAATACGTAATAAGGCAATGTGTTAGACTGAAAAAACTGCGTTTGAAAGTGCGACCATTTATGCCCTATGGTTTTTAGCTTTCTTAAACTACCGTTAGCACGATTAACATTAACTTGTTCTTTTTCTAAAAGAGCCGTTTTATCATCTGCGTATAACGAAATAAGAACATAGTCATCTTTTATATAACTGTTTATAGTTTTGTCTGGCCAAATATTTTCCTCCATTTTTCGACAATTTACACAAGCATATCCTGTAAAATCAATCATAATAGGCTTGTTTACACGTTTTGCGTAAGCAATCCCTTCTTTTAAGTCTTTAAAAGAACTTAAATTACCTGGTGCATCCTTAGGGTAAAAAATGCTGTATCCTGTTGGTGGAGCTAATCCGCTTAATAGTGTAAGCGGTTTAAATGTATGTGTTTCTTTATTAACTCTAAACCCTGATACTAAGTACACCACAAATGCAGCAACTAAAACCCCTGAAGCTATCCTAAAAAAAGAAAGTTTTTTTATTGGACTATCATGAGGAAATTTAATTTTAGCAAAAATATAAAGCGTTAGTCCTGCAAAAATTATAATCCATAGTCCCAAAAAGACTTCAATTTTTAAAAGTCCCCAGTGTTTTACCAAATCGGCGTTAGACAAGAACTTAAATGCCAGTGCCAGTTCCAAAAAGCCTAAGACAACTTTAGTGGTGTTAAGCCAACCCCCAGATTTTGGTAGAGCATTTAGCATATTAGGGAACATTGCAAACACAGCAAACGGCAAACCTAAAGCAAAACCAAAGCCCCCCATACCAGCAGTGAGTTGCCACGCCCCACCGTCGGTACTTAAAGATCCTGCAAGCAACGACCCTAATATTGGTCCTGTGCAAGAAAAGGAAACTAAAGCTAGGGTTAGTGCCATAAAAAAGACCCCCAGCATGCCGCCTACATTTTCGCCTTTAGTTGTTTTTTGCATCCAACTGCTTGGTAATGTGAGTTCATAATATCCAAAAAATGAAAATGCAAAAAACACAAATACAATAAAAAAGATAATGTTTAAGATTACATTTGTTGAAATTTCGTTTAGAATATCAGGATTTACGGTATCTAATAGATGGAAGGGAATACTTAAAACAAGGTACACTGCTAAAATAAAAAAGCCGTAGAGTACAGCTTTAGAAACCCCTTTATTACCACTACTGTTACTCTTTGTGAAAAAACTAACCGTTAGTGGTATCATAGGAAACACGCAGGGTGTTAATAAGGCTAGTAGTCCTCCAAAAAAACCTAAAGCAAAAATACTCCAAAGTGACTTGCCTTGCTCCACTTTTACCGACGATGATACAATATCTTTAGGGGTCATACCGTAGAGTTGAGTATTAACAGCGTCGTTATCTATTGTACTTGTTGTGTCGGTACTTATTTTGGACAAATCGTAGCCAAAACTTTCTGCTTTTGAGTTAATATTGAACTGAAACTCAGTTTCTGGTGGAAATCTACACTGTGTATCATCGCAGGTCATGTACAATAGGGTGCCTTTTATATTTGCTTGAGGCGTATTTAATTGTATCCGTTGTGTAAAAACAGCTTTAGTATAAAATTTTGACACTTGTATATCAAATACGGCATCGTGTTTTGTTACCTTATTGGTGTTAGACTCTACAACGTTTTTAATTAAGGTGTATGCAGAGTTAGTTTCAAAGGTAAATTCGGTAGGCTTAGGGCCTCCTTCTTCTATATGTTGAGAATACAAAGCCCAATGAGGCTCTATATCGGCGGTAAAAACTAAATCGTAGGTAGTATTATCTATTTTTTTGGGAGTAAAATGCCAAACTACAGGTTCTACGATTTGTTGTTTCTGACTAAAAGAGATGTTTTTTGCTTTTTGATCTTCAAAATGAAATTCAAACGGAACTTCTGTAGGGGGTAAACAGCGTTCATCATCGCAAGTCATAAAAGTTAAAACGCCACTTACTACAGCTTTTGAATCTGTAACTGTTACAAGCTGCTTAAAAACAGCTTTATCATAAAACTTTGACACCTGCATGTCAAAAACAGGATCGTGTTTGTTTACTTTATTGTCCTCTGCTTCTGTAACATGCCCTGTTTTTGTATAGCCTTCTTCTGGATCGAAAGCAAAGCTTGTTGGTATGGGGCCACCTTCTCCTATTTGTTGAGAATAAATAGCCCAGTGAGAGTCTATATTAGCAATAAAAGAGAGTTCGTAGGTGTTTTCGCTTAATTTTTTGGTTTCAAATTCCCAAGTTACAGGTTTCAAAATTTGAGAATTGCCAATTAAACTAAGTAAAAAAAAGGCTAAAAAAAGAAGTTTCTTCATTGTAAAATACAGTTATAATTACAAATAATTTAAAAACAAATCACATTATAATGCGAATGTAATATTTATATTAATAAAAGTAAATCTAAAACGAAGCTAATTAACACTAATTAACTATTGCAAGTGTATAAAAGCTTACTCATAATCTATAGTTATCTCATCTAGTTCGTAAGTGCCATCAAAAGAAGAGTCTCCGTTGCCAGTGTATCTAAACGCAATATGAACTAAGCCAGAAATACAAGATAAGTCTATGTTGCCAGAAGGGAACCAGTCCCCAAAAAAATCGTTATCGCCAACAACAAAAGCGGATGTTAATGGACGCCATGTTGCAGCTGCAATGGTAGCTTCATTTCCGTCCCAGTTTGTAGATATTAAAACGTCTAGATGGCTTCCGTCAGCAAAGCTATTGGAACTCATAAAATGAAATGTTTCGTTATTTTGGGTTTCTAAATTAATTTGTGGGCTAATTAACCAAGCAATACTTCTTAAATCTCCAGAATTGCGAGAACTTACTCTAGCAGAAATTCCTAAAGATGCGTTTGCGCCATTAGACGAAAATGCTTCAAAACCCTCTGTTCCTTCTTGTATAAAATTGGTCCAACCGTTTCCGGAAATCAATTGATTTGTGCTTTGTGTTTGAAAATTTTCTGTAAAAATAATATTCGCACCCTGATTATTTTTTAAACCGCAGTCTATGATTTTGACATCACAGCGTCCAGAGTCATTAAAATTAACGTCCGCAGGGCTGTTTACGACAAAATTAAACACATCTCCAAAAAAGTTTTTTGTTAAAACCCCCTTAATAGTCCCTTGTTGTGAGGGTAGTGTTAAACTTTTAAAGTCTGAAAAAGTACTAGTACTAAATACAATACTTAGATTACTATCACAACTTTCTAAAGTACGCTCACCATCAAACTGATCTGTCGCTTCGGATGCATAAGTTTTTGAAATGTCTGAGTTTGCAAACTGTGCATTTTCTAGGCCTACATATAGGTTTGTTAAACCATCGTTAAGCTGATCTAAGTTAATGATTTTTGGAATTAAAACCCCTATCTCTGAAGAGCGCTTTATAAAGCGTGTTTCAAAGGTGGCAGGAATTTGACCTACTGTTGTACCTTGGGCAACTCCTATAGTAAACACTCCATTTGTTGTTCCTATAGTTAAACCATCTAATTTTATGAATAAACGCCGCCCCAATTCATATTTGGTAAAAAGCGGGTTGCTGTCAATGATTATTTTAATCCCTATGGTAGGGTTTTCTAAAGCATCTTGTATTAAGATTTCTTCAAAAAAGTTTCCGGCCTCGTCTGTTGAAATAACATACCCTGAGATATACTGGTTCGTGTTTTCAAATGTGTGTGTTGTATTGCCATTAGCATTGGCTTGTGCTAAAACTCCTGCTATTGCGTTAATGCTAACAATATCTCCGTTAATAGTAGGGTTTTGTACTGTTGTGTTTGGTAGTGTAAAATCGTCGTTTTGTACACAAGAAGTTAGTAGTACTGCAATTAGAGTAAAAAAGAAAGGTGCTTTCATTGGTGTTTTGTTTTAAAATCTAAGGTATAAATTTGCGTAATAAGTGGTGCCATTTCCGAAGAAAAATCGATTGCCAAAAAGAGGGCCGTGTACTCTGGATTGATCTTCTTTTAGTCTGTTAAACTTTGCTATTCTGGACTGTTCAAAACCTCCCGTTTTGTAATTTTGATTTAAAACATTGTTTATCGTTGCAAAAAACCCAATGTAATAAGCACCCACGCGCCAAGACTTTCCACCTGTAATATTTATTAAAGTGTAAGGGTCAATTTGTTCTTGTTTTAATAATTGTCTTGCAGTGTTGGAGTCGAACTGGCTAAAGGCTAAGCCATCAAAATCGAGAGTAAAATTTTCGGATCTAGCTAATGCACTAGGATCTATGTATGCATTTGAAAAATAATTGCTTGTTAACCCAATAGTCCAAAAACTAGGAGCTCTGTACTCAAAGCCTAACTGAAAGGCTTGTTCTGGACCACCAGCAACGTGTAAGTTTTTTAAATTAGTTTTGCCGTTACCAAAGCGTAACTCTCCATTAAAGTCGTCGCTAGTTAGATATAGATTAGGATTGTTAGCAAAAGTATTTTGCCCTACAGCAATAGCTGCTTTTAGTTTGACTGTTGGGCTAATTTGTGCGCCTATGCCTAACTCCATGCCTATATTTTGACGTTCTATATTTGTTAGCACTTCTTGTACAAAGGCGTCGCCTTCGTTGCCTAAGCCCGCCAAGTCCTCAGTAAAGAAAAAGGAAACCTCTGTTCCATTTCTAAAACCAGTATAATAGCCTGTTAATCTTGCTTTTACTATTGGAGCGTTGTAGATATAGCTTAGGTCTATGGTTTGTACTGTTTCACTTTTTAAGTTAGACACAACAGTGTTATTTTGTCGAGCATTAGGGAAGCTATTTCTAATATTGGGTGCTTTTGTGAAATACCCGGTATTAATACTTATCGCGTTACGCCCTGTTATTGTGTAAGTTGTATTAGCTTTTAAACCATAGTTTGTAAAGTTTAATTTTGGTCCTTTTCCGAAAGATGCTGTTCCTGGAAAATTTCCGTTTTCAAACAATCCATTTCTTTGGTAACTGGTTTGAGAAGCATTTGCACTGATAGAAAAATTTAATTTGTTATAGCTAAACTGCATTTGTGCAAAGCTACTAATACGCTTAGCGTTAATTTCGTAATTGTACTTATAGCGATCGCCTACTGTTACAACTCGATTGCGATTGCGCAAATCACTTTGTGCTATATCGCTAGGGTTGGTGTTGGCATTACTATCAAAAAAACTATCGATGTCTAAAAATCCTGTTCCTCCTAAAAGGTCTTTTACATTTGCGAAGTTTTCACTGTTTAAATTTCTATAATTAATTGCGGCATTGAGCGTAACGGATTCACTTAGTGATGAGTTTATGATTGAATTTATAGATAACTGCTTATCGTCAATTCTATCTTCTTGAATAATAAAAGTGGCGTTATTTCCTGCGCTTGTTTGTATACTATTTGCACGAAATAAAGCGTCAAAATCAAATTGTCCGTTGGCAATAAAATCTTCCTGTGCAACAAAAGCATTTCTAAAATCGTCTGCTGTTGGGTTAGGGTTACGCAAAAAGAAACTTGGCAAATTTTGAAAGAAGGAGGGGTCTGGGTTTCTTGCACCACCTAAAAAGGCTTCACTTCCGTTTTGGTCTGTAAATAATTGTGTGCCTCCATTATCGACTCTAGTGTTCCCTATTTTCCCAAATTGGTAAGCGACACTGGTTTGTATGGCTGTTTTGGGTGATAGTTCCCAAAAGTGATTTAGCATAACAATAGGTTCTTCTATATGCCTAACACGACTATTTCTTGCCTCTCCTTCTTGTTGTCCCCAAAGCGGATTGTAGGTTCTTCCTTTTAAATTGGCTACTTCTTGGGTAATTGCAGTAGAGCGCCCTCTGAGGTTTTTTGCATATATGCCCACAACATTTAAGCTGTGCTGTTTATTAATTTCTTTTTCTACAGAGACAAAAAAAGAATTTGCATCGTACAAAGTACCTTCAATAAATCCTTGGTTTCCAAACCTGCGAGAGCCCAAAATAGAATACGCCCAACCTTTTTTTAGCCTACCAGAATTGTAACTTAACATTAGTCGTCCTTGGTAAGATCTATTTGCCGATGCGGTAGAGAAGCGTCCTCCTTTTTTGTACTTAGAGGCTCGTAGTATAATATTGGTTACTCCAGCAATATCGCCAAAACTATAATCGTTTGCAGAAAAACCTATTGAGAATTCTTGATTTTTAAGCACATCGTTTATGCCTCCCCAATTACTCCACTGGGGTCTTCCATTAAATTGCTTGTTCATTTCAATGCCATTAATAAGCAATTTGCCATTGGAATTGTCTAAACCTCTTGGTCTAAAAAAAGTGCTACTAAAGTCGAATGCAGCAGCGCTAAGAAAAATGTCTTTAGACGCCTGTAAAAGTCCAGAAACATTATCGGTAAACTGATTGTCGTCGGAGTTTAGCTCATCTTCAGAAAGAACGATAGTAAAGGCTTCAGACTCATTATTAGAGTCAAGTTCTAAACTAATATTTGTAAGACGGATTGTTTTGTTTTGATAAACTATAACTGGATACCTTTTGTTGAGGTAACCTTGTTTTTTTATCGTTAAAATTTGTTCCCCTAGCGGAATATTGGAGTTAAAACTGAATTCTCCTCTAGCGTTGGTTTTTGTAAAAATTGCTGTGCCTTCAATTTTTATCGTTGCTCCTACAATGGGTTTGTAGGAGATATTGTCTGTAATGTTTCCTGTAATTAGTGTTTGTTGTGAAAAAATATTTAGCGTACAAAATAACAGCACAAAAAGCGTATAATACGGCAATTTCATAAATAAGGCGTGATGGTTGGTTATTTCAAATATAACTTTTTTTATTTGAAATCCAACGCCTTGTTTTACTAGGTTATGGTAACTTTAGTATCCCAATTTCTCTCTAACGCGCTGTAACACTACATTTGCTACTTGTTTTGCTTTTTCTGCACCAAGTACCAAAACATCATCAACTTTATGTAAGTGTTCCATATAGTAATTGTAGCGTATTCTTTCTTCAGAAAATTTTGTGATTAATAATTCATACAAAGCTTGTTTTGCGTGACCATAGCCATAGTTGCCTTTTTCGTAGTTTGCTTTCATTTCTGCAATTTGTGAAGGGCTGGCAATAAGTTTGTAAATTGAAAAGCAATTACAGGTTTCCCAATTTTTTGGTGCTTCTAAGGGGGTGCTGTCTGTTGTAATACTCATAATTTGTTTACGTAATTGCTTGTCTGGTAAAAACAGATTAATAGTATTTTGTTTGCTTTTACTCATTTTAGATCCATCTGTTCCCGGAACGTACATGGTTTCTTGTTTTAGATCGGCTTCAGGAATAATAAAAGTATCCCCCATTTGGGTATGAAACCTAGCGGCAACGTCTCTAGTCATTTCAATATGCTGTAATTGATCTTTTCCTACAGGAATAGTATTGGCGTCGTATAACAAAATATCGGCAGCCATTAGCATTGGGTAACTAAATAACCCCGAATTGACATCCTCTAGCCTGTCAGCTTTATCTTTAAAACTATGGGCTAATGTTAAACGCTGATAGGGAAAAAAGCAGCTTAAATACCAAGAGAGTTCTGTAACTTGAGGCACATCACTTTGTCTGTAAAAAACAGTTTTTGAAACGTCTAAACCAAAAGCCAACCATGCTGCAGCTGTGGCATAGGTGTTTTGCTTAAGCGTAGCAGCATCTTTAATTTGAGTTAAGGAGTGCATATCTGCAATAAACAGAAAGGAATCGTTTTTTGGCAGATTACTCATCGTTATTGCAGGAATAATAGCGCCTAATAAGTTTCCTAAATGTGGAGTTCCTGTACTTTGTATTCCTGTTAAAATTCTTGCCATATCTTGTTAAGTATAAACGAAAATAATATTGGTTAAAGTTAAAATTAAAAACAAAGGTAACTGTTTTGTTAAGATAGCTCAATTAATTTAATTAGTTTTGAACAGTATGATACTCATAAGATATCTTTTTTGGATTTTTTACAGATTGTGGTTTTATATTATGGTTATTCTACCTATTATCTTTCTTTTTCCATTACTTTTTATATCGATATTAAAACAACGTTGGTATCCCTTTTTTTTTAAACTCGCAAGGCTATGGGCTAAATTTATTTTGGTAGGTATGGGCTTGTTCTGGACAATAGACAAGCAGCAGAGTTTGCAAAAAGGGAAGAGCTATATGCTTATTGCTAATCATAGTTCTATGATAGATATTATGCTAATGTTGGTTTGCATAAAAAACCCTTTTGTATTTGTTGGCAAAAAGGAGTTGGCTAGTATACCATTATTTGGCTTTTTTTTTAAAAGGACTTGCATCATGGTAGATCGCAGTAGTTTGGAAAGTAGAAAAGCTGTTTTTTTGGAAGCTCAAAAACGATTAAAGTTAGGATTAAGTATTTGTATTTTCCCCGAAGGTGGTGTGCCAAAGAGTTCAGTGTTTTTAGACCACTTTAAGCACGGTGCTTTTAAGCTTGCAATAGATCATCAAATCCCTATTGTACCATTAAGTTTTTTAGATAACAAAAAACGGTTTTCATATACTTTTTTCAGTGGTATTCCTGGCAGGGTACGAGCTGTTATCCATCCTTTTATAGAAACAAATGGCTTAGCTAGTAGCGACTTTGAGCTGCTTAACAAAAAAGCAAGGCACATTATATTAACAAGCCTAAAACAACAAATGTAAATGTGTAGAAACAACACCTTTTGTTGAGTATAGCTTAATAACTGTTGTGTTAACTTGCCTAATAAGTAGCTTATTTTAAAGAACAATTGGTCTTAACCCAATACGGATTGAAACAAAAAAAGGAGCCGTCTAGAGGTTTCTTAGACAACTCCCTTTTGATAAGAGTTAAAATTTATTTTTTACTATGAATGGTAATAACGTTCTCTGTAAATTTTACCGTCTTTCCACTCTGTAGCCACAGCTTGCTCTGAAAGCATTGTGCTTCCATCTTTTAGTTTTAACTCCATTTCTGCAGTGTAGAAAGAATAATTGCCCTGTACAGCCATATCTTTTACATCATAGCGTACAAATTCTTCTAGCTGATTATTAATAAAGTCATTTTCAAAGTCGAGATTAAACTGCTTTCCTTTTTTGGGAGCGTTATTACCCTCTCTTAGTTCAACATCATCATGAAGGTAAGTTTCCATAGCTTCGATAAACTTAGCTTCGGCTAATAACTCATGGATGTGTTTTAAGTTTTTTTCTATTTGATTTTCCATTGTTTTAAATTTAAAATGTATATTTAATATTAAAGTATTTTAATTTATAAATGATAATTTTTTGGTTATATTTTATAAAAAAATAATGACAAATATAAAGTCTTAATTTGAATAATGAAATGGACAAAAGTTTTCTTCAACTTTGATTATTGATAAAGGTTATTTGTTCTTTATTGTTTTATGACATACGAATTAGTTTGCATCAATATAGTTTGTAATGAATGTAAACAGTGCTGCGTTTTTAAAGATATGCACTGTAAGGCAAATAGTAAATAAAACCAACAAAACTTTGTAACTATAGGTTATAACTTGCGCTGAATCTCAACTTGTATAGGATACGGAATTTCTATACCTGCTTTGTCCAATTCTATTTTGCAGTTTTCTATAGTTTTAAAATAAACGTCCCAATAATTTTCTGGACTTGCCCATGGTCTTACTTTGTAGTTTACAGAGCTATCTGCAAGTTCTCCCATGTTTACAGTAGGTGCTGGTGTTTTTAGGACTTTATCTTGTAGGGTCATTGCTCGCATTAAGGCTTCTTTTGTTTCTTTGATATCGGCGTCGTAAGAAACCCCAATGGTTAAGTCAATACGTAATTGACCTAATTGAGTATAATTTGTGATAGTTCCGTTAGATAACACACCATTGGGTAAAATAATTTGTTTATTGTCTGGAGAAGCTAGTTTAGTTGTAAAAATTTGTATTTCTGTAACAACGCCTAAAACCCCTTGAGCTTCGATAAGGTCTCCAATTTTAAAAGGTTTGAATAGCATAATAATAACGCCTCCTGCAAAGTTAGATAAAGAGCCTTGCAAGGCTAAACCCACGGCTAAACCTGCCGCGGCAAGTATTGCCGCAAAAGAGGCAGTGTTAATACCCAATTGCCCTAAAATAATAACAATGAGTAAAACTAATAGTGCTGTTCTTACAAGGTTAGATAAAAACTTTTCTAGGGTCGAGTCAATACTTTTATTTTTTTGAAGGGCTTTTGTAAACAGCTTCATTATTTTTGATAGTATCCATTTTCCTACAAACCATATTACAATAGCTGTGATAATTTTTAAGCCATAGGTTATGGCAATATCAATCCATTTTTGATACTCTTTCATTGTGTGATGTTTTAAAGCAAAATTAAAAAAGTAAATATAAAAAATACTGAGTTTGAACCCTACATTAGACATATCTTTTTCAGTAATAAAATTTACCTAAGTACATTGAGACATTTATGGCTTATATTATAGTGTTAAGGCAACCTGTTTTTAATATCTTTTAAATAATTGGTATCATAACATCACTAGATATTGAATCAAAACAATGAAATACGCCATTTTTTGACATTAAATCGAACTTCTAACAAAATGGTAGCAACAAGTCTATTACACGAGGATAGTACTCAGGTCAAATAGTATTAATTTTCTTTAAGACTTTTATAGTATGTTCGTCTTATAACATTACTTTTTATAAATCCGTTACCAAAACCTAAATCATCGTAAACTTTGGTTAGCGAGGCATCGGCAGCAACTTCTTCTTCTGTTTTTCCTTTTGCAATTTCGGCGTTAATAATGGTTTTTAACCCTTCTAACATTTCTAAAAAAGCACTGTACTCTGCTTTGTTAGATTGCGACCCATGTCCAGGAATAATTTTAGTAGCATCATTAACCACTAGCAATCCTCTTCTTGCAGCTTCAATATAGCCGTTAACACTACCTCCAGAGTTTAGATCAATAAAAGGGTAACTTCCCTTAAAATAGGTGTCGCCCGTGTGTAGTACGTTACTTTCTGTAAAATAAAGTAACACATCGCCATCTGTATGGGCATTACTAATATGAAAAATGGCAACATCCTCATCGTTTACGGTAATATTTAACTTATCGTTAAAGGTAATAACAGGAAGCGCTTCTTTTGATCGGTAATCACCTTGTCTGTTTGGGGTGTTTTTAATCCGTTTTTTAACATTATTGTGAGCAATAATAGTTGTTCCTAGTTTTGCCATATTTTCATTACCCCCAGTGTGGTCTCCATGCCAATGAGTATTTACTAAAAACCGTATAGGTTTATCGCTAAGTTTTGTTATTGCTGTAATAATTTTGTTACTTAATGGTGCAAATTGGTCGTCTATAACAAACACTTCTTTAGCACCGATGGCGACACCAATATTTCCACCAGCGCCCTTAAGCATATATACGTTTTCGGTGAGTTTTATGGTTTCGATTTCAACCTTATCAAAGCGGTTTTGTGCTAGTAAAACAGGCATGAAACATAGCGTAAAGAAGAAAGTTGATAGCGTTTTTTGTATCATAATTTAACTTTGTTTAACATAGATATTGGTCGTTATTGTACAATTTACTTTCACTTAATGTATTAAGTAATTAAATTTAATAAGTATCTTTGCAGTCGCAAAATAATAGCAATACAAAAGTAATGTTGAGTACTGCAAATTCTTCAATAACGGTAGCTACTATAGTTTCTAATTTTAAGGAAATTACTAAAATGAGGTTGTCGTTAAGTGTCGTATTTTCGTCACTAGCAGGCTATTTACTAGCAGCAGATACAGTAAATTTTTATACGATACTACTGTTAGCTTTTGGAGGCTATTTTATGGTAGGTGCTTCTAATGTGTATAACCAAATTATAGAGCGTGACCTAGATGCTTTAATGCAACGTACTAAAAACAGACCGATACCTACTAGCAGAATTTCTGTAAACCAAGCATTTACGCTGGCAGTAACCTTTACAATTTTGGGCATTGCCATCTTGTACATCATAAACCCCAAGACGGCAATGTTTGGGGCCATTTCAATTGTTTTATACACAAGTGCTTATACACCGTTAAAAACAAAAACTCCTCTGTCTGTATTTGTTGGCGCAATACCGGGAGCAATTCCGTTTATGTTAGGTTGGGTTGCTGCAACAAATAAGTTTGGTATAGAACCAGGGATATTATTTATGTTACAGTTTTTTTGGCAATTTCCTCATTTTTGGGCTATTGGTTGGATGCTGCACGACGATTACAAAAAAGCAGGGATAAATATGTTGCCAACAAGAGGTCGAAATAAGGCAGCAGTTGTACAAATTATACTATATACGGCTTGGACGATACTGGTTTCTGTATTACCCGTTTTTGGGTTTACAGGACAGCTACACCTTACTATAATTGGGGCTATAATTGTACTGTTATTAGGATTAGGAATGTTATATTTTGCATTGCAATTATTTAAAAAAATGACGGTATTGGCAGCAAGGCATTTAATGTTAGCTAGTGTCGCTTATATTACTTTAGTGCAAATAATATATGTTTTAGATAAGTTTATAAGGTAACTATGGATTTAACACAAGGATCATTAGAACAAAAAAAAGGACGCGCAAAAAAAATGATGCTTTGGTTTGGCATTATCTCTTTAATTATGTCTTTTGGAGGGCTTACAAGTGCCTTTATTGTAAGTAGCCAAAGGGAAGATTGGTTGAGAGACTTTGTGTTGCCAATAGCCTTTACAATAAGTCTAGTTGTTATTATATTAAGTAGTATTACATTTATTTTAGCCAAACGGGCTTTAAAGCAAGGTAAAGCACTACAAACAAGTGTCCTTTTATTACTAACCTTAGTCTTGGGTATTACCTTTATTATTTGTCAGTTTTTAGGATTCTCCCAAATTATTCAGTTAGGATATAATTTTACAGGACCAACGAGTAATATTACAATGTCTTATATATTTCTAATAGCATTTGTGCATATTTTGCATGTTATGGCTGGTTTAGTTTGCTTAATTGTTGTGATATACAATCATTTTAAAGAAAAATATACCTCAAAAAAAATGCTAGGATTAGAACTCGCTGCAAGCTTTTGGCATTTTGTAGATATTTTGTGGGTGTATTTATTTTTCTTTTTATACTTTATGCGTTGATAATTAGCTGATTATTGTTAAAAACAAATCAGATTGTAATGACTATAAAAATTAAGTATTGAATATTTCTTTAAAAGAAGAAATTGATTATTTTTGTCTAATTTTTAAAAACAAAATTCATTTTATGGATAACACAGTAGCAAGTGCTAAAACACAAGATCAACCTTGGGCTGGTGGTGTAAAGCCATTAAAGGCTAGCTACGGAAAGATGATGATGTGGTTTTTCATTGTTTCCGATGCCTTAACGTTTTCAGGGTTTTTAGCAGCCTATGGGTTTTCAAGATTCAAGTTTATAGATTATTGGCCAATAGCCGATGAGGTATTTACTCACATTCCATTTTTTCATGGCAACTATCCAATGATATATGTGGCTTTCATGACTTTTGTCCTAATTATGTCCTCTGTAACTATGGTACTAGCCGTAGATGCAGGACACCAAATGAAAAAATCAAAAGTAACTTGGTATCTATTTTTTACCATTATAGGAGGTCTTGTTTTTGTGGGTTCTCAAGCTTGGGAGTGGAAAACATTTATCCAAGGAGATTACGGTGCTGTTCAAACTAAAGGTGGAAATATTCTTCAGTTTGGTGAGTACGTTTCTAAAGACGGAGAGCAAGTATTTAAGCGTGTTGCACTAAGAGATATTGCTGTAGTACAACATAAAGACAGAGTACAGCACAAGAGGAAAAACGGACTTTGGTTTGTAGGAGAGAGTAGCCTGCCTAGTTACAATGTTAGTGAAGTTATTGCTGGGGTACAAGCTAATGAAAATGTGCTTGTAAGAACACAAGAGTTAAACGATGAAGGTAAAAAAATAGTGCTGTCTCGCTTAGAGTCATTACGCATGCTTAAAGACAATGGAAAGGCAGTAGTAGAAGGCGCTAACCTTAAAGTTAATGAGTATGGATCCCCACTATTTGCCGATTTCTTTTTCTTTATTACAGGGTTTCACGGTTTTCACGTATTCTCTGGAGTGCTAATTAACATTATTATTTTCTTTAATGTAATTTTAGGAACTTACGAAAAAAGAAGGAGTTATGAGATGGTCGAAAAAGTTGGCCTATATTGGCACTTTGTAGATTTAGTATGGGTATTTGTATTTACATTCTTTTACCTAGTATAAAATAAATAAGACAAATCACTTTAAAACATGGCAGATCACGCACATAAGTTAGAAATATTTAGGGGCTTAGTTAAGTTTAAATCCAATATCCAAAAAATTTGGGGTGTTTTATTGTTTTTAACAATTATTACCTTAATAGAAGTTGTTCTTGGAATTTATAAACCAAGCATTCTAGAAACCCCTTTAATGACACCTTTTGAAGGTGGCTTTTTTGCAACCATAGGAAATATTATATTTTCTGGGTTAATCTATATGAAACCACTTAACTTAATATTTATTTTACTAACTATAGTAAAAGCATATTATATTACTTGGGATTTTATGCACATGAGAGATGAAACCTCTGGATTACGCAAAATGGTAGTTTGGACAGCAGTATTTTTAATATGCTATTTAATATTTATTCTCCTACAAGAAGGCGGATATATAGAAGGCGTTTATACCAATGGCTATATAAAACGAGACTTTTAGAACCACAGGCATTACTTAAAGACGGTTTTTGAAACCGTCTTTTTTATTTTTTTATATGAACGAAAAGAAAAGTAAACTAAAAAAGAAACTCATATTAGGGGTGTTGTTTTTTCTTCCCGTACTGTTCTTGTTATTCTTATACCCATCTACACACAATTATAACCCTTTAGATATTGTAAAAAACAAGGTGCAATCGGTTTCTAATTTTACAACAGAACAAGGCGCCAAGCCAAGTTTAAAAAACCATATTACGGTTTTAGCCTTTTTTGGAAAAAACCCTATGGATAATGCTATTTCTGCCTTAAACCTAAAGGAACTAATTTACGACAATTTTACAGGCTTTAAGGGATTTCAAGTTTTAGCCTTAATGCCCAACGGCACAGAAACACAAGTAAAACGTTTAAAAAAAGAATTAGAAAAACCAGACGCTCTTAAGTATTGGCAGTTTGCTTACGCAACTAATGCCGAAATCGTAAAAGTTTTTAGAAGCCTAAAATATCATAAAGGTCTTAGTGAAGACTTACACACAAACACTGTATTTATTATAGACAAAGACTTAAACCAAAGAGGGCGACTAGATGACCGAACAGATAAGCAGATAGCAAATAAGGCGCCTCTTTATGAACTTACGGCGTACAATTGCATTGAAGTGTCGGAAATAAAGAATAAAATGAGTGAAGATTTACGAATTTTATTTACAGAATACAGACAAAAACGAAAAGGAAATTTCAATTCCTCATCAAGACGAACTGGAAATATTACAACAAATGAGTAAAACACAAAATTATTCATATATAGGAATTACGTTTATAATTTTAGTCTTTGGAATTATTTTCGTACCACGAATTGTCAACCGCATTACCAGTGGTAAAGTTATAGAAAACGATGGTGGCAGAACGAAAAATGTAAGTACTACAGTTACAGACAACACCCCATTACTATATATTACCCAAAACGGACAACGCCGAAAAGCACCAAACTTTAGTTTTACTAATCAAAATGGCAAAACCATTACAAACAAAGATTATGAGGGTAAAGTCTATTTGGTTGAATTTTTCTTTACGAGTTGCCCAACAATATGCCCACGTATGAGCCGTAACCTAGTTAATATTCAGGATAGTTTTAAATCATTTAACAACTTTGGAATTGCCTCATTTAGTATTAACCCAACTTACGACACCCCCGAAGTATTAAAAGACTACGCTGCACAATATAAAATCACAAATCCCAATTGGCATTTAATGACTGGTAATATAGAAACCATATACAAATTAGCCAACCAAGGATTTTACCTAACAGCAGAACAAGACGACGCAGAAGAAGGTGGTTTTTTGCATTCAGGTAATTTTGCCTTAATAGACAAAAAAGGATTTATACGATCTAGAGTAGATGCTTACGGAAATCCCAAAATATATTATCGAGGGATTATAAGTGAAGAAGAAGCTTACCAAGAGCAAGAAGATGAAAACGGAATTCGTATCGAAACAGAAGAAATTAGTATCCTAAAACAAGATATAGCAAAACTATTAAAAGAATAATGCGCACAGAACAAGACATCGCAAAAGAAAAAGCATACAACAAATGGGTCGTTGTACTCTCTATACTTGTTCCTGTTATTGTGGCAAGCCTATTTAGAGTAAAACTCCCCAATGTAGAACCCTTAACAGCTCTGCCTGCAATCTATGCGAGTATTAATGCAATAACAGCTATCGTTTTAATCATCGCCTTTATTGCCATTAAAAACAAAAACGTAGTCTTTCACAAACGTTTAATGACGCTTGCTGTAGTATTATCTGCGTTGTTTTTATTAATGTACGTTGCATACCATATGACTAGCAATTCCACCCCATTTGAAGGTAAGGGACTTATAAAAACGATTTATTATTTTATATTAGTTACGCACATTGTACTATCGGTAGTTGTTATACCCTTTGTATTAATTACCTATGTTAGAGGACTCACAAATAATATAGAGCGACACAAAAAAATAGCAAAAATTACATTTCCCCTATGGCTGTATGTCGCTATCTCTGGCGTTATAGTTTATGTATTAATATCACCCTATTACTAAAAATGAAATATTATATTCTACTTATAGCGATACTACTACTTACGTCCAGCGCAGAAGCACAATGTGCTATGTGCAGAGCAGTACTAGAAAGTGAAGAAGGAATGAGCACAGCAAAGGGAATTAATAACGGGATTATATATCTTATGGCAATCCCTTATATCCTTGTAGGAGGTTTAGGCTTTATAGTTTACAGAAAATTACGTAACAATTAGCCTTCAAACTTTAACATCTTATTAGCATAACTATAATGTAACAAAACCTTTTTATAATAGTCTAATCATTATTATGTTTTAGTTTAACAAAACACCAAAATGCTAAAAATTAATCAACTTCATAAATCTTATGCTATAGGAGACTCTAGCTTACACGTACTTAAAGGTATTGATCTTTCTATTGCAAATGGCGAGATGGTCTCTATTATGGGGTCCTCTGGTTCTGGAAAATCTACACTGCTAAATATTATAGGTATGCTTGATGAGGCAGACTCAGGCGATTATATTTTAGACCATCTTCCTATTAAAAACCTTACCGAAAAAAAAGCAGCCGTATATAGAAATAAGTTTTTAGGATTTATTTTTCAATCCTTTAACCTTATTAACTACAAAAATGCTATAGAAAACGTTGCACTACCTCTGTATTACCAAGGACTAAAACGAAAAGAACGACTAGAAAAAGCAATGTTTCATTTAGGTAAAGTAGGCTTAAAAGATTGGGCAAAGCACTTACCTAAAGAACTCTCTGGTGGACAAAAGCAACGTGTCGCTATAGCCAGAGCACTAGCTGCAAACCCTAAATTATTACTAGCCGACGAGCCTACAGGAGCCTTAGACACTAAAACATCTTATGAAATTATGGATTTCCTTCAAGAATTAAACGATGAAGGAAAAACAATTATTATTGTAACCCACGAAGAAGATATTGCAGACATGACAAAGCGTATTGTACGCTTAAAAGACGGTGTAATAATGGAAGATAAAGCCGTTAAACAAGTAAGAGCCTCACAATATGTTTGATAGAGATCTTTGGCGAGAAATTTTTCAGAGTATTAATATGAATCGTACTCGAAGTCTGCTGTCTGGATTTACAGTAGCCTTTGCAATCTTGTTATTTACCTTACTCTTTGGTATAGCAAAGGGACTAGAAAACACCTTTCAAGAAAACTTTGGTAACGACGCTGTAAATTCCATATCCATTAGGTCAGGAAGAACCTCAAAAGCAAACCGAGGGCTACAAGCAGGACGACGTATCCAGTTTACAAACGATGAATACAAGTATATAAAAGATGAGTTTAATGACAAAGTAGAGTTTTTGACCTCAAGAGTTATAAAAAACATAAATGCATCTTACAAAGCCGAAAAAAATTCTTATCCCCTAACAGGAGTTCATCCAGACCATCAATTTCTTGAAAAAACAAAAATCATAGAAGGACGTTATATTAACCAACTAGATGTAAAAAATCGAACCAAAGTTATCGTTATAGGAAAACTAGTTGAAGAAGATTTGTTTGTAAAAGAATCGGCTCTAGGAAAATATATCAATCTAGGCGGTTTACAATATAAGGTAGTTGGCATTTTTGAGGATGACGATGGCGAAAGAGAAGAACGCATTATTTACTTACCAATAACTACCACACAGCAAGTTTATGGAAATAATGATTATATAGATCAAGTTAATCTAACCTATAATCCTAAATTAAATTTTGATCAAGCTATTGGTTTTGGAAATCTTTTAGAACGAAAACTAAAAGAACGATTTTCTGTAGCAAAACTAGATCAACGCGCAATTAGAGTAAGAAATAGAGCAGAAGATAGTAGGAATGTAAACCAACTCACAGGCGGTTTAGGAGCTATTATTATTGTTATAGGCTTCGGAACCTTAATTGCTGGCATTGTAGGCGTAAGTAATATCATGATTTTTACGGTAAAAGAACGCACCAAAGAAATTGGTATCCGTAAAGCCCTTGGCGCATCACCAAAATCTATAGTATCTATAATACTAATAGAATCTATTTTTATAACCGCTATAACAGGCTATATAGGCTTGCTTGTGGGTGTAGGAATGCTAAGACTTATTGGGCCAAGTTTGGAACAGTATTTTATAAAAGATCCTAATGTTAGTACCAACCTAGTTGTTGGCGCAACAATAATACTAATATTAGCAGGAGCTATTGCAGGCTACTTTCCGGCAAAAAAAGCTTCCAGAATTAAACCCATTGTAGCACTAAGAAACGACTAAGTATGATTCGCTTTTTATTTGATAAAGATACCTGGCAAGAAGTTTACGACAGTCTTAGTAAAAACAAACTAAGATCTGTTTTAACTATGGTAGGCGTTTGGTGGGGCATACTATTACTTATAGGGCTTTTAGGTTCTGCAAGAGGCATAGAAAACTCCTTTAATCGGTTGTTTGGCGATTTTGCCACCAATAGCTTATTTGTTTTTGGCGGGACAACCAGTAAGCCATTTAAAGGGTTTCAAGAAGGACGACGAGTACAACTAACCCTAGATGCTGTAAAAAAAATAGAAGACAATGTAGAAGGCATTGAGTTTGTAGTTCCTAGAAATTTAAACACAAACGTGGTTAACAGAAACTTTTTGTCAGGCAGTTTTGGTGTTGCAGGCGATTATCCAATTTTAGATAAAGTACAGAAAAAAAGAATGCTTTATGGCCGCTTTATTAACCAAAATGACATTGATGGCAACAAAAAGATAGCAGTAATTTCCGAAGATACCTACAAGCAATTGTTTGAAAAAAACGAAAACCCCATAGGAGAGTATATTACCATGAATGGTATTAACTTTACCGTAATAGGTGTTTTTAAAGAACCAAGAATAAACGGAGGACCGCCTATAAACATACACATTCCTTTTAGTACGTTTCAACAAATATACAACCAAGGCAATCGTATAGGTTGGATGATGATAACAGGAAAACCGACATATAATACTGAGCAAATAGACAAAGATGTTAAGTTGCTATTACGAAACTTAAATAGCGTACATCCTCAAGACAAACGTGCCTTTGGAGGTTTTAACCTAGCCAAAGAATTTGCTAAAATTACAGGCTTTTTAAAAGGAATGCAGTTTTTAACTTGGTTTGTAGGTATTGCAACCCTCATTGCAGGGGTTTTTGCCATTGGTAATATATTACTAATTACAGTAAAAGAACGCACAAAAGAAATAGGAGTAAGGCGTGCTCTAGGGGCAACTCCATACGAGATTAAAAGACAAATTGTTGTAGAAGCCGTTTCTATAACCATTTTGGCAGGGCTTATAGGTATAATGTCTGGTGGGTGGATACTCATGCTTATAGATGCTAAATTAGGACAAGGTGATGCAGCGGTATTCGTAAATGCTTCAGTATCTATAACCGTAGTTTTTATTGCGTTAATGATATTAGTTGCTTTAGGGACTCTAATAGGTTTAATCCCTGCATTTATGGCAACAAAAGTAAAACCTATAGAAGCCTTAAGGGAAGAATAAATAGTAAAAACAGAAACCAATTAAAATAAAATAATACGATGAAAAGAATAATTCGAATTGTAATTGTTATCGCGTTTATTATAGCACTTCTTTTTGTGTTAAGATATTTTAGAGACGCTAATTCAAAAGAAGTGGTAGAGTACACTACTGATGAGCCTTACTACACTTCAATTAACACCAAGACAGTTGCCACAGGAAAATTAAATCCAGAAGAAGAGGTAGAGCTAAAACCACAAGTGTCTGGTATTGTAGATAAAATACTTGTAGAAGAAGGTGATGTTGTTAAAAAAGGAGATTTAATCGCAAAAATTAGAGTCGTTCCTAACGAACAGAACTTAGTTAGTGCCAAAAGTAGAATTAAATCCAGTACACTAGCCTATAACAATGCCAAAAGATTGTTTGAAAGAAATAAAACGCTTTTTGAAAAAGGAGTTGTATCGAGACAAGATTTTGAAAACAACGAACTGTCCTTAAACCAAGCAAAAGAAACCCTAGACCAAGCCGAAAACGATTATCAAATTATAAAAAAAGGGTCCTTATCTGGAGGCAGCTCAGCAAACACCAATATTGTTGCACAAATTCCTGGGACTGTTTTGCAGATTCCTATTCGAGAAGGAGACCAAGTTATACAAAGTAATAACTTTAACGCAGGGACTGCTATCGCAACTATAGCCGATATGAGCCTTATGATTTTTGAAGGAAAAGTAGACGAAGCAGAAGTTGGTAAGCTACAAGAAGGTAAAGATATTAAGGTTGTCTTGGGAGCAATTAGTGGAAAAGAATTTCCAGCAAAGTTAAGCTTTGTAGCTCCAAAGGGAATTGAAGAAAATGGAGCCGTACAATTTGTTATTAAAGCAGATGTTACCGTAGATCCTTCAGTAAATATTCGTGCAGGATATAGTGCAAATGCCGAAATTGAATTAGAAAGTAAAGACAGTATTTTGTGTATTAAAGAAGCCTTACTTCAGTTTAACCGAATTACAGAAGCTCCCTTTGTGGAAATTCAAGAAGCAGATGGTAGCTTTAAAAAGAAAAACGTAAAACTAGGGCTTTCAGACGGAATTAATATAGAAATTACTGAAGGCATAAAAGAGGGTGATAAAATTAAAGTTTGGAATAAAGCCTCAAAAAAAGAGAACGATGACAACAATTAAGACGCATAATATGAAAAACAGTATCATACTAATCACTTTACTGATTTCCTTTACTGCATTTGGACAAAACAAAATATGGTCTTTAAGAGAATGTATTGCTTATGCCGTAAAAAACAATATACAAATAAAGCAAGGGGAAAATACAATTTTGTCTAACGATCAAGATATTATAGGTGCAAAGGGCAACTTTCTGCCCTCAGTAAATGCAAGTGTTGGAGGCAGAATTAATTTAGGTTCGGGATTTAACCCAGTAAGTAACCAACGTGTTAATAACACAGTGTTTTCTACAAACTATAATATAGGTTTGAATCAAACAATATTTAATGGATTTAGAAACTTAAATGTTTATAAACAATCAAAACTAAATAAAGAACAGAACCTGTTAGAATTAAACCGGATTAAAGATGATATTTCTTTAAATGTGGTAAATGATTACTTAAATATTCTTTTTAATAAAGAAAATTTACAAACAGCATTAGCACAAGTTGAATTTTCAAAAAAACAGCTCGAACAAGTAAAGGAACTCGTTGATGCAGGGGTACAACCAAAAGCTAATATTTTTGATGCACAGGCGACTTTAAGCCGAGACGAGCAAAGTTTGGTTGTGGCACAAAATAGTTTTGATTTGGCTCTACTATCTCTATCACAACGCCTACAACTTCCTTACGATGAGTTTAATGTTGAAATTATAGACGTGTCCGAACCCTCAAGTGCCTTGCTGTATAATGATGTGAAGCCGATATTGGCTTACGCTCTGGAGAATAGAAATGAAATAAAAGTTGCAGAAAAGCGCATTGAAAGTGCAGCCTTAGGCACAAAAATTTCAAAAGCAGGATACTACCCTTCACTCTCATTTAATTATGGATATGGTAGTTCTGCCTCATTTATTAGACCACGAAGTACATTTCAAGACCCTAATACTGGCGAGATTGTAACCCTTCCAGAAACTAGCCTTACAGGGCAATTTGCAGACAATGCAGGGCATAATTTTGGCTTAACATTTAGCATTCCAATATTTTCAAGATTTCAAAATAAAACAGCTGTTGCTCGTTCTGTGATTCAAGAAGATAATAACAAACTACAATTAGAACAAACAAAAATAACCTTAGAGGCAACCATACAACGTGCTTTTACAGATGCCAAGGCAGGTTATAAAGCTTATCAGGCGTCAAAAGCATCTTTAGCATCGCAAGAACTGGCTTTTAATAATGCAAAAGAACGTTATGATATAGGTGTTTTAAATGCGTTTGAGTTAGAACAAATAAGAATTCAGCTTATTAACGCAGAAGCCTCCTTAATAAATGCAAAATATGATTTTGTATTTAGAAATAAAATTTTAGATTTTTACCTTGGCAAATCCTTAGCAGAATAACAGTGGCATATATATTAAATATAGAGACTGCAACAACAAATTGTTCGGTATCCTTATCCAAAAATGGAAGGACTGTGGCGTTGAAAGAAGACTATAATACAAGTTTTTCTCATGCCGAGCGTTTGCATAAGTATATTGATATTGTTTTAAAGGAAGCGGCAATTAAGCCAAAACAATTAGACGCAATAGCAGTAAGTAAAGGTCCTGGATCTTACACTGGATTAAGAATAGGGGTCTCTGCAGCAAAGGGGTTGTGTTATGCCTTAGCCAAACCTTTAATATCAGTACCAACTTTAAGTGTACTCGCTAGAGAAATTAATGCCTCCAAAAAAGAGCTTATTATCCCAATGCTAGATGCCAGGCGCATGGAAGTGTACTCCGCTGTTTTTAATGCAGAACAGACCCAAATTAGAAATACACAAGCAGAAATACTAACAGAAACATCTTTTCAAGACAATTTAGATCAAACCAAAGTTTATTTTGTTGGTAGCGGTGTAGAAAAAACAAAATCACTAATAACACACACTAATGCTGTTTTTGTAGAAGCCAAGTTACCATCTGCAAATCAAATGAGCTTCTTGGCATATACCAAGTATAACAGCAATAGCGTAGAGGATGTTGCTTATTTTGAACCTTATTACTTAAAAGATTTTGTGGCTTTTAATAACACAAAATGATTTAAAGAGATTAGTCCCTCTGTTCAAAAGACTTAAACTACTCTTAAGCTAAACGTTCTCTCGGCTTTGTTGGTATTTTTTTAAATAAGAGTTTAGCTCCAACAAAATAAGAATAAACAATGTTAGTCCTATAAAGCTAATAAAAAACATAAATTTATTAGTTTTAAAAATTCCACTAGATTTAACACCTAAGCTTGGAAAGTTAGAAATTACATTTATAATATTCTCTTTGGTAGCACGCTCGTTATTTAAGTCTATTTGCTGGTCTTTTATCTGGTCTAACTTATTTATTAAAGCTAAACCTTCATTATTGGAAGTTGTTTTGTCTGCTAAACTAATATTTGTTCCTGAAACTTGCTTTTTGGCTTCTATTATTGCCAAATTTTTATAAAGTTGTTGCAAGGTATCTACTTCTTTAAGTTGCTTTTTGTACACAGCATCTTTCAACTCTATATTTTTTTTGCTTACAAATTGCTGTGTTTTAAAATAGTTGTTTTTTATAATAGAATTAATAATCTGATCTTGAACCTTTACAGCAACATTGGGATTGGTTGCTATAAAAACAATTTCGTGAAATTTTGAATTATATTGTTTTAAGTTTTTTAAGTAAGCTTCATAACTTACCAATTGTCTTGTTCCTGATAAGGAGTCTAAGCTTTTTATGAAATCGTTAAATTGTTTTATTTTTTGATTTTCATCAGTAAATCCGTTAACTGTTATTTCTTTTATAGAAGCCGCTTCTGCCTTACTAAGCTCCAAAGTACTAGAAAGCGCTATAGAGTCTTGAGCTACGGCGAGTTCGTTATAGTAATTAATATTGTTATATAATTGCTGTACGCTATTAAAATTTGGTTCTACAATCATTTTAGACTCATAAGTTGCTGGGGTTTTAACATCTAAAAAGTACCCTAAGCCTAAACCCAAGACTCCAGCAATTGCCAACTTTATAAAATGATTTTTTACAAACAGTAAAACCCCCATTAACAAATGAAACAAGTTTACAAAAATGGTCTTTATAAATTTATAAAAGCGATCAAATGCGTTTCCTATAAGCTTAAAAATTTGTCCTAAATCTATTTCGTCAGGATTTTGTTGAGTAGGCAGGTCTTTGCTCATAATAGTACTGTTAAGTGTTTTTGTTGCACAAGTGATTCTTCAATACCTTGTATAAGTGGGTTTTTAATTTGCTACAAATATAACAGGTTTTTTTAAACCTCTACCTTTAATTTCTTAACTAGATTAGAGTGTCTAAAATAGCTTATTTTAAGTTAAAATCCACTACAAATCCCTTTTAATCAAAATAGTGTCGATATTTAGTTTTTGTATTAGCCAGTTACTTAGTTCTTTTTCTTTAATGCGTTTAAGACTATCATTTAAGGCTGTACTCCATTTTACATTTGCAACAGCGACGGTATCTACGGTTACAAAATCTTTAGACTCTAGTACTTTAGCATAACCTAAATGCTTGAGGTCTGTAAATTTAATTTTTGTGTCTTTTGCTAATTCAATAAAAGAAACACCATTGTTTAAGCTATTTATGTTTTGCTCTATAGTTTGGTTTAATGTGCTAATATCTTCTTGCAAGGCTTCAATTTTAGTTTGTAACTCTGCAATTGTATTGTTTTTTTGGTCAAGATCTTTTATTGCTCTATCGTAAGCATCCGATATTTTGTCGAAACCCCTATTTTTATTGCCATTAATTTCTAGTTTAAAATCTTTAATTGCTTCGTAAGATTTTAACTCATTACGCAAGTCTGTTTTTGTTGCCTCGGTAATTTCACCATTAAAATAGAGTACTATTATTTTTTCATCATATTTAGGAATTCCATTTTGAAACCATAACTCGTAATTGGATTTAATTTCGTTTGTTATAAAGCTATTATAGTCATTTTTAAGACCGCTTTGTTTCCATACCTCTACAAAGGTCATTACAGCAGGAATCATAACGATAACAGCTAGTAAGGAAGCAAATTGAGCAATACGCTTTCGTCGTGTAGAGTTGGCATACTTAAGCATTGGGAAGCGCAGTAACTTTAAGACAATAAAGGTTGCTAAGGCGATAAATATCGTGTTAATCGTAAACAGGTACATTGCACCTCTAAAAAAAGCCCAATTCCCTTGAGCAAGACCATATCCCGCAGTACATAAAGGCGGCATTAACGCGGTTGCGATAGCAACCCCAAAAATAACTGATGCAATTGTTCCTTTTTTTGTTCGCGCAATAATTAAGGCTAAACCTCCAAAAAAAGCAATAAGAACATCCCTAATATCTGGTTTTGTTCTTCCTAATAACTCGGACAGTTCATTGACATCTTGGTTAATAGGGAATAACCAAAAAAATAGAAATGCGGTTAATAAACTCAGTACAATCATAGTTGTTAGGTTTATTAACGATTTTTTAAGCGTGTCAATATCATTAATGGCTAGAGACATCCCTATCCCTAAAATAGGGCCCATTAGGGGCGAGATTAACATAGCGCCAATAACAACCGCAGTGGAGTTAGCATTAAGCCCTACAGAAGCTACAAAGACAGAACAGATAAGGACCCAAGCTGTTGCGCCCTTAAAAGGAATGTCGCATTTTATAGCTTCAATAGTAGCATCGCGATCTGTATCATCTCGAAAATCTAAAAGCTCTACCAAAAAGGTTTTAAGGCTTATAAAAAACCCCTTGGCGTCTTCTTTTAACGCCTCTTTGCTTTGTTCTACAACATTATCTTTATCAAAATTGCTATTTTGTTTACTGTTTTGGTTTAGTTCGTCTTCAGAAAAATTAAATTTATTTTCTTCCATTCGTTTAAATTGTTGGTTAATATTAATCGGGTAATTTATATTTTTTTAAATTAAAAAATGGGCTGTCAATATTTACGCTGTTATGTGTAAAACACTCATAAGCAAATCACTACACGTAGCCTGCTAGACAAAGATACAATACAAATGGAAATTACACTACATACGCCAATAACAAAACGAGGTTTTGTCACTACAATACTCTTAGTCGAAATTGCCAATTGTTGAGTAAGGATTCATTTTATTTACTGAACTAATGGAGCGTTACAATAGCGCATTGGATGGAAATTAACTAATTGACATTAAGATATATATAAATCAAAAAACGTATAAATATAAAAAATCAAATCACTTCATAATAAAGAATAGTACCTTTGTATGTAAGAATAAACCAAAACTATATTCATAACTACTAAGACCTTTAAGTTTTTATATTGACTATGTACAAACAATTAAGCTGTTTTATAATTAGTATCGCATTATTATGCTCTTGTACAAAAACAACTAAAATAGAACAAGAGATTGAAGCGATTCCCATAGATTTAACCATAGAGCGTTTTGACCAAGATTTTGCAAATGCAACCTTAGAAACTTTACCAAAGCTTAAAAAGCAATATGAATTTATGTTTTCTAAAAAAGATAACGATTCAGTATTGTTAAAAAAAATTAATGATAGTTATACGCAACAACTATCTGCTGAGGTTAAAAAAAAGTTTAGTAATATACAGGAAGTTAAACAAGACATTGAATTGGTGTTTAAACATTTAAAATATTACGATAACAGCTTTAATACTCCTAGAGTTGTTAGCTTAACAGACTACGTGGACTACAGAAATAAAGTTTTTGTAACAGACTCTGTTGTATTAATAGCCTTAGACAACTATTTAGGTCAGGATCATAAATTTTATTCGGGCATATACAAGTATATCGCACAAAATTTGCGAGCCTCACAAATTGCCCCAGATTTGGCTTTTGCCTTTGCAGAACAAAAATTACAGCAACATGTTCGAAAAACATTTTTGGAAGAAATTATTTACTACGGTAAAATCTACTACTTTATGGATATCATAATTCCTTTTAAAACAGATGAAGAAAAAATAGGTTATACCCCAAAACAATTAACTTGGGCAAAAACGAATGAAACTAATATTTGGACTTATTTTGTTGAAAATGAATTGTTTTATAAACGAGACGCTAAACTAATTTCTAGATTTATAAATCCAGCGCCGTTTTCTAGATTTAATTTAGAATTAGATAAAGAATCTCCTGGGCGAATAGGGCGCTATATAGGTTGGCAAATTGTAAGGTCGTATATGAAACATAATACTATAAGTTTGGACAAATTATTAAGCACCGATACCGAACAACTATTTAATAACGCAAAATATAAACCACGCAGATAATGAGTAAAAAGCAAACGTCCAAAATAGAACTTATTGTAGGCTTAGACGAAAATCGTATTCCAGAAACCCTATCTTGGTCTGCTCAAGATGGAGGTATTTCTAACCAAGAAGCAAAAGCCATGTTACTCTCAGTTTGGGATGCAAAATCTAAAGAGGCTTTACGCATCGATTTGTGGACAAAAGATATGCCAGTAGATGAGATGAAACTGTTTTTTTATCAAACTTTAATTGCAATGAGCGACACGTTTAACAGAGCAACTCAAGACGAAAAAATGACTGCTACAATGAAAGATTTTTGTGATTATTTTGCAGAAAAATTAGAACTGAAAAAATAATTTAATAGTCGTAATTACACTTAAATTTTGTGCATGAAACTACTTGTTGATTAGATTTTAAATCATAAAAAGATAAGCTAGGTGCTATTTGTAAGAAATGTGCTTGTACAAACCATTATTGGAAAAAGGATAAACGGAGTTATAAATGTAAATCTTATAAGTTTCGCACTTCTTTTATAATGGAACTGATGTAAAGACTACATGTTCATTTTTCAAAGTACTTAATCACCACTGCTGGTGTAAAATTACGTTGATTAGGGGTATCGTCATAAGAGTAAAAACCTCGACGTTTGTAAGCCCAAAATAATTGAGGTATCCTTCGCTTTTTATATACACCTATTACCATACCATACCAATCCCCAGAACTATCTTTCCATTTATACTTCTCTCCGTAGTTTAAAGGAGTGAAAAGAACTAAAAAATCCCTCGGAGGAATAGCAATATTATAACTTTCGATGTCTATGTTATTCCACCCAGCTTTACCTTGAAAAATGATAGGTTCTTCTAAATGATTGATAAAGTCACTTGAAGAATACACTCGATTTCTTTTTACTTCTTCTTTATGAGGAACTAAGATTTGTATAGAAAAAGGTGAATCTGGAAACCCTTTCTCCAATAGGAAAATATCGATAGATTTTAGGATTCCTTTTGTATTCTTTTTTATTTTTACAAAAACTCCCGAACTGCTGAATTCGGCTAAATTATTTGGAATTAACCATTCATTTTCACCCTTATCATTTTTTAATAAAGTCCCTCCAGGAAGCCCAATATGATTTTCTTTTATTTTTTTTCCTGATGATAAGATAACTTCAGGCAATTGATAAACCTTAGGTAGTAACTTAATAATATTATTTTTTTTTAAACTGCTTAAATTGACTATGGTATCTTTATATCCTATACACGTTATTTTAATTTTATAATCTACTTCTTTATTATAAGCAGGAATCTTTAATAAAAATGTACCATCTTCTTTAGATGTCGTTCCATACTTATAGTCTGTTATATCTAAAATTGAAGCGTAGGCTATAGCCTCATTGTTTTGCTTAGACTTTAAAACACCTTTAATCTGTAAATCATTTTGAGAGTAGCTTACAAAATTGTTAATAACACTAAGTATTAATAATATAGATATATTCTTAATTGTCATTTCTATTTTCAATTTTTTTTAAAAAGTTTAAAAAAGCTCAAAATGTTTGTTGTTACTTTTTGTTGCATGATATGCGGCAAAAATTTCCCCTTTTGAATTATTTAAAGTTATAGTAGGCGTGTGAGTTAAATTCTTCTCAGAGTATAAACGTTGTTTATATAAATAAATTTGACGCTTCCATTTAGTAAACTTTTTATGATTAAACCTGTTGTGCATTTAGAAAAAGGATTGCCCATGTGACAAAAATGTCGTATATTTAACTGAATATCAAACAACTAAATACTGTGGGCAATTTTATTTAAAATTACGAAATTATTCTTAATAACCTAAAACTAATTTGTGGGGATATAGGTAGCTTTAAACAAATACGAACTCCTAAGTCAAGTAATTTAGAACTCGTAAGCCTTAATCTTACCGCAGAATATATGTCTATAAACACTGAGCTACAGTTGTTTTGCTATTTAAAAGGGACTTATCTAGAACCTATGATTGAACGAAGTGTTTATAATAAAAGGCTAAAAAAATTATTTGATTACACAGAAGCTATTAGAAAGTGTATTAGCCAAAAGTTTACAGAATTCACAGATGTTTTTGTCGTGGATTCTATGCCGACACCTATTTGCAAATACTCTAGAGCTAAGCGTTCAAATATATGCTCTACCTACGATATCCAGCCTACATTTGGGCGCTGTGCTTCACAAAAAAGCAAATACTTTGGATATAAATTTCATGCTGTGTGTGATAAAAATGCTGTGTTTCACTCTTTTGATTTAGCTCCTGCTCATATTCACGATGTTAACTACTTAAAAGATGTTAAACACAATTTAAAACACGGTACTTTAATAGGCGATAGAGGCTACATAAGTGCTTATTATCAGGTAGATTTGTTTACACACTTAAACATTAGTTTGTCTGTCCCGATGCGAAAAAATCAACATAACTACATCCCTTTTGCAAAGGCAAAAGGAAAAATAAGAAAGCGAATTGAAACTAATTTCTCTCAATTACATGGACAGTTTTCTTGGGCAACAAACCATGCTAAATCTTTTTTAGGTCTTGTAACAAGATTGTTGTCTAAGATTACTGCTTTTATTATGATTCAATACTTAAATTTCTTTGTTTTTAAAAAACCTTTAAATAAAATTAAAGTTAATTTAGCCTAAATGCACAACGAGTGTTCAAAGTATTTTATTACATTTAAATTTTATAATTATGTTACAAAACATTTTAAATTT